>JAKLKF010000163.1 GCA_023150805.1 Myxococcota bacterium | reverse complement strand
CCCCCGCCCGCGGGCCGGGCGCGCCGCTGCGCGTGGCCCTGGTCGGCGGCGCCAACGCCTGGCTCGACGTCGACACGATCGTCGCCGCCCTGGACCAGGCCCGGCGCCAGCAGTCCGAGCTGGAGGTCCTGCTGGCCGGCGGCCCCATCCCGGGCCACTTCGACGAGGGCTGGGAGCGCCTGTCCACCTGGGCGGCGCAGACCAGGGGCGTCGCGCTCGCCCCGCGCCTGCCCCCCGACGACCTGCGGCGCGCGCTGGCGACCTGCCACGTCGGCCTGGTCCTCGACCGCCCCGGGCTGGAGCCCGAGACCGGCAGCCGCACCCGGGTCCTCTTCCTGCTGCACCAGGGCCTGGAGGTCGTCACCACCCCCTGCACCGAGCTGTGCGCGGACCTCGCCGCGCGCGACCTGGTGCACGCGGTGCCGGTCGCCGACCCCGGCGCGGTCGCCGCGACGCTGGCGCGGCTGCGGGCGGGGCCCACCGGCGAGCGCCCGCGGCGGGCGGCGCGCGAGCTGCCGGCGACGCTGGCCCCCGCGGTCGCCTGCGCCGCCGTGGTCGCCTTCTGCCAGCGGCCGACCCGGGGCCCCCCCGCCAGCGACGCCCTGCTCGAGCTGGCGCGGGAGAACGCGCGGCTGCGCGAGGAGCTGGCCGCCGTCTACGCCACCACCACCTGGCGCGCGCTCGCCCGCCTGGACCGGGCCCTGCGCGGGCGGCGCCACCCCCGCTGACCCTGCATAGTATGCAGACGGCGCGCGCGGGGCCTGTCCCGGGAGCCCCGCCAGCGGCCGGCCACGATTCTCGTGCCCGCCCCCTTGCACGGCGGGGCGAGACGGTGCATGATTATGCATCCCTCGCGCCCCGGGAGTGGCCATGCTGCGCCTCCGCAAGCCGACCGTCGCCGACGTCCCCGCCATGGTGGCCATGATGCGGCCCCACATCCTCTCCGAGCGCCTGCTGCCGCGCAGCGCGCGCCAGGTGGCGGAGCGCCTGCGGGACTACGTGGTCGCCGAGCGCCGCTCGCCGGACCCCGAGGTGGCGCCGGTCCTGGTCGGGGTCGCCTCGATCTCGCTGGTGGACACGCACCTGGCCGAGGTGGGCGCGCTCGCCGCCGAGGCCGCCGACATCGAGCTGGCCCTGGTGCGCCACCTGCTCGACGAGGCGGTGGAGATGGGCGTGGCCGACGCCTTCGTGCTGACCGACCAGCCCGAGCTGTTCGAGGGGCTGGGCTTCCAGCGCACCGCGGTGGCGCAGATCCCCGAGAAGCGCGATCGCCAGTGCCTGCGCTGCAGCCGCCTGCCCCGGTGCCGCCAGGTGGCGCTGACCATCCGCCTGGAGGCGGCCCGCGTCGACGGCGCCTGGAGCGTCGCGGCGAAGTAGCGCGACTGGCGGGCACGGCGACGGGCGCCGGAGCCGGGTGATAGCCCCACC
Organism: Myxococcota bacterium; assembly: GCA_023150805.1. Lineage (GTDB taxonomy): Bacteria > Myxococcota_A > UBA796 > UBA796 > UBA2385 > UBA2385. Next base: position 12,433 of record JAKLKF010000163.1, on the reverse strand, counting down.
GGATGTCCGCGGCCGCGCCCTTCGTGCCCCCGCTGCCGCCCGGTCCGCGCCGGGTCGTGGTGGGGGCGCTGCTGGTCGGCACCCTGCTGGCCAGCATGGAGGTGGTGGTCGCCGGGCCCGCGATGCCCGCGGTCGTGCAGGACCTGGGGGCCGCGGGCCTCTACCCCTGGGTCTTCACCGCCTACGTCGCGGCCCAGACCGTGACCATCCCGGTCTACGGCTGGCTGGCCGATCGCTGGGGTCGTCGCGACGGCTACCTGCTCAGCGTGCTGCTCTTCGTCCTGGGCTCGGCCATCTGCGGGCTGGCCGACCGCATGGAGCTGGTGGTGGCTGGCCGCGCGGTGCAGGGGCTGGGCGCCGGCGGCCTGGTGCCGCTGACGGTGACCGTCTTCGGCGACCTGTACCCGCTGCGCGAGCGCACCCGCATGCAGGGGATCTTCTCCCTGGTGTGGGGCCTGTCGTCGTTGCTCGGCCCGCTGCTGGGCGGCCTGTTGACCGAGCTGTGGTCCTGGCGCGCGATCTTCTGGATCAACGTCGCGCCCGGGGTCGTGGCGGGCACCATCGTCGTCCTGGCGCTGCCGCGGGCCCTGGGCCGACACGCCCGCGCCCCCGACGCCCCCGCCGGCAGGCTGGCGCTGCTGCGGGACCCCACCCAGCAGGCGGTCCTGGGCTCGGGGCTGGTCCTGGGCGGCGTGCTGCTGGGCGTGGTGGGCTACGTGCCGCTCCAGGTCCAGGCCGTGGGCGGCGGCAGCGTGCTCGACGCCGGCATGGGCCTCCTGCCGATGAGCCTGGCCTGGACGCTGGCCGCCAACCTGGCCGGACGGCTGCTGGGGCGCCTGGGCTTCCGGGGGCTCACCCGCGCGGGGACGGCCCTGGTCGCCGCCGGCTGCGCGGCCCTGGCCTGGCGCGCCGACGCGGCCGTGGGCCTGGTCGGCCTGTTGCTGGTGGGCATGGGCATGGGGCTGGTCATCTCGACCTGGAACGTCGCGGTGCAGGAGGCCGCGCCGATGCACCTGCGCGGCACGGCGACCTCGCTCTCGCTGTTCAGCCGCTCGGTGGGCGGCGCCGTGGCCGTCCCGGCCCTGGCCGCCATCGCCGGCATCCGGCCGGGAACCAGCTCCTTCGCCCAGGTGCAGGACCTGCCCGCCGGCATGGGGCGCCTCTTCCTCGCCCTGGCCGGCGCCGCCCTGGTGTCGGCGGTGATCGCCTGGGCGCGCTTTCCCGCGGCGCGCTCCCCGGACTGAGCCGGTCCCACCACCGCTCAGGGCTCGCTGGCCCCCAGCGCCTCCACCACCCACTGCAGGCGTGCCGGCAGGGAGGTCGCCTCGGCGGGCAAGCGCAGCAGCCGCTCCGGGGGTAGCTCCCGGGCCAGCAGCCCCTCGACGCAGGCCTGGAAGTGCCGCTGCAGCCAGGGGTTCGTGCTCCGCACGCCGTCGTCGTGGAGGGGAAGCACGCCCCAGGGCAACAGCAGGATGCGCTCGCAGTCGGCCGCCCGGGCGCGCACCTCGGCGAAGAAGCGCTCGGTGTCCCGGCGGTCGCTGGCGAACCGGTAGTGCAGCCAGAAGGCCGCGAAGTCCCAGGGAGAGCGATCGGCCACGTAGCCGCCGTGGTCGGCCACGGCCCGGTCCTCGCGCGCGACCTGCTCCTGCCACAGCTTGCCGGAGAGGGCCAGCCTCCGCGGCGCGGCGCTGGCGAGCGGCGCGTCGGGCTCTGGGGGCTTCTCGCCCATGCCCTGCAGCACGAAGCCGGCCTGGCCGTGCACCAGCCAGGTGTGGCTGCCACGCGCCGGCGCCCAGCGCAGCGCCTGGTCCAGCGGCAGGCCCAGCGCCCGGCACAGCAGCACGCGGATGACGCCGATGTGGGTGACGACCACGACCCGGCGGCCCGCCAGGGTGGGGGCCTCCTGGGCCCACCAGCGATCCACGCGCGCCGCCAGGTCGGCCAGGCTCTCGCCGCCCGGCGCGCGGCTGTGCAGGTAGTCGGCCCACCAGGCCTGGACCCGGTCCTCGTCGGCGGCGGTCAGCTCCGCCCAGCTCCGCCCCTCCCAGGCGCCCATGTGCTGCTCGCGCAGCAGCGGGCTGAGCGCGACGGGGGCGCCGCAGGCCTCGCCCAGCGCGGTCGCCAGGGGCGCGCAGCGCGAGAGGTCGCTGCCGTAGACGCGGTCGACCGGCGGCAGCCCGTCGCGGACCAGCGCGAGCAGGGCCCGGCTGGACTGGCGGCCCTCGGCCGACAGCGGCAGGTCCAGGTGCCCGTAGGCCAGCCGCTGGCCGCCGGTGTCGACGTGCCCGTGCCGGAGCAGGTGCAGGTGGCTGACCTCGGTGCTGGGCAGGGCCCGCAGCGTGACGGCGTCCCAGGGCTGGTCTTGGCGGCGCATGGCCCGTCCTACCACGCCCGCCGGCGCCGGCCGCTCAGCGGGCGGCCCCGGCCCCACCCTCCGGCGGCACCCCCGCCGGCGCCCCCCCCTTGCGCGGGTCGCTGGCACCCAGCAGGCTGCCGTCGGCCTGCCGGACCACCACCTGCACCGCCGAGAAGGCCTCGACCTGGCGCACGCTGTGTCCACGCGCCCGCAACCCCTGCACCACGTCCGCCGGCGTGCCCTCGTCGACGCTGAGCACGCGCGGCTGCCACTGGTGGTGCATCCGGGGGGCGCTGACGGCCTCGGCCGGGTCCCGACCGAAGTCGACGAGGGAGACGATGGCCTGCAGGGTGGCGCTGATGATGGTCGGCCCGCCGCTGGCGCCGATGACGATGCGGCGGCCGTCGGGGTGCGAGAGCACCGTCGGCGTCATGCTGGAGAGCGGCCGCGCGCCCGGCGCCACCGCGTTGGCCTCGCTGCCCACCAGGCCGAAGGCGTTGGGCACACCCGGGCGCGCGACGAAGTCGTCCATCTGGTCGTTGAGGAGGATCCCGCTGCGCGGCGCCACCACCTCGCTGCCGAAGGAGGTGTTCACCGTCGTGGTCAGCGCGACCGACAGGCCCTGGGCGTCGATCACGGAGATGTGCTGGGTGCCACCGTCCTGGCCCGGGTCGACCGGCAGGCCGTAGGCGTCGGCGGAGGGCTGGGTCTGCTCCGGGTCCACCGCCGCGCGCACCTGGGTCACGCGCGTGGGCGAGAGGATCCGGTCCAGCGGCACCTCGACCCGGTCGGGGTCCCCCATCAGGCGCGCCCGGTCGGCGAAGGCGTGCTGGCTGACCTCGGCCAGCAGGTGCCACAGCGCGCTGCTGCCCTCGCCCAGGGCGTGCAGGTCGTAGCCCTCGAGCACCGCCAGGGCCTGCAGCAGCACCGCCCCCCCCGACGACGGCGGCGGCATGGTCGTGACGGTCCACTCGCGGTAGCGACCGACCAGCGGCGCGCGCTCCCGCACGGTGTCCGCCGCCAGGTCCGCCTCGGTCAGCAGCCCGCCGGCCGCCCGGGTCGCCGCCACCATGTCCGCGGCGACCCAGCCCCGCTGCAGCACCTCGCCGCGGCTGGCGGCGAAGGCGCGCAGGGTGCGGGCGAGGGCCCGCCGGCGGACCACCTCTCCCCGCCCGGCTGCGCCGGCCGAGGGACCGAAGAGCAGCGCGGCGAGGGGGCCCGCGCGGTCGCCCAGCCGCTCGAGGGAGGCGGCGAGGTGGGCGCCCAGCGGGAAGCCCCGGGCGGCGAGGCGCAGCGCAGGCGCGGTGACGCGGGCGAGCGACAGGCGCCCCCAGCGCGCGTGCAGGGCGGCCAGGCCCGGCCCCTCGGCGGGCACGGCGACCGCGAGCCCGCCCGTGCGGCTGGCGTCCTCGTCCCCCGCGGCGGCGGCCCGCACGAACATCTCGCGGTCGGCGGCGGCGGGGGCCACCTCGCGGAAGTCCAGGACGATGGCCTCGCCGCCCGGGCGCTGCAGGACGGCGAAGCCACCGCCGCCCAGGCCGCTGCCGGCCGGCTGCACCACGCCCGCCGCCAGGGCCGCCGCGACCGCCGCGTCCACCGCGTTGCCGCCGGCCGCGAGCACCTCCGCGCCCGCCGCGCTGGCCAGGGAATGATCGCTGGCCACCATCCCCGACGGGCTCCACTCCGGCGGGGGCGCCGCGCCGCAGAGCAGCACCGCCAGCAGGCCGAGCAGGCCCCCGCGGGCCGCCGCCAACCGCGACGCGCGCGCCCTCACGCCGTCACCACCCAGGCCCAGCCGATCGCCAGCGCGACCTGGGCCAGCCAGCGGGGCAGCCCGGCGCGCAGCCCGCCGACCACCACCAGGGGGCCCAGCCCCCCGACCGCGGCGCCCAGCATCGCGACCAGGGCCAGGGCGTCGCCGCGGAAGAAGGCCGCGCGGTCGACGAAGGCTGCCAGCAGCAGGCCCGCCGCCGGCCCGTCCAGCAGGGCGGACAGCAGCGCCGCGACCGCGACCCCCAGGGGCATCAACACCGGCCCGACCTGGTCCATGACCTGCGCCAGCCCCTCGGCGGCCACCAGCGGCAGGCCGGCCGCCGTGGCGACCAGGGCGAGCACCACGCTGCCCAGGGTCCACAGGCTCGGGCCGAGGACCCGGCCCAGGGCCTCGCGGTCCACCGGCCCACCGCCGGCGCGCGAGGCCAGCGCCAGGCCGGCCAGCGCCAGGACGCCCCCCCCCAGGGCGGGGCCCGCCAGGGCCGGCGCGAAGGCCGCGACCAGGGCCACCAGCGCCGTGACCGCGGTCACGGGCAGGCTGCCGGCGGCGTGCTCGCGCAGGTGCGCCCGGCGCGGCGCCGCCACCAGGGCCATCCCCAGCCCCAGGGGGACCAGGGTCCAGAACCGCGAGTCGACGCGGCCCGCCAGGACCAGCACCGCCGGGTCCCCCACCCGCCCGATCATCGCGCCGCCCATCGCCGCCAGCGCCAGCCGCGCGGCCCCCGCCCGGTCCCGGGCCGCGCCGGCCAGGGCCGCGGCCGCGCCCAGCTCTCCCATGCAGGTGCCCGCCAGGAAGGCGCCGACCAGCGGCGGGCCCGGCAGCCGCAGCCCCCCGGCCAGGCTGGCCAGGCCGCCGTACAGGCCCCAGGCCAGCAGCAGCAGCACCTCTCCCTGCAGGCCCACCAGCCCGGGGAGCTGCCACAGGTCGGACGGCAGGAGCAGGCCGAGCCCCAGCGCGGCTCCCACCGTCCCCAGCGCCAGGAGGGCCGCCGCCGGCGGACGGAGGCGAGAGAAGGGCCCCACCAGCGCCAGGCCCAGCAGGGGCAGGCTGGCCGCCAGGATCGCCTGGCCGATCGGGAACACGCCTCAGCCCCCCGCCAGGATCGCGCGGTCGTCGCGGTCCTGCACCGGGTTCTCCAGGATGCCGACGCCCTCGATCTCGACCTGCACCCGGTCGCCGGCCTGCAGCGGGCCGACGCCCGCCGGGGTCCCGGTCGCGATCACGTCCCCAGGCCACAGGCTCATCACCTGGGAGACGAAGGAGACCAGGGTCGCCGGGTCGAAGACCATGTCGTCGGCGCGCCCGTCCTGGCGCGTGACCCAGGCGCCGTCCCGCCCCCGCACCCGGCAACGCACGGCGAGCGCCCCCGGCTGCAGCCCCCGCGTGATCCAGGGCCCCAGGGGGCAGAAGCTGTCGAAGCCCTTGGCCCGCGCGAACACGCCGTCGGCCTTCTGCAGGTCGCGGGCCGTGACGTCGTTGAGGCAGGTCAACCCCGCGACCCCGGCCATCGCCTGCTCCGGGGAGACCCGGCTGAGGTGCCGGCCGATCACCAGGGCCAGCTCGGCCTCGTGGTCGACCCGCTCGGTGCCCGGCGGCAGCAGGATCGGCTCGCCGAAGGCCACCACCGCCGAGGGGGGCTTGAGGAAGACCTTGGGCACGGTCGGCAGCGGCCGCCCCATCTCGGCCGCGTGGGCGCGGTAGTTCGAGCCGATGCCGATGACCTTGGAGGGCAACAGCGGGGGCAGCAGCCGCGCCTGCGCGGCGTCCAGCCACTCCTCGCCCGTGGGCTCGACGTGGCCCAGGATGTCGCCCACCACCGGCTGCAGCCGGACCCCGCGCAGCGGCGCGTCGGGGGTGCCCCAGCCGTACACGCGGGCCAGGCGCGGCGCACCGGATGGCGACTGGTAGCGCGCCAGCCGCAGGCCGCCCGCGTCCAGGCCCTCAGGGTTCGCTGCGCTCACGGGGCCTCCAAGGGGGGAACCCCTCCAGGTTCCCCCCGGCCGCTGCGCGGCCTCCCCCCTCCGGGGACGTTCGCTGCGCTCACGGGGCCTTCTGGATCCGGGCCTCCAGCTCGGCCATGCACTCGCTGGGGTCCGCGGTGAACATCAGCAGGCCGCGCCAGACCCACTTCTGCCACAGGAAGTCGTCGATCTGGCCCTGGGCCACGGCCAGGTGGCAGCGGGGGAGCTCACCGCCGTAGCAGGCCGTCAGGTCCTCGAAGACGTTCTCGAACTCCTCGTGGTCCGGGCGGTAGCCCGCGAACAGCACCACGTGGCTGCGGATCAGGTTGCGGAAGGTCTTCTTGATCTCCTCCGGCAGCTCCCGCCGATCGGCCGCGGTGAGCACCAGGGTCTCGGGCCGCTCGAAGCCGCCGTTGATCTTGTAGATGACGCGCCGGGCGGGGTCGGGCGCCGGGAGCGGGTCGCCCCGGTACAGCACCTGGGCGGCACCCCCCATGGCCAGCGCCGTCCGCTCCAGCAGGTCGTCCTGGCAGGTGGTCACGATCACCGGGAAGCGCGAGATGGCGCTCTTGTGGAAGTCGGTGGGCTGGACCCGGGGCACGTCCGTCAGCCGCCGGACCTCGGCCACCAGGCCCTTGCGGCCGCTCTTCTGCTCGAAGAGCGCCGCGCCCTCCAGCGGAGAGGGCTTGCTGTGCTTGGCGCGCCCCCCCATGAGCTGCCGCGGCTTGGTCCAGCCCAGGGCCTTGGCCAGCTCCTTTGCCTCGGTGAAGGGCTGGCCCTGGGCCTCGGCCGCCTCGCCGGAGAAGCGGCTTCCGACGAAGAGGATGCACTTGCCGTTGTCTACGGCCTCGATGACCTCGACGGGGAGGTTCATGGCTGGGCTCCTGCGTGGATGGTTGGGGTCAGCCGGCCTGGTCCAGGCAGGCCCGCACGGCCGCCTGCAGCGCCGCCGGGTCGCGCACCACGGCGCCCACCTGGCCGACCGTGAGCGATGCCAGGCGGCTGCCCAGGTCGCCGGAGCGATCGGGCGCCCAGCCGTTGACGAAGCCGTAGAGGAAGCCCGCGGCGTAGGCGTCGCCGGCCCCCGTCGTGTCCACGGCCTGGGTGGGGTGCACCGCGACCGGGAAGAGGTCGTCGCCGTGCTTGACCAGGCTGCCGCGCCCGCCGAGCTTGAGCACCACGGTGTGGCAGGCCCTGCCGATCTCGTGGATCGCCTCCTCCGGGCTGCGGCCGGTCAGCGCCCGCGCCTCGTCGGCGTTGAGGAAGACGATGTCGGCGAACTCCTCGATCACCGACCACATCCGGTCGCGGACCGTGTCGACCACGAAGGGGTCGGCCACGTCCAGGCTCACGGGGATCTGCTCCTGCGCGGCGATGGCGATGGCCTCCATCGCGCGGCTGGCCATGGGCTCGCCCAGCAGCAGGTAGCCCGTGGTGTGGAACAGGCGGCTGTCGCGGATCTCGTCGGCGAAGCGCCCCAGGCCGGGGAGGGCCACGGCCGCCCCCAGGTCGGTGAGCATGGTGCGCTCGGCGTCCGAGGCGCTGATGATGCTCAGGCACTTGCCCGTCGCCAGCTCCTTGGTGAAGACCAGCGCGTGGCCCCGGCAGGCCTCGGTCATGCGCGCGGCGTACAGGTGGCCGAGCTGATCGTCGCCGACCTGGCCGCAGTAGACCGTGTCCAGGCCGAGCAGGCCCAGGGTCGCCACCGTGTTGGCGCAGGAGCCGCCCGAGTGGATCTGCACGCCGAAGTGCTGGAGCTGCTCGAAGGCGAGCTGCCAGGTCTGGTGATCGACGGGGTGCATCAGGCCGCGGTTGAGGTTCATCCGGGCGAGGATGCCGTCGTCGTCGATGCGGACGAGGGCGTCGACCAGGGCGTTGCCCAGGCCGGAGACGTGGAAGCGCGGCGGGAGCGGGGGCATGGGACTGCTCTGGGGGCGGGAGGCCGGCCGGCGCGGAGGGTCCGCCGACGGGCTCCTGCTGCTATCGGGACCCGGTGCGCGGTGCTACCGGCCGGGGCGCCCCCCGCAGGGTCCGTGGCCCGCGCTAAGGTGCGCGGCAATGTCCGCTCCTCCACCCTCGCCCGCCCCGGCGGCACCTCCCTCGCGGGGGCGCGCGGCCGGCCTCGCCCTGGGCACCCTGGTCAGCGGCGGCGCCCTGGCGTGGTTCTGCTGGGACGTCGACTGGGCGCTGCTGCTGCGGGAGCTGGCGCGCGTGGACGTGCGCTGGGCGGGCCTGGCCGCCCTGGTCCTGCTCGGAGAGTTCGGGATCCGCGCCCTGCGCTGGCAGGTGCTGCTGCGCCCCCTGGGGCTGCAGGCGCGGGTCGGCGACCTGTTCGCCGCCACGGTCATCGGCGCCGCCGCCAACATCCTGCTGCCCCTGCGCGCCGGCGAGGTGGCCAAGCCGCTGGTCGCCGCCCGCCGGACCGGGCACCCCGTCGTCGCGGTCTTCGCCACCGCCGTGATGGAGCGGGTCTACGACCTGCTCGGCATGGTGTCGGTCCTGGTGCTGATGGTCCTCGTCCTGCCCGGCGGCGAGCAGGCGCTGCCCGACAGCGAGCGCGAGCTGGTCGACAACCTCAAGCTCTACGGCGGCGCCCTGGGCCTGGCCGCCAGCGCGGCCATGGTCACCTTCTTCGCCCTGGCGACGCAGCGGGTCGCCGCCCGGCGCACCTTCGCCCTGCTCGCCGGACTGGCGCCGCCGCCGCTGCGGGACCGGCTGCTCGGGCTCTTCGACGGCTTCGTGCTCGGCCTGGGCAACAGCCGCGACCCGGGCGGCCTGGCGCGCGCCGGGCTGCTCTCGGTGCTGCTGTGGGTCAACGGCGCGGCCTCGATCTGGTGCCTCTTCCAGGCCTTCGACATGGACCTGCCCTTCGGCGCCGCCTGCTTCACCGGGGTCGCCATCGCCCTGACCGTCGCCTTACCCCAGGCGCCGGGCTTCGTCGGGGTCTTCCACGTCGCCATCGAGAAGACCCTGGTGCTCTGGGGCCAGCCCGTCCTGCCCGCCAAGGGCTTCGCCATCGTCTTCTGGGCCACCAGCTTCCTGCCCGTGCTGGTCGTCGGCCTGGTCGCGATGTGGCGGGAGGGCCTGGACCTGCGCACCATCCGCGCCTCCCGGCCCGTGCCGCCCTCCCCGTGAACCCCGGGCACCTCCCGTGAACCACGTGCGGCCAAACCCCACCGCGGGGCTGGCCTCGACCTCCGCAACCCGGTAGTTCGGCCGGACACCCTGCGGCTGCCCCGCCCGACCCGCCTCCTCCCCCGCGGCGCACATGTCCCTGCCCACCCTGCTGCTCTCCTGTCTCCTCGCCGCCCCCGCCGTCGCCCAGGACCCGGGTGAGGAGGCCGCGGCGACCGAGGTCACCTACCCCCTGCCCGACATCGACATGGTCGTGCGCGTCCCGATCGGGCCGCAGGGACCGGCCTGGGCGATGCCCGCCTGGGCCAACCAGAGCGACGCCTCGCTGGCGCTGGAGAAGAAGGGCACGCAGCTCGTCGCGATGGTGGAGGAGGTGCAGAGCCGCTACCAGCCCGCCTTCGCCACGCCCGCGGCGGGCGCCCCCACCGCCGGGACCGACCCGGTCGCCCAGGCGGTCGCCGACGCCTTCCTGACCGAGACCTACGCCGGGCCCCGCCTGGGCGTCGTCACCTGGGAGTCCTTCCAGGCGGTCCAGAGCCCGACGCTCGGCGCCATCGTGCGGGGCACGGCCAGCGTCGAGCTGCCCGACCGCCCCGACGAGACCGGCCGCCTGGTGGTGGACCTGGTGCCCCGCCGCGCCGGGCTGGACGCGGTGGTCGTGGTCGGCGTCGCGACCCCCGAAGAGGCCCTGGCCACCGCCGACGAGCTGGAGGCGATGGCCAGCTTCTACGACGGCCCGGTCGCGCAGGCCGAGCTGCCCTTCGGCCACGTCCGCGAGGACGCCGGCTACGAGCTCGATCTCCCCCAGGGCTTCCGCTCCCTGACCGAGCGGGAGCGCATGGCGCTCAACGGCGAGCCGGTCGGCGGCAACAGCGGCTTCGGCGGCGCGCTGGCCTTCCAGACCTTCCTGGACCCCCAGAGCCCCGGCGGCCAGGCCGCCTTCGGCTGCGTGGCCTACAGCGCCGACACCCTGGAGATCGTGGAGCCCGAGAAGGCGCCGCGGCTGGCCGAGAACTACCGGACGATGGCCCGGGTGATGCTCAAGGGCGGCAGCTACGCCGTCGACGGCGGCAAGCCGATCCGGGGCCGCTCGGCCGACATGCTCGGCGCCGGCACCGTGGTCGTGGCCCCCGAGGCGGCCGGCCAGCTCGCCACCGTCGAGCTGGGCGACCGCGCCGGCTACCTGTGGCGGGTCGAGGGGACGCGCACCGTCACCGGCTCCGACCCCGTGCCGGTCCAGGTCGCCACCTTCTACACGGCGTGGAGCGACGTGAACCTGCACTGCCAGGCGGCCGCCCCCGCCGACCAGGTCGCGCTGCTCGACCAGTTCGAGCAGTCGGTGCGCTCGCTGCGGGTGACCGACGGCGCCGCCCACCCCCTCGAGCTGGGCCTGATGGCCCGCTACAAGCGGTGGTGGCCCTACACCCACCCCCTCTCCCAGCTCTACTGGCTGCCGATCCCCATCGTGCTCTTCGCCGCCTGGCTGGCCAATCGCGGGGACTGACGGCCCGCCGCCGCGCCCGACCGGCGGCGCCTGCGCCGCGGCGCGCCGAGGGCCGGCGGCTCAGTCCACGGTGATGTCGACCTGGTAGTCGCCCACCTGGCTGCTGTCGTAGCTGCTGACCCAGAGTACGACCTCCTGGCCGGCCTCCAGCTCGACCTGCACGATGCTGGTCAGCACGTGCGGGTAGCTCTCGTCGTCGTTGCAGCCGAGCTCGACCGGGCAGGTGTCGCCCGCCGAGACCACGCCCAGCACCGAGTCGAACTCGCTCTCGGACATGTCGAAGGTCCAGGTCCCCGCCTCGGGCGCGGTCCACAGCAGCAGCTCGTCGTACTCGTTCGCGCCGCCGCAGGACAGCACCCAGTCCAGGTCCTCGGTCCCGTCGATGTCGCCGGTCACCGCGGCGGTGCCGGTCACGCTGCCGATGTCCTGCTCCACCGGGTACTCGTAGGTGTCGACGCTGACCTCGAAGTCGCCCGAGGCGCTGCTGTCGTAGCCGTCGACCACCACGACGTAGATGTCCCCGGCCTCACCGTCGGCGTAGAGCCGGCTGGTCAGGTCCTCGTCGTCGACGTCGTCCCCGCAGGCCAGCTCCTCGGAGCTCTCGCAGCTCTCGTAGGCCCGCAGCACGGTGTCGAAGCCCGTGCCCTCGGTCGAGAGGACGAAGCAGCCAGGCCCCGGGATCTCGAAGATGAAGGCGGCGTCCGGACCACCGTCGGCCCCGCACTCGTCGACGTCGTCAAAGGAGTCGTCCGCGCCGCTGGTGCTGCCCGACCACAGCAGCCCCTCGGACACCGGGCCCGGGTCGGCCTCAGTGCACGCCGCCATGCAGGGGCGGGTCGGGTGACAGTCGGCGTCCAGGCAGTCGATGCCGCCGTCGCCGTCGTCGTCCAGCCCGTCGTCGCACAGCACCTCGATGCAGCCCTCCCGGCGGAAGCAGTCGCCGTCCAGGCAGTCGACGTAGCCGTCCCCGTCATCGTCGAGATCGTCGGTGCAGTCGCTCTCGTAGCAGCCCTCGGCCAGCACGCAGTCGTCGTCCAGGCAGTCGGCCCACCCGTCCTCGTCGTCGTCCAGGCCGTTGCCGCAGTCCTTCTCGCTGCGACAGTCCGGCGAGCCCAGGCAGTCGGCATCCAGGCAGTCGGCCCAGCCGTCGCCGTCGTCGTCGTCGCCGTTGTCGCAGTCCAGCTCCGGGCAGTAGGGGTTGCCCAGGCAGTCGGGGTCGTCGCAGTCGGTCAGGCCGTCGCCCTCGTCGTCGACGCCGTCGTTGCACACCGTCTCCCGGCAGGCCTCGTCCAGCGCGCAGTCCTCGTCGTCGCAGTCGACGTCGCCGTCGCCGTCGTCGTCGGCCCCGTCGGTGCAGTCGTCCTCGGTCGCCGTGCCGCCGTCGCCGCCGGTCCCGCCGTCCCCGCCCGTGCCGCCGCCGTCCGTGCCGCCGCCGTCGCCGCCGGTCCCGCCGTCGCCGCCGGTCCCGCCGTCGCCGCCGCCGTCGGTCGCGCCGCCGTCGGAGGTGCCGTCGCCCCCGTCGTCCTTGTCACCGCAGGCGCCCAGCGCCAGCGAACACGAGAGCAGGGCCGGGAGCAGCCAGTGCGAGCGGGTCATGGGTAGCTGGGCCCCTCAGTCGACGGAGCTGGTGGGGAAGTCGACGGCGCCCGTGTCACCGCCGCCGTCCGCCGCGAGGTTGATGTCGAGCTGCCAGTCGCCGACCT
>JAKLKF010000162.1 GCA_023150805.1 Myxococcota bacterium | reverse complement strand
CGCCCCGACCTCGCCGCCTCGCTGGAGGCCCTCGGACAGGAAGACTCCGTCCTCGACCTGCGCCTGCGAAACTTAAATCCCGAGGAAACGCGCACCTTCCTCGACAAGGCCCTCAAGCTCGAGCTGCCCGAGGCCCTGGCGCCGCCGACGGGCCGCGCCCCCGCCGGCCGGATCCCGACCTGGCAGGCCGGCCTGCCGCGCCCGGCCCCCGGCTTCAGCCTGGCGCGCTTCGAGCCCTACGCGCAGGATCCCTGGCAGGCCCGCGGCCCCGACGACCGGGCGGCGCTGTGGACCCAGGACCGCCTGGTGCGCGTGGACAGCCAGGTCCGCCTGGACGCGGTCGAGGCCTGGCTGCCCGAGGACCGCTGGCTGGGCCTGGGCGAGGAGCCGGGCGAGCCGGCGGGGGCGGGCGCGGCAGCGGGGGCGGGCGCGCCGGCGGGGGCGGGCGCGCCAGCGGCAATGGCCTCCCAGCCGCCCACCCGCAACGCCCTGCCGCTGCCGGGGCCCTACGAGCTGCTGGTGGAGCCCGACCGCGACGGGCGCGCGGCGCGTGGCACCCGGGCGCTGCTGGGCTCCTCCCCCAGCCGGGTCGAGGTCCCGGCCTCGGGCCGCCTGGACATCGACTACCGGCTGCCGCCCGGGCAGGTCGGCGGCGAGGTGGTGGTCGAGGTGGACGGACAGCCCTACCCGCAGCGCCTGCTGGCCTCGGCGGGCCGCCTGCGCCTGGCCGACCTGCTGCCCGGCCCGCGGCAGGTCGGGGTGCGGCGCGCCGGCGGCACCGGGGCCGACCTGTTCCTGGCGCGCGCCCGGGGCGCCCGCGCCTGGCAGGTGCGCCGCGTGGTGCGGCTGGCGCCCGGCCAGGTCCACACCATCGCCGTGCCCGGCGGGCCGAACAGCGTCGCCCTGTACAGCTACGGCTCGCCCGGCTGGCTGGAGTGGTGGTTCGAGGGCGGCGGCCTGGCCTCCTCGCCTGCGATGATGGAGCGCACGACCCGGCGCTCGGGCCGCCACCGCCTGGTGGAGGAGGGCGGCCGGGCGCGCCCCCTCTCCTTCTCCGCCGCCGAGCAGGCGCGCCTGAGCCCCCTGGTCCTGGAGATCGGCAGCGACGTGGGCACCCGACCGCTGACCCTCCACCTGCGCCTGGCGGGCACCGATCAGCCGGTGTGGCTGCGGGCGACGGCGACGTGGGCCCGCGCCCCCCTGGCGGGCAGCGGCCGCAGCACGGTGGTGGACCGATGACCACCCTGCTGCTGCTGGTCGCCCTCGCCCTGGCCGCGCCCCCGTCCTCGTCGCCCTCCACGACCTGGGTCCGGGCCAAGCAGAGCCGCACCGAGCGCCCCGCCCGCCCGGACGCGGCGCGCCGCCTGGCGACGACCGCGCTGGTGGCCGACCTGCTGCGGGCCGCGCCCTCGGGCCGGCTGCCCCCGGACGCGGCGGAGCGGGCCCTGGCCCTGGGGCTGTCGCTGGAGCGGCACGGCGACCTGCTGTGGCTGGTGGAGCCCCCGCGCCCGGACCTGGCGGGGGCGGGCGAGGAGGAGGAGGGCGGGCCGGAGGAGGAGGGCGGGCCGCACGAGGAGCGCGGGCCGGGCGAGGGGGAGCAGGCGCCCCCTCCCGCGCCGCCGCCCGTCGGACCCCAGCCCCGGGGCGACGGGCTGGTCGGCGTCCGCCTGGGCCCGCTGCCGGCCGAGGTGGTGCTGCAGGCGCCGCACCCGGCCTGGGACCGCCACACCGGCAGCATCGCCGGGGCCCTCTTCGACCAGGGCCACGCGCGAGCGGTGATGATCGCCACCCACGAGCGCGACGTGGCCCGCGGGGTCGACCCGGCCGACCAGGAGCAGGGGCCCTTGCAGGCCGCGACCGCCGCCGTGCTGCTGGCCCTGCCCGATGCCCTGGTGGTCCAGCTCCACGGCTACGCGCACGCGCGCACCCCGGCCGACGCCGTGGCCAGCACCGGCATGGCCCGCTCCGGCGGCGACCTGCAGGCCCACGCCGAGCGGGCCCTCGCCCTGGCGCTGGCGCCCTCCTCGCAGGACCCCTCCTCCCCTCCCCCGCCCGCCCGCGTGGCCGGGCCCCAGGAGGTGCCGCTGCTGGCGGCCCGCGACAACGTCCAGGGCTGGCTGCTCGCCGACCGCGCGCGCTTCCTGCACCTGGAGCTGTCCGCCGCGACCCGCGCCCGCCTGCGCCGGCAGCCCGAGGCGCGCGCGCGGCTGGGCCGGGCCCTGGTGGCCCTCGCCGACCGCGAGCCGCCGCCGACCCCGGGGCCGCCGTGATCCTGGCCCTGCTCGGCGCGGCCGCGCTGGCCGCCACCTGGACCGCGCCCGTCCCCCTGCCGCGGGTGGTGGACCCCGACGGGCTCCTGCTGGTGCCGGCGGGCGTGGCCGTGCGCCTGGAGCCCGGCGCGCGCGACCCGCTGCCCACCGTCGTGGCCCTGCCGACCACGCGCAACCCCGAGACCGACCAGCTCCAGGTGCTGCCGGGGCCCACCCTGCCGGTCGACCTGCGCGGCGTGCCCGAGGGGCTGCTGATCCCCCTGTCCGACGAGCCCCGCCTGCTGCGCGTCGACCCGCTGGGGGGGCGGCCGCGGGTGCGGCTGTCGACCCGGCGCGAGCAGCTCGCCGCCTGGCAGCAGGTCCACCGGCAGGCCTGGCGGGGCGACGCGGAGGCGATCCGCCTGCCCTGGGGGGGGCCGGCGGTGCAGGCCGAGGTCCGCCTGCGCGTGCGGGCCTTCGACGGCGACGAGCCGGACGCGCGGCGGCTGCGCCACCTGGGCACCACCGCCGACCTGGCCCACCTGGTGCCGCTGCACCGCACGACGCACGCCCGCGCCTCGGTGGCGGAGACGGTGCTCGGCGCCGACGAGCAGTGGCAGGTGGCGCTGCAGGGGCCGGCGACGGTGGTGCTGTCGCTGCGCCCGCGGGCAGACGGCGCCTGGGCCCGCGGCGCGCTGCGGCTGGCCGTCGACGGGCAGGCGCGGGAGGTCGACCCCCTGGTCGGCGCCGGCACGGCCTGGCGGCGCGAGGAGCTGTTCCTGGGACCGGGCGCGCACACGCTGGAGGTCGAGGTGCCCGGCCTGCCGGTGCAGGCGCGGGTCGAGGTCGCCGCCCTGCGCCGCCCGCTGCTGGGCGCCCGCCTGCCCGGACAGGACCCGCCGCAGGAGGATCCGCTGGCGCGCGCCGAGCGGGCCTGGCTGCGAGGGGACCGGCCCGCGGCGCTCGCCGGCTTCCGCGGCTGCCTGGACCGGCCGGGGGCCGGCGGGGAGCTGGCCCGGGCGCGGGTGCTGGCGCTCACCGAGGACCCGGCCGAGCTGCTGGCCCTGTCGGCGCTGCCCGAGGAGACCTCGCCCGACGGGCGGGCCGTCGCGACCGCCGCCCTGCTCGCCCGCGCCGAGGAGCTGCCCCCGGCCCGGGTGGCCGCCCTGGTGCAGGCCGACCCCTCGCCCGACCCGGCCGCCGTCGCCCGGTGGCTGGACGGCCTGGGCGGCCAGCGCAGCCGCGGCACGGCCCTGCTGCGGGCGGCGCGGCCGCTGCTGGACGACGGGCGGCAGGTCCACGTCGACGAGCTGCGCCACCGCACGGTCTCGACCCGCTTCGTCCGGCTGGAGCCGCTGGCCGGGGGCGACGCCGAGGCCCGCGACCCGGCGACCCCGGCGGCCGCCGCGACCCGCCGGCTGGCGGACAGCGGCCCCGGCGTGCCGCGGCTGGCGGTCGACGCCGGCACGGGGGTCGACGTCGACCTGCCGGAGTGGGGCGAGCGCAGCCCGGTGCTGCGCCTGCTGCTGGCGGGGCCGGCGCGCTGGCGCCTGGACGGCCAGCCCTGGGCCGCCGGGGTCGAGGGCCAGCACGGCGAGCTGGGCGTGGCGCTGGCGCCGGGGCGCCACCGGCTGGAGGTCGAGGCGGGCACGGTCTACCTGGTCGATCCCGAGCTGGCGGTGCCGACCGGCGCGGCCGGCGGCCCGGCGGGCGCCCCGACCGGCGGCCGGCGCGTCTGGGACCGGCCCATGCACGCGCTGCCGGCGCGCTGGAGCCTGCCGGACCCGGGGGCCAGCGCCGACCTGCGGCTGGTGGTCGAGCCCGCCGTGCCCGTGTGGGTCGAGCTGGACGACGGCGCCCTGCACCGGCTCGTGCCCGACACCCAGGGCCGGGTCGAGCTGCTGGCCGGTCCCTGGGCGACCCTGGTCAGGGTGCGGGCCGAGGACCCGGCGATCCCGGTCCAGGCCCAGCTCGAGCAGCGCCTGCGCGACCCGGCGCCCGGGGGCCGCCCGCCGCCGCCGGTCACCGACGTCGACGCCGCCCTGGCCGAGCTGGCCGACCTCTCGCGCACCGTCGACCTGGGGCTGCCCGAGGCGCGGCTGGCCCGCGCCGCGCTGCTGGGGCGCATGGGCCAGCTCCGCGCGGCGCGCCGCGACCTGCGCGTGCTGCTGGAGGGCCCCGACCCGGCGATGCAGGCCCAGGCCCGCCGGCTGGCCGCCAACCTGGTGCCGGTCACCCCCTCGGCCCCGATCCTGGGCCCCACCTCGCCCGCGGCCGCGCTGGCCATGCACCAGGACCCGCGCCCGGCGCCCGAAGGCCCGCCCGAGGCCCGCGCCCTGGCGCTGGAGGCCCTGGCCCGCGAGCACGGCGACGACCCCGCCCTGTGGCGCGCCGCGGGCGAGGCCTGGGCCGAGACGCCGCACCTGGCCTGGGCCTGGCAGGCGGCCGACCACGCCGGCGCCTCGGGTGACCGCCTGCGTCGCCTGCTGCTGGGCCGCACGGCCTGGACCGCGCTGACCTGGCCCAGCGGCGGCGTGGGCCTGGTCAAGGTCGCCGTCGCGCCCGAAGACGCAGATCCGCAGGGGGTCGACGGCGGCGGCGAGGCCTCGCCCGACGACCCGCTGGCCCCGACCTGGCGCCGCGTGCGCGCCGCCCTGCTGGGCCTGCCCTGGCCCCCGGGGGAGGAGGGGACGGTCCTGCGGGGCGACCTGGGCGAGCTGGCCCGCGCCGGCCCCGGCGAGCTGGTGGTCGAGCTGTTCTGCCGCGACGAGCAGGGCCCGGGCGCGCCCTGCGAGGTGCCGCTGCGCATCGACGAGGTGCGGACCACGGTGACGGTGCCCGACGGGCGGACCGAGGCGCTGCACCTGCCCGCCGCGCGCGCCCGCCGCGAGGTGGAGATCGGCGGACCGGGCCCCTCGCACGCCCTGGCCGTGCGGCTGCGGCTGGACGGCGCGCCCCTGCCCCGCGACGTCGAGCGGACCGCCCACCGCGCCGCGGCCGGCCGCCCGCTGAGCTACGAGGTCGGCGGCCCGCTGCTGGTCCGCGTGCAGGCCCTGCGCGGCCAGGGGCGGGTCCTGCTGGACGGGCGCGCCGCGGGGGAGGTGCGGGCCGGCGGCGCCCCCCTGGTGGTGGCGGTGGCCGAGCCAGGCGCGCACCAGGTCCGGGTCGAGGGCGAGGTCGACCTGCAGGCCTGGGCCGGCACGCGCCTGCCAGCGGCGCCCGAGGACGAGGCGCTGGCCCTGGACGAGGCGCTGCCGCTCGACCTGCTGCTGCCGCCGGCCGAGGCCCTGCCCGTCGACGTCGACGCGGTCTTCGCCCACCTGGGGGCCCCGCCCCTGGCGGTGCTGCGTGCCCCCGGCCGCGGCGGCAGCGTCGAGCTGGCGGCCTCGGCCCACGCCGAGCTGCTCAGCCACCCCACCGAGCGCTGGCAGGCGGCCCAGGTCGGGGCGCGCTGGCTCCAGGCCGGCCCGCGCCACTTCGGGCAGGCCGGCGCCTGGGGCCGCGGGCTGGCCCCCGCCGGCGGCGCGCTCGCCGAGGCCGGCCGCACCTGGGCGCGGGCCTTCGCCTCGGCGGCGCTCTTCGGGGCCGGCGCGACCAGCATCACCGGGCCCGCCGGCCACCTGGGCGGCGCCCTGCGCGGCCGGGTCGAGCCCAGCCTGGGCCGCACGCTGGACCTGCGCCTGGACGGGCGGCTGCGCGCGGCCTGGAGCAGCGCCGCACCGGTCGCGCGCGTCGACGGGCAGGCCTGGAGCCAGTGGACCGCCGACCACCCCCTCGTCCTGCAAGGGGCGGTCGCCCTGGTCGGCAGCCCGACCAGCGACCTGCGCTGGGAGGCGGGCATCGCCGCCACCTCCAACAGCGGCCCCAGCCTGGACCGCGCCGGCCCCTTCGTCGGCGCCGACCTGTTGCTGCCCACGGGCGCGGTGCTGGGGGTGGACGGCCAGCTCGAGCGCCGCTTCGCCGACGCCCACCGCGACGAGGCCTCGTGGGCCCCCCGGCTGGAGCTGCGCGCCGAGCAGGGGCTGTGGGACGGGCAGGGCCGGTGGTGGCGGCCCTGGGCGCGCCTGGGCTGGCGCTTCGACGTCGCCGAGCCGCTGGCCGCCGCCGGCCTCAAGCTGCTCCTGGGACCTCGCCGCGGCCTGCTCGACCTGCCCCCCGCCTCCGTCGCCTTCCGCGCGCAGCGGGAGCGCCCGTGAGCGCGGCGAAGGACCCGGGAGCGGGGTCCAGGCACTCCCGGCTGGCGCGACGGCCCCTGGCCTCGGCCCGCCTCCAGGCGCTGGCCGACCTGCTCGACCCGCTGACGGCCCGGGTGCGGGTGCCCGAGCTGGAGAGCCTGCCGCCCGAGCTGGACCCCCGCCGCCCCGCCGAGGCCCTGGCCACGGCGATCGAGGCCCTGCGCGCCGGGGTCCGCAGCCTCGACCGGCTGCGCGCCCGCGCCGACCGCCTGCGCGGCCGGGCCCTGGCGCTGGACGAGGCCCAGCGCCCCGAGCTGGTGGCCGAGCACCTGCGCGAGCTGGTGGACGAGCCGGACCGGCTGCGCGCCGACCTGGGGGCGGTCGCCCGCGGGCAGCTCGACCTGGCCTGCCTCCTGGAGCGCGAGGGCGCCGCGGCCGAGGCCGAGGGCGCGCGGGTCGAGGTCCTGCTGCGGCTGCTGGCCCCGCTGGCCGACCGGGCCGCCGAGCTGAGCGCGCTGCGGGCCGAGCCCGGCGCCGTGGTGCAGGTGCTGCGGGGCCACGGCGCCTTCCCGCTGCTGGCCACGCTGGTGCGCACCGAGCCGCGCCGCCCCAGCCGCCTGGCCGCCGCCGCCGCGCTGGTCGACCTGCTGCGCCGCCACGCCCTGCCCTGGGGGCTCGGCGCCGAGTCGCTGCACGTCGTGCAGGAGCTGCTGGACGACGACCGGGCCGACCCCTGGCTGCGGCGGGCGCTCCTGCCGGTGGCCGAGGTCCTGCCGGCCCCGGAGGCCGCCGCGCTGCTGGGCCGCGCGCTGGCCCGGGCCCAGGTCGATCCCGACGGCGCGCTGGTCCGGGCGCGGGTCGTCGAGGTGCTGCTCGCCCACGACGGGCTGGACGCCACCGAGACGGTGCGCTCCGGCGCTCGCGACGAGAGCGAGCTGGTGCGCTTCACCCTGGCCGACGGCGTGGCCGCGCGCCTCGCCCGCGGCTGGCCGACCGCCGCCGCCGAAGCCAACCTGCTGGCCGGGCGCGCCGACGCCCGCACCCGCGCCCGCCTGGCCTGGGCCCTGGGCAGCGCCGGCCCCGCCGGCCTGGCGCTGCTGCCGCCCCGCTTCCAGGACGAGCCCCTGGTCGCCCGCACCGCCCTGGAGGCCGCCGTCGAGGCCGCGCGGCGCGGCGAGCCGCTGCAGCAGGCCCTGGTCGAGGCCGCCGCCGCCGTGCCCGCCGACGCCCCGCCGGGAGTGCGCCGCCGCGCCCGCGTGCTCCTCCACCAGGCCCTGGCGACCCACAACCCGGCCGGCCCCGCCGCCCGGGAGCTGGCCAGCCTGGCCCGCGGCGCGTCGGTCGAGCTGCGGCTCCCGCCCCAGGCCACGGCGCTGGACCTGGCGCGGTGCCTGGTCCCCCTCGCCGACCGGGGCTTCGGCTTCGTCCTGGATCCCGACGGCGGCCCGGACCGGCCCGGCGCCCGCGTGCGCGTGAGCCGCGGCGACCAGCCCGCGCCCGCCCTGTGGCGCCTGCTCGACGAGGCCCGCAACCCCGCGCCGGCCAAGCGCCAGGCCCACACCCATGCGACCGGGCGGGCCGACCTGGGCCCCGTGCGCGTGCCCAGCACCCGCCTGGCCGAGGCCACGCCCACCGGCGTGCCCGGCCAGCAGGTCCTGGTCGAGCGGCTGGAGGGCTGGGCGCCCGAGGTACCGATGGTCGACGACCTGCTGCACGCCGCCCGCCACGGCGAGGTGCTGCTGGTCACGCCCGAGGGCACGACCCGGGTGCAGGCGCCCCGGGGCCCGGCCCGGCTGTGGGCCCGCCTGCGGGCGGCCTGGTCCTACCGGCGCCTGGACACCCTGCGCCTGGCGGCGCTGGACACCGAGGACACGCGCATCGCCCAGGCCTGGGACGCCGCGCTCGCCGACCTGGGCTTCCGCGTGCAGCGCGAGGAGGCCCCCTCCTCCCGCGGCGGGGCGTGGATCGACCCCCTCTCCTTCGCCATCTCGATGTCCGGCAGCTCGCTGTCCCACCTGGGCCTGGTCGTGCTGCTCCTCGCGGCCCTGCTCTTCGGCCGCCTGTCCTGGGCCCGCCACCAGCTCCGGCAGGCCCGGGCCGCCCTGCCGCTGGTGCTCGGCGGCTGGGGCACGCGCGGCAAGTCGGGCACCGAGCGGCTCAAGGCCGGGCTCTTCGAGGCGCTGGGCATCCCCTTCGTCTCCAAGACCACCGGCTGCGAGGCGATGATCCTGCACGCCCCGCCCGGCGGTCGCGCCCGCGAGCTGTTCCTGTACCGGCCCTACGACAAGGCCACGATCTGGGAGCAGGCCGAGGTCGCCATGCTCGGGCCGCGCCTGGGCGCCCGGGTGCTCTTGTGGGAGTGCATGGCGCTCAACCCCCGCTACGTCGAGCTGCTGCAGACCTGGTGGATGCGGGACGACCTGAGCACCCTGACCAACGCCTTCCCCGACCACGAGGACATCCAGGGCCCCACCGGGCAGGACGTGGCCGAGGTCATCGCCGGCTTCGCGCCCGAGGGGGGGCCGGTCTTCACTACCGAGGAGGGCATGCTGCCGGTGATGGAGGAGGTCGGCCGCCAGCGCGGCGCCGAGGTCATCCCCGTGCCACGGGCCGCCCACGAGCTGCTGCCCCGCGACCTGCTGGCCCGCTTCCGCCACCGCGAGCACCCCGCCAACGTGGCCCTGGTCGTGGCGCTCGCGGCCGAGCTGGGGATCCCCGCGGTCGAGGCCGTCGGCTTCATGGCCGAGCGCGTGGTCGCCGACGTGGGCGCCCTGGTGGTCCACGTCCCGGTGCCGACCGAGGCCCGGCTGGTCACCTTCGCGCAGGGGCAGTCGGCCAACGACCCGCTGAGCTTCCGCCACTCCTGGCGCACCGCCGGCTTCGAGGAGGAGCCCTGCCCGCCGTGGGAGTGGCGGGTCTCGGTGGTCAACAACCGCGCCGACCGGGTCGCGCGCAGCAAGATGTTCGCCGGCCTGCTGGCCGACACCGCCTCGGCCCACCGGCACGTGCTGATCGGCACCAACCTGCAGGGGCTGCGCAGCTACCTGTCCCAGGCGGTCCAGGCCCGGCTGGCGCGCACGGACCTGGAGAGCGAGGCGGCCGTGGCACGGATCTTCGGCCACCTGCGCATCGTCGAGCCGGCGGCCCTGGGGGAGGCCCTGGGCGAGCGGCTGGGCATCGCGGTGAGCGAGCGCGTGCGCTTCCAGGTGGCGGCCGCCGCGCTGCCGCCGGCCAGCGCCCCCACCTGGGCCGCCTGCCAGCAGGCCGCCCAGCACCTGCGCCCGGCGGCCGCCCGCCTGGCCGCCGCCATGCCGACCCCGCTGTCGCCGTGGGCCGAGGACCTGGTCGAGCACCTGGTCCAGGCCGCCGCCCGCCACCTGGCCCTGCAGGCGGCCCTGCGCGGGCAGCCCGCCGACAGGGCCGCCCTGTACCGCGCGCTGGTCGAGGCCTCGCTGGTGGTGGTCGAGGACAGCAAGGCCACCGGCGACCAGGTCATCGACCGGGCGGTGCGCTCGGCGCCGCCGGGCGCCCACGTGCGCCTGATGGGCCTGCAGAACATCAAGGGCACGGGCCTGGACTTCGCCTACCGCTGGGTGGAGTGGGGCGAGGTCAGCGCCCTGCTGGAGCGCCTGGGCGAGGTGCCCGAGGACGAGCGGCGGCGGCGCATGGGCACGCTGGGGACCCGGGCCTACGGCTGCGCCATGGTCTGCGACGGGGTGCTGGCGACCCTGGACGCCCTGCCCGACGCCGCCGAGGTCGAGGGGGTGCGGGCCCACGTGCAGCGCGCGCGGCAGGCCCTGGTCCAGGCGCGGATCGCCGGCAAGGGCAAGGCCGGGCCGCTGCGCCGCGCGCTCGACGTCCTGGAGCGGATCCTCGACCCCTTCCACGGGATCTGGCGCCGGCGCCGGGCGCGCCACCTGCTCGGGGAGCTGGGCGAGGGGCGGATCTCGCACGACGCCGCGCAGCGGGCCCTGCACGCGCTGGTCGACGTGCAGAAGGGGGGCTGGCTGCGCGGACGGTGAGGGCGCCGCCGGGGCCCCGGCCTACCAGCCCAGCCGCTCGAAGGACAGCAGCCGCGGCCCCGGGGCCCGCACCATGTCGACCTGCCCGAAGCCGTCGGGCTCCTGCGCGGCGGGGCGCCACTCGATCACCTCGACGCTGTCGATGCGCGCGATGGTGGTGCGGCGCTCGGGCGGCGCCAGCAGCACGTAGACCAGGGCGGCGTTGGGGCGCACGCCGTCGACCGGGTCGAAGGCGTCGGCGGGCAGGTCGACCAGCACCTCGCTCCAGCGGCCGGCGCGCAGCGGCACCTCCAGCTCCACCTCGCGCAGCAGGTCGTTGACGGGGTCCTCGGTGGGGTCGGGGTCGCCGGCCTCGTACAGGTCCAGGCGCACGCGCAGGCGATCCTCCTCGCCGTGGGCGTAGCCGACCACCCGCACCGAGTAGCGCGCCTCCCCGTCGACCGGGACCTGCCCCTCCTCGTCGGCGTAGGTGCGGTGCTCGGGCATCCAGACCTGGCCGGCGGTGCGCACGAAGGTGGCCACGGTGTTGTCCGGCCCGCGCACGAGCTGCAGGCTGGTGCGGCCGGTCGCGGAGTCGCGCGCGGTCAGCCCGGCGTCCGGCTCGTCGATCACCCAGCCGGGCACGTCGTCCTCGTCCGCGTCCACGTCCTCGTTCTCGAAGTGGGCGACCCCGATCAGCGCCCGTCCGACCTCCAGGTCGGGCGGCGGGTCGGCGACCAGGCCGCGGCGCACCAGGCCCCCCGGGGGAAGCGAGGCCCAGCCCGACGCGGGCAGGTGCACCACCTCCGGCACCGCCGTGGGCTCATCGGGCAGCAGCCGGGCCGTGCCCCACTCCCGGATCATGCCGCCGCGCGAGGCCTGCGGGTCGCGCTCCACCGGGTAGACGACCAGCTCGCGGCCATCCTCCAGCCGGGTGGCCTGCCCGTCGAGGTAGCTGCGGTCCCAGGCCTGCATCAGCACCGACCGGGCGGCCTGGCCGACCAGGGGCACGGGGCGGTAGCCGTCCATGTACAGGGGCAGCAGGCGCGCCTCGAGCAGGGAGCCGTCGGACTCCCAGACCGTGCGCAGGAAGGCCGAGGGGAAGGTGATGAAGCGGTCCTGGTCGAAGACCAGGTTGCCCATGCTCCACAGGATGGGCACGCCGCGGTACCACTCCACGCCCTGCAGCACGTGGGGGTGGTGGGCGACGACCAGGTCGGCGCCGGCGTCCACCGCCTGGCGCGCCGCCTCCACCAGCGCCGAGGAGGGGGCCGGCGCGTACTCCATCCCCGAGTGGATCTGCACCACGACGACGTCGGCCAGGGTGGCGGCCTCGGCGACCTGGCCCGGCGAGGTCGCCTCGTCCCAGCCGTTGGCCCCGCCGTGGCCGCGCCGGGCCAGCAGGTCCTGCAGCTCGGGGTAGACGCCGACCAGGCTGGCCCACAGGGCGGCCACGGTGTCGGCGTCGAGCTCGGGCTCCAGCTCCGAGAACAGGAACCAGGCGCTGCCGGCCCGCCGCGCGGCCTCGGGCACGCCCAGGTCGGGGTAGCCCCAGGTGCGCGCCTCCCACTTCCAGGGCGAGAGCGAGGTGCTGGTGTCGTCGGGCGCCTCCTCTTCGTCGGTGGGCAGGTAGTCGTTGACGCTCTCGCCACCCAGCGTGGTCCAGGCCAGCATCGCGACCGAGGAGGCGCCCACCTCGAAGAGCGGCCACTGCGCCGCCGTGGCCTGGTCCAGCCCGGCGCCGGCGTTGGGCAGCGCCGCCTCGTCGACCCAGGCCAGGGTGCTGGCGATGCCCTCGTCCAGCCAGTCGCGGCTGTGGTTGTTCGCCAGGCCGACCAGGTCCACGCCCAGCGCGGCCAGCGCGTCGAGGGCCTCGGGCGGCGACTGCAGCAGGTAGCGCTTGCCGGGGTAGGCCAGGTCGTCGGACAGCTCGCCCACCACCGTCTCCAGGTTGACCGTCGACAGGGCGGCCAGCCCGAAGGCGGGCGCCAGGTCGGAGACCACCGCCCGGGCCGAGGCGCCGTCGTCGTCGGTGACGACCAGCGGCGCGCCGGAGGTGGGCTCGATGAAGCGGCGGCCCAGCATCACGTCGCCGCCGGAGTGCATGGCGAAGCGGCTGCCGCCTTCGTCCGACCACAGGCGCACGGCGACGCGCTGGCCCCGCCCGTCCGGACCGACGGGGACGGGCTCGGCCAGGAAGCCCTCGGCCTGGACCTGGGCCAGGACCGGCGCGCGCAGGCCGCGCAGGTGGACCCGCCCGCGGCCGTCTCCCTCGATCTCCTCCGCGCCGACGACGACGACGGGGAAGGGCACGGGCGCCCCGGCCTGGTCGGTGACGACCAGGGTCGTGGACCAGGTGTCGCCACAGCCCCCGGCCAGGGGCAGCAGGGCGGCGAGCGGGAGGAGGGCGGCGCGGCCGGTCATCGGCGCAGAGCCTACCGCGGGCCGGGCGCCCCGATCAGCGCCGCCGACGTCCGAACCAGGCGCCGCCGAGCCCCAGGGCCGGCAACAGCAGCAGGCCGGCGCCGGTGGTGCCGCCGGTCGTGCCGCCGGAGGAGTCGGCCGGACCGGGGCCGCTGCACCCGCCGCCGGTGACGACCGCGTTGCGGCTGGCCTGGACCTCGGCGAGCTGTTCGTGCGTGCAACGGACGGTCACGTCGGAGTAGCCGGTGGTGTTGCCGTCCGTGCAGGAGGCCCACAGGCGGAACTCCAGGCTGACGCAGTCCTCGCTGTCCTCGGGCGCCCGCCAGGTCACCGGCGAGCCCGTGGTCTGCAGGAAGTCGCCCTGGTTGCCGTCGGTCCACCACGAGCAGGTGTCGACGTCGCCGCAGGCGCGGCCGCCCATGACGCGGAAGGTGACGAACTCGCCGAAGTAGGTGTCGCGCACGTCGGGGGTGACGCTGCCCCAGTCGGAGCAGTCGCTGGCGCCGGTGTCGGCGAGGGCGGTCGCGGCCAGGCTGGCGGCGAGGAGGGCGGGGGCGAGCACGGGGCCTCCAGGTGCGCGGAAGGTCTGCGCTGCCAAGCTACCGCGGAGAGCGGCGGTGCGCCGCGTCGATTACCCCCTCCCTCGTCCGGAGGCCGCCCTGCTGCTCGCGCTGCTCGCCCTGCTCTGCGCCCCCGGCGCCCGGGCCTGCCCGCCCCCACCGGCCCCCCTCGAGGCCGCGCAGGCCCGCGCCGAGGTGGCCGCCGGCGACCTGGCGTGGATCGAGGGCGACCGCGGCGTCGCCCGCTGCGCCTGGCGCGCGGTCAGCGGCTCGCCGGACCCCGCCGCCGCCGCCATGGCCCGCCTGCGCCTGCTGCGGGTCGGCGGAAACCTGGGGCTGGCGGTGCACGGCCCCCGCGCCGACCGCCTGCTGGGCCGCTGTCCGGTGGAGGATCCCTGGTGCGCGCTGGCCCGCGCCGACCGCGACCTGCTGCTGGCCGAGCTGGGGCTGGCCGACCGCGCC
>JAKLKF010000161.1 GCA_023150805.1 Myxococcota bacterium | reverse complement strand
CGGCGCGGCCTCGCCCTCGCGCGGCGCGGTCGCCGCCTGGCTGGGCGTCAGCACCCGCGTCGGGTCGGGCGCCGCGGTCGCCGGCGCGGGGGCGGCGGGACGCGCCGGGGACAGCGAAGGCAGGGGCAGGTCCGCCTGCGCGCGCAGCCGCGCCGCCAGCAGCTCGGGCACGACCTGCCGGGCCCAGCGCGCCAGGCCCTCGCCGGGGGACTGGTCCACCAGCCAGGCCAGGCGCTCGTGGACCTCGGCGGCGTCGGGGCGATCCTCGGGCGCGAAGGAGAGCATCGCGGCCAGCAGGCTGTCGATGCCGGCGCGCAGGCCCGGGCCCCAGTCCTCCTGGCCCACCGCCCGCCGCACCGCGGCCACGTGGGCGGCGAAGGCCTCCTCTTGCAGCGGCGCGCGCTCCATGTGCATGCCGGTCAGCAGCTCGACCAGCGAGACGCCCAGCGCATAGACGTCGACCTTGTGGCTGGCCTGGCCATACAGCCACTGCTCGGGGGCCATGAAGCGCGCGGTGCCGAACTGCACCGACCCGGTGCGGCCCTCGCGGTCGAACTCGGCCCGGGCGATGCCGAAGTCGAGCACCTTGACCCCGCCGTGGCGGCTGACCAGCAGGTTCGCCGGCTTGATGTCGCGGTGGATCACCCGCAGCGGCTGCCCCGTGCGCGGGCCGACGCTGCTCCAGGCGGCGTCCAGCGCGCTGGCGGTGGCCGCGGCGATCTGCAGGGCCGCCTTCACGGGCAGGGGCCCGCGGCGCAGCAGCTCTCCGGCGTCCACCCCCTCGACGTACTCCATCAGGACGGCGGGCCGGCCGTCCAGCTCGGTCAGGTCCACCACCCGCACGATGTGGTCGTGGTTGAGGCGGGCCAGCAGCCGGGCCTCGTCGCGCTGGCGCGCGGCGATGTCGGGCTCGGCGCTCATCTCGGCGGAGAGGACCTTGACCGCCAGCCGCTGGACGAAGTCGTCGCGACCGTGCACGTCGGCCAGGTAGACCGCGCCGAAGCCCCCCTGGCCCAGGGTCTGGATCAGCTCGATGCGGCGGCGTGGAGGGGCATCGGACATGGACATCGCCCGGAAACGGGTCGGCTCCACGCTACCACCCGGGCGCCCCGTCGATGGCGCCACGCATTGTCACCACCCGCCCCGGTCCTGCGCCGGGCTGATCAAGGTGTCGAGCGTGGCCGGCGGGTGGCGCTCCTTCCACGCCCGGGCGCGCTCCCGCCACGCCTCGCCGTCGGCCAGGCCCGCCGGCGGCGGCGCGGCGGGGTCCAGCCACCAGGCCAGCGCGCAGCCCAGGTCGATCGGCGGCCCGAGCAGGCGCGACAGCCCCTCCTGGTGGCGGTTGAGGCCCCCGCGGGTCTGTACCGCGCCGGGGTCGGCGTCGAGCACGATCACGGCGACCCCGGCCTGCCGCAGGGCCTGCACCGCCTGCGCGCCGGGGTCCTGGGGCCAGCGCCCGGCCTCCAGCTCCTGGATCGCCGCGATCAGGGGCTGCGCCTCCTGCCAGGCCAGCCAGTCCGGCGGCGGCGTCGCGCCCGGGGGCAGCAGGATCGGGTTGACCACGTCGCGGCGGTGGAAGCGGCGGTGCACGCCGGGGCGCTGGGCCTGCAGGCCGGGCCGGCGCAGGGGCAGCTCCAGCACCGCTCCGGCCGAGGCGCGGGCCGCCAGCGGGGCCGCGAGCTCCGCCTGGCAGGCGCGGTGCCGCAGGTCGGTGACCTGCAGCGGCAGGTTCTGGCTGACCAGGAAGCCCTCGGCCGCGACCAGCAGCGCCCACAGGCCGGGGCGTGGCGCCCGGGCCGCCGCCGCGGCCAGCCCCAGCGCGACCAGGATGCCCCAGCGCTCGGGCCAGGTCAGCCGCTCCAGGAAGGGGTGCAGGCCCGCCAGCCAGGCGAAGGGCAGCCGCACGGGCGCGCCGGCCACCTCCGGCAGGGTGCCGCGCCACTGCAGGACCGGCCCCAGGACCATGACGGTGCCCAGCCCGACCATCCACAGCCAGGGCAGGCGCGGCCCGCGGCGCAGCCCCAGGGCGGCGGCGACCACCAGGCTGAGCGACACCCGGTTGGTGGTGTCCATCGGCCCCCGCCGCAGGGGAAAGAGCGGGTCGTTGCCGTGCCAGGCGACGAAGGCCTGCTTGGCGCCCAGCGGGGCCAGGGCCTCGGGCAGGGCCAGGGCCGGGGGAGCCTCGGCCCCCGCCGTGAGCGGGATCTCCCCCCAGGAGAGCAGGAAGGGGGCCAGCGCGGGCAGGCTGATCGCCGCGGTGGTGGCGCCCAGGACCGCGAGCGTCCGCGCCGGCAGGCCCGCCAGCAGCGGCAGGCAGCCCAGGCCCAGGAACAGCGCGAAGTACCAGTAGGACAGGCCCCCCAGCGCCAGCAGCGCCCCCGCGGCCACGGCGGCGCGCGTGGAGGGGCGCTGCCGCAGCTCCAGCAGGGCGACGACGAACCAGGGCCCCCAGAAGACCATCGCCTGGGGCGCGTGGTGCAGGTTGGCCTCGCGGGCCACCGGCTCGGACAGGACAAAGGCCACCGCCGCCAGCCAGCCCGCGCCCTCGCCCTGCCCCAAGGCGCGGCCCAGGCGGTGCGCGGCGAGGCCGTTGAGGGTCAGCACCAGCAGCCACCACAGGCTGTCGGCCAGCGGGAAGGGCAGCAGGGCGACCAGGGGCGCGGCGCTCAGGTGGTCGAGCAGGTTGGGGGTGAGCTGCAGCGCCGGGTAGCCGACGGGGAAGAAGACGGCGTCGGACGTGGGCAGGGCCGAGGGCTCCCCCAGCGCGGCCGCCACCACCCCGCGCAGCATCACCGTGTCCCACAGGTCGACGTTGGCGTAGCCGGGCAGCGCCTGCAGCGGCGCCGCCAGCCAGCGGGCCATCATCGCCAGGGCCAGGCCCAGGCAGCCGAGGATCCGCACGAGCGAGGGGCGCACCATCGGCGCAGGCTACCCGAGGGCGGCCGCCCGGCCCACGGCGGGTCGGGCGCGCGGGTCAGTACTGGTACTGGAAGTGCGCGACCTGGACCGCCCGCACCTGGCGGGTGTCGAGCAGCAGGCCCGCCAGGGGCTCCACCTCGCGCGTGACCTCGCAGCGCAGGTCGGTCGGGCCCGAGTCGACCACCAGGGCGGAGAAGGCGCAGCCCTCGCAAGGTCCGCCGGTCAGGCGGGCCAGCGCCTGCAAGGTGGCCTCCTCGGCCACCGCCTGGGCCAGGGGCAGGTCGTCGCCCCAGGGCCCGGTGTCGACCAGGGCGCCGGTGCGGCAGCCCTCGTGGGCGGCCGCGTCCAGGCTGGTCTTGTGGAAGACCAGCCAGCCCAGGTCGAAGATGCTGGTGATCGCCATCACCCACGCCGGCATGCAGAGCGCGAACTCGATGGCGTGGCTGCCGCGACGGGTGGTGGCGCGCGGGGCGCGCGGGGCGCGCAGGCGGCTGGGCATCGGACCTCCGGGGCTCGGAGGACCAGGTCGGCCGCGCGAGGCCCGCCTCGACGTCACGTCCTGTCGCCGCCTCCCCGGGGCCCGCCGCGCCGTGACCGGTCGTGACGCGCCGGCGCGCAGCGGCGGCGGTGTCGGCGCCGATTCCCCCCACGTGGCCACCCGCCTCGAACCGGACGGCTCTCGCCCATGATCGCCCCTCGCCGCCGCCGTGGCTCCATCGCCGTGGAGTTCTCGCTCACCCTGCCCATCCTCATCGCCACGGCCTTGAGCGTGGGCGAGGTCGGCTTCTTCCTCTCCGAGCGCCAGCGCTTCGTGCAGGCCACCTTCGAGGCCGCCCGCTACGCCTCCTCCGGCCCGGACGTGCCCACCGACCACGAGGTCCGCGTCCACGCCGCCTACGTGCTCGAGCAGGGAGGCCTGGACCCCGCGGGCCTGCAGCTCTGGGTCAACCGGGGCTTCGACGGGCCGGACGCCGTCGTGACCGTCACCATGACCCTGCCGGTGACCATCCTGTGGGGCACCGTCACGATGCCCCAGGACCACAGCCAGCAGTTCACCTTCGTGCAGCGAGGCTGACCATGTCCCTGGACCCCCGAGCCGCCGGGCGCGCCGCCCGCCCCCGGCGCAGCCGCGGCAACTACAGCGGGATGCTGGTGCTCTCCCTGCCGACCCTGATCGGGTCCGGCGCGCTGGTGGTCGACCTCTCCACCCAGAAGGTGGTCCGCACCCAGCTCCAGGCGGTCGCCGACATCTCGGCCATGGCCGGCACCGACCTGCTCGACGGCACGCCCGAGGGGGTCGAGGCCGCCCGCGCCGCCGCCCTGCGCGCCGCCCTGCGCAACGAGGTGAACGGCGCGCCGATCTCCCTGGTGACCGACAACCTGCAGATCGGCGCCTGGGACAGCCAGGAGGGCCGCCTGGACACCGACGCGCTGGTCGAGGAGATGGACTCGATCCAGGTCGCCGCCGACCTCGACGACGTGCCGGCCACGCTGGCCAGCCTGGTCTTCGACCGGGACCGGCTGAGCGTGCGGGGCGCCTCCACGGGCTTCAACCCGCCCGACGACGCGGCCAGCTCGGTCGGCTGCTACCTGCCCATCGCGATCCCCTCCTGCCTGTTCGACCACTACACGGTCGAGCAGCTCAACGCGGTCACCCTGGTCGTGAACCCCGCCGGCCGGGACAACATGGGCTGGGGGCGGGTCGGCGCCTCGCCCAGCTCCAGCTTCCTGCGTGACCAGCTCTGGAACTGCGAGCAGGACGGCATCATCGAGGTCGGAGACGAGGTCGGCCTGCAGAACGGTGTCGTCTCCTCGGCCCTCTCCGAGGTGAAGTCCGCCATCGCCGCCTCGCTCACCCGCTGGGACACCGAGGCGTGGGGCCCCCAGCCGGCCCGGATGAGCGGCAGCGCCCTGTCGGCCGCCGAGTACGGTCACACGCTCGAGGGCGCGATCATCGTCTTCGACGGCGGCGAGGACTACTGCGACGACGGCGGCGGGCCCTTCAACGGCTACGAGCCGCTGGTCGGCTTCGCCTGGGCGGTGGTCTACGACGTGCGCACCAGCGGCGGCGCCAGCCAGAAGAACATGAAGATGAAGATCGACACCTTCGTCGACCGCGCCGTCGGCCTGCGCGGCGGCGGCGGGGTCTTCGCCGGCGTCACCTACGACAACCCCCCGGTGCTCATCCGCTGAGCGACCGGGGGGCGGCGGCGCGGAGGAGGAGCGGCCGGGGCCGGCGGGAGGAGGCCCCGCCGGCCCGGCGCGCGCTCAGGCCGCGAGGTGGGGCAGGCGGTGCCGCAGCTTCAGCAGGGCGGCCGCGCGGATGCGGCAGGCCTGGCTCTGGGTCACGCCCAGGTCGGCGCCCACCTCGCGCAGGCTGCGCTCGTCGAGCAGGGTGAGCTGGACCACGCGCCGCTGGCGCTCCGGCAGGGTCCCGACGGCCAGGGCCAGGTCGTGCCGCTGCTCGGCGCGGATGCAGTCGTCCTCGGCGGTCCCCAGCGGGCTGGCGATGCCCTCGGAGAGGGGCGCCTCGTCCTCGTCGTCCCCCGGCCCGTGATCCAGCGAGACCAGGCGCGGCACCTGGGCGGCGTGCCGCCACGCCTCGTAGCGCTCCACCGACACGTGCAGGGCGCGGGCCAGCTCGACGGTCCCGGGCTCCTGGCCGGTGCGCTGGCGCAGCTGGCTGCGCGCGGCCTCCAGCTCGGCCTGGCGGTGGCGGGCGCGCCGGGATGCGTGGTCGGTGCGGCGCAGCGCGTCCAGCATGGCGCCACGGATCCGCAGGGCGGCGAAGCGGCGCAGGGGCACGCCGGTCCGGGGATCGTAGCGGTCGACCGCCTCGATCAGGCCGAGCATCCCGGCCTGCATCAGGTCGTCGCGGTCGACGTGTCGGGGCAGGCGCTGCCCCAGGCGGTTGGCGATGGCGCGCACCAGGTCACGGTGCTCGAGGATGCTCAGGTCGCGGGGCGTCGGGCTCGTCACGGCGTCTCCAGCGTGGATAGTGCGGAGGGGGGTCTGGCCCGACCTCATTGCAAGGCCCGGGCCAGGTCCTTCCACCTCGCGAGGATGCAGTCGTGCCCGAGCTTCCCGAGGTCGAGCTGATGTGCCGCGCCCTGCACGGCTGGTCCGCCGGCCGGGAGGTGACCGGGCTGTGGCCCACCGACCCGACGGTGCTCGACGGGCCGGCCGACCGGCTGGTGGGACAGCGGATCCGCGGGGTCCGGCGCCGCGCCAAGTACCTGCTGCTGGAGCTGGACCGCGACGTCCTGGTGCTCCACCTGCGGATGACCGGCAAGGTCGTGGCCCTGCCGACCGATGGGGCTCCTCGTCCGGGCACCCGCCTGCAGGTGCGGCTGCGAGGGCCGCAGGAGCCATGGGGCGTCGCCCTGGTCGACCCCCGCCGGCTGGCACAGGCCTGGATCGTCTCAGCGGAACAGCTGTCCCGCTGGCTGGACACGCGGGAGCTGGGGCCCGAGCCCTGGCCCGAGGCGCGCGACGGCGCCTGGTGGGCCGCCCGCTTCCAGGGCCTGCGGGCGCCCATCAAGGCCGCGCTGCTGCGGCAGGATCGGGTGGCGGGCCTGGGGAACATCTGCGCGAGCGAGGTGCTGTGGCGCGCCGGCGTCCACCCGTCCCGTCCCGTCCCCTCCCTGCAGCCCCCGGAGTGGGAGGCGCTGGCCCGCGCCGTCCCCGCCTTCGTCGACCACGTGCTCGCCGTCGAGGGGGCCACCATGGCCCGCGACGGCGAGCTGACCTACGTGAACCAGGGGGGCGCGAACCCCTTCGAGGTGTACGGGCGCGCCGGCCAGGCTTGTCCCCGCTGCGGCGCCACCGTGCAGCGGGAGCAGCTGGCCGGGCGCGGGACCTTCTGGTGCCCGCGGTGTCAGCCCCCGGACGGGGCCGCGGTGCCCAGCCGGCCGGAGCGCCGCAGCAGGGCCCGCACCCGCAGCTCCAGCTCCTCGGGGTCGAAGGGCTTGGGCAGGTAGTCGTCCGCGCCGCTGTGGAAGCCCTGCTTGACGTGGGCGGTGTCGCCGCGGGCCGACAGGATGAGCACGGGCAGCGCGGCGGTCGCGGGATCACCCTTCAGCCGCTCGCAGACCTCGTAGCCCGACAGCTTGGGCATCATGACGTCCAGGATCAGCGCGTCGGGGCGCAGGGCGGCCACGGCGGCCAGCGCCTCCTCCCCGTCGCGCGCGAAGCGCACGGCGTAGTGGTCCTCCAGCGAGATGCCCACGAGCTGCAGGATCTCCTCGTGGTCGTCGACCACCAGCACGGTGGGGCGGGCGTGGGGCTCGGAGACCGCGTCGGCCGTGTCCTCCTCGCCGCGATCGGCGCCGGCGTCGGCCGCCGCGTCGTGCAGGGTGTCCTCCTCCGCCTGGACGGCCGGCGGGGTGGTGCGGGCCGGCGGGGGCCCCGGAGGCTCGTCCGCCTCGGTGCCCGACAGCCTCCAGCCGGTGCTCTGGATCGCGCGGCGCTCCCAGCGATCGGGGGGCACCACCCGCGCCAGCTCCTCCAGGGTGGTCTGGCCGGCCGCGACCTTGTCCAGCGCGTCCTCGAGCAGGGTGCGCAGGCCGGCCTTGCGGGCGATCGCCCAGAGCTGGCGGTCGGTGGCCCGCTCGTGCAGCGCGTCCCGCAGCTCCTCGTCGACGCGCATCACCTCGAAGACGCCGACCCGCCCCTTGTAGCCGACGTACTCGCAGGCCGGGCAGCCGTCCCCCACCCGGCGCACCTGGTCGCCCAGGTCCACCGGCGCGATGCCGACCCGCAGCCAGTCCTCCTCCACCGGCGGTGCCAGCACGCTGCACTCGGGGCAGACCCGGCGCACCAGCCGCTGCGCGACGACCCCGAGCAGGGCCGACCCGAGCAGGAAGGGGGCCACGCCCAGGTCGATCATGCGCGTGATGGCGTCCACGGCGTGGCCCGTGTGCACGGTGGACAGCACCAGGTGGCCGGTGTTGGCCGCCTCCACCGCGGCCTCGGCGGACTCGGGGTCGCGGATCTCGCCCACCACCATGATGTCGGGGTCCTGCCGCAGCAGCGAGCGGATGCCGGCGGCGAAGGTCATCCCGATCTGGGCGTGCACCTGGATCTGGCTGATGCCGGGGACGCGGTACTCGACCGGGTCCTCCAGGGTGACGATGTGGGTGGCCTCGCTGCGCAGCCGGTTGATCGTGGCGTACAGGGTGGTCGACTTGCCCGACCCGGTCGGGCCGACCACCAGGACCAGGCCCTGGTTCTGGCTGACCAGGCGGTACCAGCGGGCCAGGGCCTTGCGATCCCAGCCCAGGCTGCCCAGGTCGACCTGGAGCATCCGCGGGTCGAGCAGCCGGACGACCGTGGTCTCGCCGAACTGCCCGGGCATGGTCGAGATGCGCAGGTCGATCTGGCGGTCCTCGTGGACCACCGCCAGGCTGCCGTCCTGGGGGCGGCGGTGCTCGTACACGCTGAGCCCGGCGACGACCTTGATGCGGCTGGTCAACGCCGCGGTCGCCCACGAGGGGAGCTGCAGCACGTCGCGCAGCATGCCGTCGATGCGGTACCGCACGCGCAGCCCGTCGGGCGTCGGGCTGAAGTGCACGTCGCTGGCGCCGCGCTGGATCGCCTGGGCGAAGATGAAGTCCAGGAGCTGGATGAAGGCCTGGCCTTCGTCCTCGGCGCCGGGCAGGCGCGGCCCGCCGACGCGCCCCAGCTCCCGCTGGGCCCGGGGAGGCGGCGGGGTGCGGAGCTGCTCGGGCACGCTGTCCAGCAGGCGGCGGGCCATGGGCTCGAGGTCGTAGTGGCGGTGCACCGCCAGCGAGATCCGGCTGGGGGCCGCGACGCAGACCTGGATCGGCGCGCCCAGGATGAACTGGAACTCCGAGAGGGCCGCCATGTTGCGCGGGTCGGCCATGGCGACCCGGACCGGCGCGCCCTTGGGCACGGGCCCGTCACCGCTGTGGACCCGGTGCAGGGGGACGGCCCGGTGCAGCTCGGCCATCTCGCGGGGCAGGCGCCAGACCAGCCCCGCCTCGATGGGCTCGGCGACCGGGTCGACGTAGGGCAGGCCGGTCTGCTGGGCGATCGCCTGGGCCACGTCGACGTCGTCGCACATCCCCAGCTCGACCAGCAGCGGACCGAGCTTGTCGGCGCGGCGCTGCTCCCGCTGCAGCCGCAGGGCGGCCTCCAGCTCCCCGGGGCCCAGCTGCCCCCGGGCCACCAGGATGTTCCCCAGGCGTCGATCTTCGCTCATGCCGTCTCCGTCGGGGCCCGCTCGGCGGGCAGGGCGAGGACCTGCCCCTGCGCGCGGGGCAGCAGGATGGTGAAGCAGCTCCCCCGGCCCTCGGTGGAGCGGACCGAGATGCTCCCCTCCATGGCCTCGACGAGCTGCTTGCAGATGTACAGGCCCAGGCCGGCGCCGCCGGCGACCCGCGTGTCGCCCCGCTCGACCTGGAAGAACTTCTCGAAGATGCGGTCGACCTTGTCGGCGGGGATGCCGCGGCCGGTGTCCTCCACCTCGAGGATGCCGTGGCTCTCCGTCCCGCGGGCGCGCAGGGTGATGTGCCCCCCGCGCGGCGTGAACTTCAGCGCGTTGCCCACCAGGTTTCCCACCACCTGTTGCAGGCGGAATGGGTCGGCCTCCAGGTAGACGCCCTGGGCACCCTGGGCCTCCGCGCGCAGCGCGATCTCCTGGCTGGCGGCCCCGCCTCGCCAGGTCGCGGCCAGGTCCTCGACCAGCCGCGCCAGCTCGACGCGCTGCCGCTCGATCGGCAGGCGACCGTCTTCCAGTCGCGAGGTGTCGAGCAGGTTCTGCACCATGGTCTTGAGCACCGCCGACTGGCCGGCGATGGTGTCGACGAACTCGCGCTGGCGGTCCTGCAGGGGGCCGGCCTTGCCCCGCTGCAACAGGCGGGCGTAGCCCTCGATCGCGGTGAGCGGCGTCTTCAGCTCGTGGGTGATGACGCTGAGGAACTCGCGCTGGAGCTGGTCCAGCTCGCGCTGGGCGGTGATGTCCCGCAGCATCAGGGCGAAGGCCCCCCCCGCGCCGGGGCGCAGCGGCGGCACCGGCCGGACCGTCAGCGCCACCCAGGTCCGCGCCTCCCGGCCGGCGCGGCCGGGGACCACCCGCACGGCCTCCAGGTCCTGGGGCTCGCGCGCGTCGAGCACCTTCGGCCCGATCTCCCGCACCAGGTGCCAGACGGGCAGACCCACGCGGGGCTCGACGCCCAGCGGCGCGAGCTGCCAGAGGATCTGCTCGGCCCGCGGGTTGAGCTGGAGCACGGTGCCGTCGGCGTCGAGCAGCAGCACGCCGTCGCTCATGTGGGCGAGGATCGCCTTCTCGCGCGCCGAGCGGGACTCGCGCTCGGCGAGGGCGCGAGACAGCCCGTCGCGGGCCGAGCGCATGGCCTGGGCCAGCAGGTCGATCTCCGGGGCGGCCGGCACCCGCGGGATCTCGACCTGCAGCTCGCCGCGCGCGAGCGCCCGCGCCGCGTCGGCCAGGTCGGCCAGCGGCCGGCTCACCAGGCTGCGCAGGCTCCATGCCCCCGCGACCGTGACCGCGCCGATCGCCAGCACCCAGGCCATCGCCCACGGCACCATCGGGATCGCCTGCTCCACCCAGGCCGGGCGGGGGTAGCTGATCGCGAGCTGCATGCTGCCACGCAGGTGATCGTGGGTGCGCCGCAGGACCTCCAGGTCCTCGGCGAGCTGGGGATCGGTGTCGGGCGTGGCCTCGGGACGGGCCGCCATGGTCGCCACCAGCGCAGCGGCCGCCTCCCGGTACTGGAGCAGATCGCTGGCCACCGACGCCTGTGGCGGTTCCAGGCCGTTGACCAGCCCCGCGGCGTTCGACAGCGCCTTCTCCAGGGTCTGCCGGGTCTGCGGATCGCGCAGGTCGCCGGTCAGCGCGGTGTCGTGGGCGAGGTCCACCAGGCCCTGGACGTTGAGGATCCCGCTGCGGACCGAGTCGGGCGGGCTGTCGGCCACCGCCGAGAAGAGCACCACGCACAGCGCCAGCATCGCCGCCGAGTTGAAGGCCGCCAGCAGCAGCAGCACGCTCAGGCGGTAGCGGATGCCGAAGCGCGTGCTCTCCATCTCGCCGACTCCCGGGGGGACCTGGACCCTGCGTGGGCGCGGCGCCAGGCGCACCCGCGGGCGCAGTCCACCACAGGGCGGCTCAGGCGTCCACCTCGTCGACCAGGTCCATCCAGGCCGTGATCTCGCGGAACCGGCTGCTGGCGTCCTTGCCCAGCAGGTCGCCGACCACCTGCTCGGTCTCCAGCCGCACGCCGTCGGGGATGCTGACCCGCAGGAGCCGCCGCCGGTTCGGGTCCAACGTCGTCTCGTACAGGGTCTTGGGCATCATCTCGCCCAGGCCCTTGAAGCGGCTGATCCGGGGCTTGCTGCGGGGCGGCAGGTTCTTGACGATCCGGTCGCGCTCCCGGTCGTCCGAGGCCCAGGCCGTCTTGTTGCCGTGGTCGATGCGGTACAGGGGGGGCTGGGCGATGTAGACGAAGCCGTTCTCGATGAGCGGCCGCAGGTGCCGGTAGAAGAAGGCCAGCAGCAGCGTGCAGATGTGGTGGCCGTCGCTGTCGGCGTCCATCAAGAGGATGATCTTGTGGTAGCGCAGCCGCCGCGGGTCCAGGTCCTTGCCGATGCCGCAGCCCAGCGCCATCACGATGTCGGACAGCTCGGTGTTGGTCAGCACCTTCTTGAGCGCCGCCTGCTCGGCGTTGAGCACCTTGCCCCGCAGGGGCAGGATCGCCTGGCTGCGGCGATCGCGCCCCTGCTTGGCCGAGCCGCCGGCGCTGTCGCCCTCGACGATGAACAGCTCGCTCTCGCCCGGATCGGTGTTCGAACAGTCCGCCAGCTTGCCCGGCAGGTTCAGGCGCCGGTTGGTCGCCGACTTGCGCGTGACCTCCTCGGCCGCGGCCCGGCTGGCCTGGCGGGCCTTGGCCGCCATCACCACCCGCATCAGCACGGCGTCCGCCACGCTGGGGTTGTCGTTGAGCCACTGCTCCAGGGCCGGCCGCACGATCCCGTCGATCTGTCCACGGACCTCGGGGTTGTTCAGCTTGTCCTTGGTCTGGCCCTGGAACTGGGGCTCGACCAGGAAGACCGAGCAGATCGAGAACAGACCCTCGCGGATGTCGTCAGAGGTGATCTTCACGCCGCGGGGGACGTTCTTGTCGTGGGTGTCGATGTAGTTGCGGACCGCCTTGACCACCCCCTCCTTCAGCCCCTGCTCGTGGGTGCCGCCGTCGTTGGTCGGGATGCCGTTGACGAAGGAGCGGATCCGGTCGCGCGGGGCGTCCGTCCAGGTCAGCGCGATCTCCAGGCGCGGGTCGTCGGGGCCCTGGTCGCCGGGCCGCTCCAGCACGAAGGTGGCGCCGGCGGTGCGCTCGACGCCCTGGTCGCCGACCACGTGGTCGAGGAAGTCGACCACCCCGCCTTCGTGCTCGATCTCCTTGCGCGTGCCGGCGACGTCGTCCTTGAAGACGATCTTCAGGCCCTTGTTGAGGTAGGCGCAGATGTCGAGGTGCTCGAGGATCCACTCGCCGTCGAAGGTCTGGTCGCCGAAGATCTCGTCGTCGGGGGTGAACTGGATGGTGGTGCCGGTGCCGCGGGCGGGCCCCACCACCTGCAGGCGCGAGGTGGGGCGGCCGTGGGCGAAGGCCTGCCGGTGCTCCTTGCCGTCCCGCTTGACCGAGGCGACCAGCTCGCTGGACAGGAAGTTCACGACGCTGCTGCCGACCCCGTGCAGGCCGCCGCTGGTCTTGTACGAGCCGTGCTCGAACTTGCCGCCGCTGTGCAGGGTCGTGAGGATGACCTCCAGCGCCGGCTTGCCCACCTGGGGGTGGATGTCGACGGGGATCCCGCGCCCGTTGTCCTCCACGGACACCGTGCGACCGTCCTTGTGCAGGGTGACGCGGATCATGCTGGCGAAGCCGTTGATCGCCTCGTCCACCGCGTTGTCGACGATCTCGCGGACCAGGTGGTGCAGGCCGGCCTTGCCCGTGCCGCCGATGTACATACCCGGCCGCTTGCGCACCGCCTCCAGGCCCTCCAGGACCGTGATGGCGCTGGCGTCATATGGGGTCTGGCTCATCTCACTCCTCCTCGCCGTGGGGCTCGGCGTGGGGGACGACCAGGGGCTGCTGCCCCGGCGTCGGCTCGGGCTCCTTGAACAGCTCGTCGTAGCGCACGGGCTCCACCACCCACTCCACGAAGCGATCCCGCTTGAGCACGGTCCGCCCGCGGCCGGCCCGCGGCCCCTCGAACTTGTTGGGGCGCACGATCTCCTCTCGGCCCTGGCGGGTCTTCACGGTCACGCCGCCCATCCGGTCGCGGGTCAGCTCGAAGGCGAAGATCCGGTCGTCGGGGTCCATCTTGAGCGCCGTCACGCCCTTGGCGGCCCCTTTGGCGAAGGGGATCTCGGTGACGGGGAAGGTGAGCGCCCGCCCCTCGACGCTGGCCAGGCTGACCTGCTCGGTGCCGTCGGACACGGCGACCGAGACGACCCCGTCGCCCGCCTCCTCGGGCCGCAGGTAGCGGCGGCCCGTGCGGTTGCTGGGCTCGGCGTGGGCCGACAGGGCGAAGCGGACGCAGCGCCCGCGGCGGGTCAGGGCCACGCCCCAGGGCGGGGGCGCCTCGTCCTCGGGCCAGCCGGCCAGCTCGGCCCGGCTGAGCTTGGGCAGCGACTTGCGGTCGTTGAGCACGACGCCGACCACCCGCTCGCCGTCGCTGAACTTGAAGTGGCGCTGGACCGGCTCGCCGTAGCCCGTGGTGGCCGGCACGTCGTCCAGGCGCATCACGTAGGCGCTGCCCTGGTCGGTGTAGAAGCAGGCGGTGCTGCGCGTGCCGCCGCGGGCGATCCAGGCGACGCCGTCCCCCTCGCGGACGCGGATCTTGTCGATGCCCGTGAAGCTGCTCTGGCGCTTGATCCAGCCGTCGCGGGTCACGATCAGGTAGGCGTCCTCGTCGACGATGTAGGCCGACTCGTCGTACTCGGCGACCTGGGCCTCGTCGCCGCCGACCTCGGTCCGGCGCTTCTCGCCGTAGGCCTTGCGGATCTCCATCAGCTCGTCGCGGACCACCGCCCACAGCTCGGACGGGCTCTGCAGGATGGCCTCGATCCGTGCGGCTTCGGCCTGCTTTTCGGCCAGCTCG
>JAKLKF010000160.1 GCA_023150805.1 Myxococcota bacterium | reverse complement strand
GCCGCCGGCGAGAAGACCCTGGCCAGCCCCGCCGTGCGCTCCTTCGCCCGCGAGGCGGGGGTCGAGCTCGACGCCGTCGCCGGCAGCGGCAAGGGCGGCCGCGTGACCCGGGCCGACGTGCAGGCGGCCGGCCAGGCCGCGGCCGTGCACCTGGCGGCCGGCCACGCCCCCGCCCCCGCGCCCACCCCCACCGCCCTGCCCGCCGTCCAGGCCCCCGCCTGGGCCGGCGCCGCCACCGGCCAGGACGAGGTGGTCAAGATCATCGGCCTGCGCCGCAAGATCGCCGAGAAGATGGTCGAGAGCTACACGGCCAAGCCGCACTTCACCTACGTGGACGAGGTCGACGCCACCGAGCTGGTCGCCCTGCGCACGGCGCTCAAGGCCCAGGCGGCCGCCCGCGGCGTCTCACTGACCT
Source organism: Myxococcota bacterium (assembly GCA_023150805.1). Lineage (GTDB taxonomy): Bacteria > Myxococcota_A > UBA796 > UBA796 > UBA2385 > UBA2385. Next base: position 13,655 of record JAKLKF010000160.1, on the reverse strand, counting down.
ACCTGCCCTTCATCCTCAAGGCCCTGGCCGTCGTCTTCCGCCAGTTCCCCACCGTCAACTCGACCCTGGACGAGAAGACGATGGAGATGACCATCCACGGCTCGGTCCACATCGGCATCGCCACCGACACGCCGGCTGGCCTCTACGTGCCCGTCGTCAAGCACGTCGAGCAGAAGAGCATCCTGGAGCTGGCCGCCGAGGTCGCCGCCCTGACCGAGCGCACCCGCCTGGGCAAGGTCGCCCTGGACGACCTGCAGGGCGGCACCTTCACCGTCACCAGCGTCGGCAACATCGGCGGCCGCTTCGCCACCCCCATCATCAACGCGCCGGAGTGCGCCATCCTGGGCGTCAACCAGATCCACGACCGCCCGGTCGTCAAGGACGGCCAGGTCGTCGCCCGCAAGATGATGTACCTCTCGCCCTCCTTCGACCACCGCGTGCTCGACGGCGCGGTCGCCGCCCGCTTCACCAGCGCGCTCAAGGAGGTGCTGGAGAACCCGGCCGCCATGCTGCTGGAGCTGCGGTGAGCGCGGCCGAGGTCGACGGGGTCCAGGCCCTGGCCCGCGCCGAGCAGGCCCTGCTGGCCCTGCAGCCCCGGCCCTTCCCCCTGCCCCTGGGCCGCCTGGCCCCGGTGGTGGCCGGCGCCTTCGCCGGCGTGCAGCGGAGCGACTGGGTGGTGGCCGGCCCCCGCGAGCGCATCGGCGCCGCCCTGCGGTGCTGCCCGGTCGAGCGCCTGGTCGACCCGGCCCAGGGCGCCCGCCCCTACAAGCTGGCTCCCGTCAGCGGCAGCCCTGGCGCCCGCGCCCTGCACGCCGTCGGCCTGGCCCTGGCCAGCCAGCGCCCGGTGCTCTGCTTCCTGGGCCTGGCCAGCGCCGCCAGCGGCGCCACCCACGAGGCGCTCAACACCGCGGTCCTGACCCGCGCCCCGGTGATCTTCCTGCACGTGGCGGTGCCGCTGTCCGCCGACGCCCCGGTCGGCCCCCAGCTGGCCGCCGACCTGGCCGCCGTCGCCGCCGCGCACGGCCTCGAGGTCGCCACCGTGACCGGCCCCGACCTCTCGTCGGTCCAGCAGGCCGTCGCCCTCGCCCGGCAGCGCGCCCTGGCGCCTCGCCCGCAGCTCGTCTCGCTCACCCTCTCCCTCTCCTGAACCCCTCCCCTCCCCTCCCTGGAGCCCACCATGGCTGAGATCCGCAAGCACACGGCCGTCGTCGTCGGCGCCGGCCCCGGCGGCTACCCCTGCGCCATCCGCCTCGCCCAGCTCGGCGTCGACACCCTGGTCATCGAGCGGCAGTACTGGGGCGGCGTCTGCCTGAACGTGGGCTGCATCCCCAGCAAGGCGCTGATCACCGCCGGCCGCAAGGTGGAGGAGCTGGCCGACCTGGCCGACATGGGCATCCAGGTGCCCGCCGGCGCGCCCAGCGTCGACATGCAGAAGCTGCAGGCCTGGAAGGGCAGCGTCGTCGACAAGCTCACCGGCGGCGTGCGCACCCTGCTCAAGGCCAACAAGGCCCAGGTGCTCCAGGGCGAGGTGACCTTCACCGGCCCCAAGACCCTGTCCGTGGAGACCGCCGAGGGCACCGTCCAGGTGCAGGCCGAGCACCTGGTCATCGCGACGGGCAGCCGGCCCGTGCAGATCCCCGGCTTCAACTTCGCCGACCCGCGCGTGCTCGACAGCACCAAGGCCCTGGCCCTGACCGAGGTCCCCGCCCGCCTGGTCGTGATCGGCGGCGGCTACATCGGCATGGAGATGGGCCAGATGTTCAACAAGCTGGGCAGCAAGGTGACCATCGTCGAGGCGATGGACAGCGTGCTGCCGGGCTTCGACGCCGACGTGGTCAAGCTCATCTCGCGCAAGCTCAAGAAGGCGAAGATCGAGGTGCTCACGGGGGCCAAGGCCAAGGGCTGGGAAGAGGGCGACGACGGCGCCATCGTCACGGTCGAGACGGCCAAGGGGGAACAGAAGATCCCCGCGGACTACATCCTGGTCACCGTCGGTCGCCGCCCCAACAGCGAGGGCCTGGCCCCCACCGGCGTGGCGATGGAGCGCGGCTTCGTCACCATCGACAAGCAGTGCCGCACCAGCGTGCCCGGCGTCTACGCCATCGGCGACGTGGCGGGCGGGGCCATGCTGGCCCACAAGGCCACCCACGAGGGCGAGATCTGCGCCGAGGTCATCGCCGGCCACAAGGCCTTCAACGACGCCCGCACCGTGCCCGCCGTCGTCTTCACCGACCCCGAGATCGCCACCGCCGGCCTGCAGGAGCATGAAGCCCGCGCCCAGGGCTTCGAGGTCAAGGTCGGCACCGTGCCCTTCGCCGCCATCGGCCGGGCGCTCACCACCGGCCACACCGACGGCTTCTTCAAGACCATCCTGGACGCCAAGGATGATCGCATCCTGGGCGTGACCATCTGCGGCGACCACGCCAGCGACCTCATCAGCGAGGCCGCCCTGGCCATCGAGATGGACGCCGAGGCGCTGGACGTCGGCCTGACCATCCACCCCCACCCCACCCTGGGCGAGGGGCTGATGGAGTCGGCCAAGGCCGCCCTGGGCCAGGCGATCCACGTCGTGAACAAGTAGGCGGGGGCCCCCTCCCCCGAGGCCCCGCCCATGGTCGAGCTGCGCAACATCACCCTGCAACACGGGCACCAGGTCGTCTTCCTGGGCGCGTCCATGAAGCTCAACCCCGGCGAGAAGGTCGGCCTGGTCGGCCCCAACGGGGCGGGCAAGACCACCCTGTTCCGCCTGATCCTGGGCGAGCAGAGCCCCGACGAGGGCACGGTGGAGCGGCCCCGGCGCCTGACGACCGGCTGGTTCCGCCAGGACTTCGCCGACCTGGCCGCGCGCAGCGTGCTGGAGGAGACCCTGGCCGGCGCGGGCCCGCTGGCCGCCCTGGGCGAAGAGCTGGTCCGGCTGGAGGAGCGCCTGGGCGACCACGAGGCGCCCGACCACGACGAGGTGATCGAGCGCTACGGCGAGGTGCAGAGCCAGTTCGCCGCGGGCGGGGGCTACGACCTGGAGGCCCGCGCCGCCACCATCCTGGCCGGCCTGGGCTTCCGGCAGGACGAGCTGGCGGGCCCCGTCTCGGCGCTGTCCGGCGGCTGGCGGATGCGCGTGCAGCTCGCCCGCCTGCTGCTGGCCCGCCCCGAGCTGCTGCTGCTGGACGAGCCCACCAACTACCTGGACATCGAGAGCATCATCTGGCTCGAGGGCTGGCTGCGCGACTACCCGGGCACCGTCCTGTTGACCTGCCACGACCGCGACGTGATGAACCGCGTGGTGCGCCGCGTCATCGAGATCGACGGTGGACAGATGCGATCGTACACGGGCGACTACGACGCCTACGAGCGGGCGCGGGCGCTGGATGCCGCCCAGCGCGAGGCCGAGTACCAGAAGCAGCAGGCCGCCCTGGCCAAGGACCTGCGCTTCATCGAGCGCTTCAAGGCCCAGCCCGCCAAGGCCAGCCAGGTCCAGAGCCGGGCCAAGAAGGTGGACAAGATCGAGCGGGTCGAGCCCCCCCGCCGCTTCGTCGAGCGGCGCTTCCACTTCCGCCGGGTCGAGCGCAGCGGGGACGAGGTCCTCAAGGTCCAGGGCGTGAGCAAGGCCTACGCCGGGCGCAGCATCCACCGCGACCTGCGCCTGCTGGTGCGGCGGGGCGAGCGCTGGGCCATCATGGGCGAGAACGGGGCGGGCAAGACGACCCTGCTCAAGATGATGGCCGGCGCCCTGCCGCCCGACCAGGGGCGGGTCGAGCTGGGCGCGGCGGTGCAGATGGGCTGGTTCGCCCAGCACCAGGCCGAGCAGCTCGACGGCCGCGGCACCGTCCTGGAAGAGCTGGAGGCCCACGCGCCGACCGAGGGGCGCGGCGTGCTCAAGGCCCTGGCGGCGGCCTTCGGCTTCTCCCAGGACGACGCCGACAAGCCGGTCTCCGTGCTGTCGGGCGGCGAGCGCAGCCGGCTGGTCCTGGCCAAGCTGCTCTACAAGGCGCCCAACCTGCTCATCCTGGACGAGCCCACCAACCACCTGGATCTGTCGACCAAGCGGGCCCTCATCCAGGCGCTGCAGCAGTACGAGGGCACCGTCGTCTTCGTCAGCCACGACCGGACCTTCCTGCGCGCCCTGGCGACGAGGGTGGTCGAGCTGGGCGGCGCCCAGCCGCGGGTCTACGAGGGCAGCTACGACGAGTACGTCCAGGCCACCGGCCGGGAGGCGCCGGGCCTGCGGCAGGCGCCCTGAAGGGCGGCGCCCGGCGGGGTAGACGGGCTGGCGTACAGACACCACGCTCCGGACCGTTATTCGTCCGTCGGCGCCCATGGGCGCGGAAACTCGAGAGACTGGCCCGACAGCCACACGTGCACCGCGGCACCCATCATGAAGTCGTCAACGTCCCAGTCATCAGCATACATGCGCTCGTCCGACATCACTAGGTCGTCGATGCCGTCGCCGTCCAGGTCGCCATCGGACGCCATCAGGCCGGTTCGATTGGCGTGGACGACCACGCCTGCATCCACCGAGATCCGGCCCGCCAACGGGCCGTAGTGCAGCCAGGTTCCGGGGTCCGGATTGAGGGGCTTGTCGGGGCTCCAGGTCGATGTGAACGGTGAGCCGACCACCAGGTCGGTCCGACCGTCCCCATCCAGGTCACCGCCACCCGAGACGGGCTTGCCGGCGAAGGACTGGTCGCCATGCCCCTCGATTCGGGCGGATGCCACCCGGTCGATATCGCTGAGCCCGCCCCTCAGCTCGGACTCCACGACCCACACGACGCCCGCGTTCAACTCAGACGCCAGGTTCTGGTCGTAGGCGGCCACCACCAGCTCGTCCCGACCATCCCCGTTCATGTCCCCCCCATTCAGGATCGGCTGCCCCCAGTGCCCATCGGAGTCCCACCAGGTCACTTCTTCCCGACATGGCAGGCGCACCATCCCGACCTCCACATCGGCATCCGCTCCCATCGACCCTGAGGTCAGCGGCCCCAGGTAGATGGACACGCCAGGGAAGTCGCCCTCCCCGCAGTGGCTCATCGCCAGGTCGACAAAGCCGTCCCCATCGGCGTCGTACTCGCCCATCACAGTCGGCATCATGCTGTGCGAGTGGGAGCCGCCCTGAAACACGAAGTCGTGTTCGGACAGATCGACGTGCTCCCCCGGCTCGAAGGGGCCGGGCAACAGCGCCACCTCGCCGGCGCCGGGCACGCCCAGACTGTCCCCCGCCAACGGAAGGGCCAGGTCCATCACCCCGTCTCCCGTCACGTCCCCCACCACCACGGGGATGCCGTTCCAGAAGCTGATCTCGTCCCACGGATAGCCGGCGAACCAGCCCACTTCCTCGGCGATCACGTCTCCGGAGAAGGGGCCAGGGACGACCCAGGCGCCGACGTTGTAGTCGGGGGGCCAGTTCTTCTCGCACAGACCCAATGACGATCTCTCCCGACCTGCTTGCGAACCGGCCACAAGTTCTGACACTCCATCCCCATCGATGTCCACAACGTCGACGAAGGTGTACCCGAACAAGTCGCCGCAGTGGTCCGCACGCAAATCTGCCGTGAGATGGTCTGACTCCAGAACGACCCCACTGGACTCCATCGAAAGAGACAACTGAAGCACATCACCAGAGTATGCCAGCTCGACCTCATGGCCAGTCTCATCCTGGTCCTTGTCGTGCTCGCCGCCGACAAACAGGTGACTCTCCCCCCCCGTGCTCGCCCCTGGCTCGATGGCCACCGCCGTCGGCTTCCAGTACCGACACGAGCGAATCGCGTAGTCTCCGTACCGGGTCGTCGGCAGGTCCCGGATGTCGTCGTAGATGGTGAGGGACACGTCTTCGCAGGGCCGTCCCGACCCGCCCCCGCCACCGTCCTCGCCGGTCCCGCCGTCGTCGGTTCCTCCGTCGCTGCCCATACCGCCGTCTCCGCCGGCATCGCCGGTCGTCGGTCCCGGCCCCTCCCCATCCGACCCACCCTTGGGTTGGCAGGCGACCGACGCCAACAGGAGCAGTCCGACGGCACCCCCTGCCCGGCTAACGCAGCACATGCAACCGCACCCGCGACGCGACGATCACTGGCATGAAGCGGTGCTCCGCCACCAGCTCGAACACCCCGCGCCCCGTACCAGGCAAGTCCGCGACCCGGGGCAGAGACCCTTCCAGGTCGTAGGTCGGGAGGGTCAGGGTCGGATCGGGGTTGGGAAGCTGCCATGTCGAGCTGGGCTCCACCGGATGCGACTGCACCTGCACCGGCTCGGCGATCCGGCTCGATGCCTCGGGCAGAAGGCGAACCGTCACCGGCTCGGTGCCCGTCAGGGTGGGGTCGCTCAGCACGACGTAGGAGTAGCTGTGCCCCGAGAGGTCCCGACCCCGGATGGTACCGAAGGTCGCGCCCCTCAGCTCGAAGACCCAGACGGCAGGTTGCTCCAGATCGGCCAGGCCCGCCCGGCCAGTGGTGTAGTCCCAGTGGAGCTGGTCTCGCGTGCGAGTGGGGATGGGATCCGGCTCCAGCAGGCGGAGTTCCGTCACGTCCCGGAAGAACGCCGCCAGGCGCGAGAAGGCGAAGAAGGCCGCGCGGGCGCTCGAATTCCCCGCCGGATCGTCGTCAGGACCGGAGTTCACCCGCAGGCCGTAGCCAGAGAACGCGCCCCCCTGGCTCATCCAGGTGTGCCAGCCCATCTGGTCAGCACCGCCCACGGCGGCCATCAGGATCCGCCGAAAGACCTCGTTGGCCTGGTTCTGCTCCAGGGGGCCCAAGCCCCCATCGAGCGGGCCCACGCCTTCCGTCTCCGGCACGTAGGTCTCGGCCGCATCATCGGCGCCCACCCCCGTCTCGAAGACCGTCACGCTGCCGTCCAACCCATGCGACAGCAAAAGGTCGGAAAGCGCCCGGACCTCCATCGCCAGCCACAGGCCCGACAACGGCCCGAGTCCATCCGGGCCGCCCTCCTTCTTGTGCTTCTCCCCGTGGTACCAGTGGTAGTCGACGCCACCCACCACCTCTGACAGGTCCGGCAGCGTCACGTCCGTCGTCCCCAGCGGGATGTCCCCGGCAGGCCACTCGAACAGCCCCGACAGGAAGGACCACACCTCAGCCACCCGGCTGACCAGCGCATCCAGGAAGTCGTGCTTGTACCAGAAGTCCTGGGTCAAGGCGTCCGTGTACTCCGCCGACTCCACGTCCACGCTGGCGTAGCTGGACACGGCCGGCAGGTACAAGGTCGGGTACCACCGGTCGGTCGGCGGCGACCACCGACCCAGCGCCCGCAGATCGCTGAACCCACGTAGGAAGCCATGGGCGGCGTTCACCCACGCCGAGCCCCAGGCCTGGCCGCTGGCCACCGGGTCCCAGTGGCCCGCTGACGGCGGTCCGACCGGGTAGGCCGCGTCCGCCGTGACGTTGCGGCCGTCGACCTCGTTGAACACCTCGATCCCGTCTATGACCCCGAACAGGGTGAGCTTGCGAGCGTTGAGGTGGGTCCGAGCGTACTCCGCCGCCTCGACCAACAGCTCGGCGCAGTAGTAGGCGATGACGTGGATGGCCCGCAGCTTGCGGGCGTCCTGCAGGTCCAGGCTCGAGCGGATCCAGCGGTCCAGCGTGCCCCCCCGCAGCGGCTCGACCCGGTCGGCAAGCGTGCTGTACTCCTCCGTCCAGTACTGGCGCATCACCAGCCGCTGCGTCACCCAGGAGGGGTGGTCCACGTCACGGATGGCGTCCAGCAGGACCTCATCCACACCTTCCACCGCGCCGGTGCCATCGGGCTCGGTGACCAGCCGGGAGGAGCCGAGGCCCAGAGTCAGGAAGGTGAATCGCAGCCTGGTGCCCGTCTGCCAGGCATCCGCCATCAGCTCGGCGAAACGGATGATGTTCGACTGGTCTGAGCGGCCGGTCGTTCCATGCAACACCAACTGTCGGATCTCCGCCTCCTCCCAAGGAACCGGCACCCGCTGGTTCGGGTCCTGCCAGGCCGTCAAGAAGTCCCACAGCAGGTCGCGTTTGCCGAACTGTCTCAGCACCTTCACCCGCAGGTCGCGTGGATCTTCCCACTGCGATGCTGCCTCACCGAACTTCAACGTGGCCAGGTCGGTGTCCTCATACTCGTACAGCTTCATCCCGTTCAGTCCCAGCCCTCCCTGACCACCGGGAAAGACCGTCGACATCCCAGAATGCGACAGTGGGGGCAGCGGCTCCGTCGGGCGGATGAGCCCCCTATCTCCCCACGCAGATACGCCTTGCCCCACCACCCAGGACGGGAGCGTCCCCTCGACCCGCTTGGTCAGCGTCGCCAGCTTGCGGGCACCCTCCAGCATCCTCCGCCGCTTCTCCCGACCGACCTCCTCCAAGCTGAGCACGGCCTTCGGCGCCTCGTGGGCCTGGCAACGACGTACCAGCCACAACCGCCGCCGAAGCCGTGCCCGCCGGGCTCGCGCCACGTCCTCCAGGACGGCCGCGACGGCACGGTCGGACGGGTCGGAGGCGTCGTGCGAGGTGGTCATCATCAACCCCCAGCGTAGCAGGGCTTCAGTCGAAGAACAGCGTGACCGTGATGGTCCCCTGGAAGACCTGCTCTACGGAGCCGCTGCTGGCCGAGACCTCCAGCACGATGTCGACGTTGTGGCAGTAGGGCCCGTTGATCTGGACGGGCAAGGGGAAGTCGGTCGTGATCGCGGAGCTGGTGAAGGTCGCGGCGTAGCCCGGGCTGAGGCCCGTCGGCCGCAGCGGGCCCGCCGTGTCGTAGAGCTTGATCACGAGCTGACAGTTCGCCGTGCGCGACGTGGTCTGCACCGAGATCCGCATCGAGGTCGACTCCCCGGCCAGGCGCCGCGCCTCGTCCGAGGCCAGGTAGGCGCGCACCGCACCGGCCGTGCCGGGGGCGTCAAGCGAATTCTTGGAAGCGCCACAAGAATGTCGGTTTCCTTTGCTCATACAACCACTTGTGACGGCATCCCTCGCCTCCAAGCTCCACACAGGTCCCTCCACCATCGCATCGCCTCCATCCGCGACCGGTACCGCTCCGCCAGGCAGGCGCCCTGAAGGACGGCGCCCGGCGCGGCAGCCTGTCCCAGCCCTCTCCCACGGGCGCTCCTCCGGGTGCATGATCCCCCCTGAGGTGCCCCGTGAAGACCGACCGCGTCCTGCTCCCCATCGACTTCAGCGACTGCAGCCGCCTGCTGGTGGCCGAGGCGACCAACCTCTGCAAGCGCCTGGGCGCCTCGCTCACGCTGCTGCACGTGGTCGCCCCGCCCGAGGGCCTGAGCGTCGACACGCCCATCCGCCCCGAGCCCGACGGCAGCTCCACCACCGTCGGCCGCTACCTGGTGGACGCCGCCTGGGACCGCATGCCCGCCTACGTCAAGGTCGCCGAGGCGGGCCAGGTCCCGGTCGAGCCGGTGGTCCTGGTCGGCAGCGTCGCCGCGACCATCGTCGAGCAGGCCGAGGCCGGCACCTACGGCATGGTCATCATGGGCACCCACGGCCGCCGCGGCGTCGCCCGCGTGCTCATGGGCAGCGTCGCCGAGCAGGTCACCCGCCGCTGCCGCGTGCCCGTGATGACGATCCGCACCGAGCACCGCCCCGACTGCGAGGCGCGGTCCTGCCAGTGGTGCGCCAGCCACGTCATGCCCCAGGACGTGGACGTCGGCGTCGAGCTGGAGGGCTGACCCTCAGCCGCCGAGCACCCGGTCCAGGAAGCCGTTGCGAAACACGCCGGCCGGATCGTGGCGCCGCCGCAGGGCCTGGAAGTCGGCCCACCGCGGGTACAGCGCCGCCAGCTCGTCCGCACCGTGATCGAACTGTTTTCCCCAGTGCGGGCGGGCGCCCAGCTCCCGGCCCAGCGCCAGCACCTGGGGGAAGTAGCGCGCCGCCGTCGCCGGGTTCGTGCAGTAGGCGCCCAGGTACAGGCTGTCCCGCCCGGTGGCCGGCGACAGGGCCGCGTCGTCCGCCGCCACCAGCCGCAGCTCCTGGATGAAGTCGGGCGTGTACGGTGCCCGCTCCAACAGCGCCCACCAGGCCTGCAGCGCCTGCCGGGTCTGTGCACGATCGACGGACAGCTCGACCTCCTGGTGGCGCGGCGGCACGGGCATGGTCAGCACCTTGCGCGCGTCCTCCACCCGCCGCCGGTCGGGGAAGCTGGTGGCCTGGGCGAAGCGGTGGATGGCGGGCACCAGGGCCGGGGCCAGGCGGGCCAGGGCCAGGAGCAGGGCGAAGACGGGCTGCTGGACGCCCCAGCGGTCCAGGCGCACGGCCAGGGCGTTGGGGCCGGTGTCGGGCGCGTCGGTCAGGTCGGCGGTGTAGACCTGGACCACCCCCGCGCGCGGCAGCCACCACAGGCGCAGGTGGCGGTGGGTGGCCGCCAGCTCCTCCCACTGTTCGAGGGCCTGGGAGAACGGCATGGAGCGCAGGCGCTCCTCCAGGCGACCGTGTGCGATCGTGCGCAGGCGCAGCTCGGTCACGATCCCGAGCGCCCCCAGGTGGACCCGCGCGTCTTGCAGATCGGGGTGCCCCTCGTCCAGCTCGACCACCTGGCCCCGACCGTCCACCATGCGCATGCCGACGACGCCGGCGGACAGCACGGGCAGGCCGGCACCGGTGCCGTGCGTGCCGGTCGCGGTGGCGCCGGCGACGGCCTGCTGGGTGATGGTGCCCAGGTTCGGCAGCATGCGCCCCTGGGCCTCCAGGGCGGCGCACAGCCGGTGCAGCGGCACCTGGCCGGCGACCCGGACGATGTCTCCGTCGACCTGGACGGTGGCGGGCAGCCGCTCCAGGGAGATCCACCGGTCCTCGGGCGCGGCGATGGCGCTCCACGAGTGGCCGCTGCCGGGCACCTTGACGCGCCGGCCCTGGTCGGCGGCCCGGGCGACGAGGGTGGCCAGCTCGGCCTCGTCCCGGGGACAGAGGCGCTCGGCCGCCCGGCAGGAGGCCGTGCCCGCCCAGTTCGCCCAGGGAAGGCGGCCGCCGACTGTGCTCACCCCTGCGCCGCCCAGCCCACCTCGGGCTCGGCCACGCGGAAGGGCGGGATGGCCCGCACGGGCACGTCGGTGCCGTCGTAGAGCAGGTCGACGTCCAGGGCGCTGTTCGTCTCCCCGGTCAGGTCGGAGAGCGGCACCCGCTGCCCCGGCCCGAAGCAGCGGTAGGCCCAGGACCCGTCGGGCCGCCGGCCATAGACCTCGACGCACTGCCGATCCTGGTGCACCAGCAGGTAGTGTCGCAGCGAGGGGAGCTGCTGGTAGTGGGCGAACTTCTCGTCGCGGTCCCAGCCCTCGGTCGACGGCGAGAGCACCTCGACCAGCAGGGCGGGGTTGGTGGCGGCGTGGCGGTGCTCCGGGTCGGCCTCGACGGCGCCGCAGATCACCGTCACGTCGGGGTAGGTGGCCAGCCCGGTGGCCCGGACCCGGACCATCAGGTCGGAGCTGTAGGTCCGGCAGGGGCCGCGCCCCAGGGCGGTCATCAGCGCCAGGCCCGCCCGCATCTGCAGCAGCGCGTGCACGGGCGAGCCGCCCGCCATGGTCACGACCTGGCCGTCCAGCCACTCGTGCTTGACGTCGCTGTGGGCCTCCTGGGCCAGGTACTCCGGGAAGCTCAGGCGCCGGGGCGCGGGACGCGGCATCGGACCTCCTGCCCGAAGCCTACCCCGCGCGCGGGTCCCGACGACGACGCGACGCCAGGCCCAGCAGGCCCGCCGCCCACAGCAGGCCCGCGGCCGGCGTGGCCCCGGCGAAGCAGCCGCAGCCGCCGCTACCGTCCTCGTCCTCGTCGGCGCCGGGGGTGGACGGTCCGTCGCCGCTGTCGGTCCCTCCGTCCACGTCCTGCCCGCAGGGCACGCCCGTCTCGCTGTCCGCAGAGTCACTGTCCGCCAGGCACAGGGAAAAGTCGAAGTCGTACTCGTCGGCGTCGGTCCAGTCGTAGAAGTAGCCCTGGACGTCCTCGTCCTTGGGGCTGACGACCAGGAAGGCCTTCTTGTCGCCGTCGAAGGGGATCCAGGCCGAGCCCGCACCGTCCTCGATCTCCGCGGCGACGTACTCGTGCACGGTGCCGCCCTCGCCGGTGACCAGGACGACGTTCCACTCGATGCCGTCGTCCCCCGCGAAGTCGACCTGGAGGAACCTGCCCTCGGCCCCTTCGTCCTCGTCGATCTCGAAGTAGTTCATGCCCAGGCTCTGCGGGGCGTCGCGCTGCTCGTCGCCGTCATAGGGCAGCGAGCCGACGTCGTCGACGGACTGGATGTCGTAGTAGTAGCTGGGCTCGGCGAAGTCCATGAAGGCGGTGCTGGCCATGAAGCCCTGCCACAGGCTGTCGAAGTCCTCGCCCATGTCCTCGAGCACGTCGGGCAGCCAGGCGTCGTACTGTCCGTTGTCGCCCTTGACCTCGTCCCAGGTGCCGAGCACGAAGTCGTGCCCGCCGACGTTCTCGTCCAGCCAGGTCGCGAAGATGCCCATCGCGTACATGTGGCCGAAGATCTCCTGGTCCTGCTGGCTGGAGGCGTTCAGCGCGATGTGCGGGTAGAAGCTGAAGTAGACGTACATGTCCGCCCAGTCGTTGTACGACGGGTAGACGTGCTCCTCGACCCAGGTGGCCGTGGCCTCCCACCAGTAGAACTCGTGGGCGTAGCTGTAGCCCCACTGGCTGGCGTGGTTGAACTCGTGGGCGGCCATGGTCTTGTACCAGGTGCCCGCCGAGAACGAGCCGCGCCCGGCGACCATGTAGGGGACGTAGCCGACGCCGCTGCACCAGTCGATCGTCGTGTAGGCGCCCGCGTAGTTGGCGTCGGAGATCTGGAAGCGCAGCTTCAGCTCCGGCGTGCCGGTGGGCGGGTCCCAGCCCAGGTCGTCGATGAGCGTGTCCCAGGAGAACTCGAGCGACTCGAGCAGGTCGGCGGCCTGCTGCTCGGTGCTGCCGCTGCCCCAGTAGACGACGAAGTGGTCGCCGACCAGCGAGTTCTCGGCCGTGTCGCCGGTGCAGGTGCCGTCGGCCAGGGGCGAGGGCGGGGTGGCTGAGGGCGCGGGCAGGCCCAGGGTGCTCTGGATGTCCAGCCACTGCTCGGGCGAGAAGAGGTGCTGGTTCTCGCGCAGCTCCTTGACCAGGCCGGTCAGGCACTGCGGGCCGTGCGCGTGCTCGGCCGGGGCCAGCTCGCCCAGCGAGGGGTCGACCAGCCGGGCGTAAGCGTCGAGCAGGGCGTCGCGACGCGCCCGCTCGGCGGAGGACAGGCCGTCGGCCGAGGAGGTGTCCCGGGCGGCGGCGGGCGCGGCGGTGAGCAGCAGGCCCAGCAGGGCGAGGGGCAGGCGGAGCGACGAGGGCACGGGGCCTCCTGGGAGATGCGGCGAGGGACCGACAGGCACACAGCGAGCGGGGCGCGGTCCGAGCGGCGGCCAGGATGCCACGCCCCGCCCACGGTCGCCTCCCCCTTTTGCAGGGTTCTTGCGGCAGGCCTCAGCGACGCCCGGCGCGGGACAGGCGCTGGGCCGCCGCCTGCACCGTGGGATCGGGGGAGGAGGCTGCGTCGTCGGGTCGCGCCAGGGCCGCGGCGGCCCGGTGGATCAGGGTGGCGTGGCCCGCGGCGGCCAGCTCGACCAGCGCCTCTTCGGCCGCGATCCGCTGCTCCAGGGTCCCCGTGGCCACCAGGGCCACCAGGGCCGGGATCGCCGCGCCCTGGTCGGCGGCGGCCAGGAAGGC
>JAKLKF010000015.1 GCA_023150805.1 Myxococcota bacterium | reverse complement strand
GCGGGCTGCCCGGATGCGCTCCCGACGGCTCAGGCGGCGATCCACCTCGGACTGCGCGGTGTCCTTCTGCGCAGCACGCTCTTCTTCCGCCTTGTCCTCTGCCGCATCTGCCTCCGCAGCCCGCTTCAGCCAGCCCTCGACCTCGTCGGTCAGTCGCTTCTCCACCTCCAGCATCCGCTCGTGGCTCATCGCGCTGTGCCGGCTGGCGTTGGCCTGGATCTTCGTGCCGTCCAGCACGACATCCCGCCCCTCGATGAGGCCTGCGCGCACGCAGAGCTGCACGATCTGGCCGAACAGCTCGCTCAGCTCGGACAGGTACTCACGACGGAACGTGGCGATGGCCGTGAAGTGCGGAGTCAGGCTGCCCATCAGCACCCGGCAGGGCACATCCTCGATGCACGCCCGGGCCAGCCGCCGAGACGAGAAGCGGCCTGTCGCGTAGCCATAGAACAGCAGCGCCACCATCTGCGCCGGGTCGAAGGGCCGGTTGCCGCGTGGGTCCCTGGACTGGATCCGCCGCGTGATGGGCCCCAGGTCGAGCTCTGTCACCACCTCCGCCACGAAGTAGGCCAGGTGGTCTTCCGGCAGCCACTCGTCCAGGCGGACAGGCAGCAGCAGGGGTTGGTGGAGGTCCAGGTTCGACCGGTATTGCTTGGTGGCCATGCCCACATCATCTCGCCGCGCCCGACCCCGGGCCACCCCCCTCCGCAAGAGCGATCGGACACCCTGCACTCTCGCCAACCCCGCGGGCGAGGCGCGCCCCGGCCCCGTGGCGCGACGGGTGGACGCTATGGGCTACAGGCTGCTAGTCCTCCCGGCGGACCTGCTCCAGGTCGGCGGGCGTGAACAGATCGGGGCGCTTGCGGGCGGCGTGCTCCCGCGCGACCTGGTCCAGGCGCTGGTTGGCGGTCATGAGCTGCTGGACGGAGGCGTCGATCAGGCAGCGGCGCAGGGCGCGGCCCTCGGGGGTGGCGTTGTCGACCAGGGTCTCGCACAGCTCGCGCGGCACGCGGTACAGCCAGGCGGGGGTCTCGGCGATGCAGGTGGCGGTGCGCAGGTCGCCGTCCATGATGCTGACGTGGCCGAACAGGGCGCCGGGCTGGAGCGTGGCCAGCTTCTCGTGCTTGTCCATCGCGGTCTGGCGCCAGGCGCCGACGCGGCCGGCGGCGACGATCCAGGCGTCGCCCTTGATCGAGCCCTCCTCCAGGATGCGGTCGCCCTCGGCGAAGGCGACGGGCTCGAGCTCGCTGGCCAGGCGCTCCATGAGCTGGTTGGTCAGGCCGATGAAGTGCGGCGAGCTCTTGAGCACCTGCAGCGCCTTGGGGGGCCGGCCCAGCGGGCGGCCGTGGCCCAGCGAGCGGATCATGCGGTGCCACATGCCGTCGGGCTCGGGCTCCAGGGTCTCGCCGACGGCCAGGGCGGCGATCTGGCGGTCGGTCTCGCGGAGCTGGGCGGACAGGGCGTGCAGCACCTCGCCCTCGATGCGGTCGGCGACGGGGTGGCCCACGCCGCGGAGGTGGGCGAGCCCCGCCTCGTCCAGGACGAGCAGGTCGGTGTCGACCAGGGTGCGCACGCTGGCGGAGCGGCGGGTGACCAGGCCCAGGGCGGCCAGCTCTCCCAGGTGCTCGCCCCGGCCCGCGCGGCGCAGGGTGACGACGGCGGGCGGGCTGCCGATGTAGACCTCGAGCTCGCCGTCGAGGATGAACAGCATGGAGCGGTCGACCTCGCCCTCCTCCATGATGACGGTGTCGGCGGGCACCTCGGCCGAGCGGCAGGCGCCCAGGAAGGACATGATCTGCTCGGGCTCCAGGCCGCGCAGGATGCGGATGAAGCTGAGCTCGCGGGGATCGAGCGCCACGTCGCCCTCCAGGCCGGTAGGAGGATGTCGGATCCACGCGGATCCTACCACGGAGTGGGCCCACGCGGACGGCTGTGACCGGCGCGGGATAGGCCGGCCCCATGCGGCTGCGCAAGTACCACGGCCTGGGAAACGACTACCTGGTGCTCGAGACCAGCGGGGCGCTGACGGCGCCGCTGGTGCGCGCCCTGTGCGACCGGCACCGGGGGCCCGGCGGCGACGGGGTGCTCGAGCCGCTGCCCTTCCGGCGGGGGGACGACGGCCGCCCCGCCTCGGCCTACGCGGTGCGGATCTGGAACCCGGACGGCTCGCGGGCCGAGAAGTCCGGCAACGGTCTGCGCATCCTGGCGCGCTGGCTGCGCGACCACCGCGCGGCGCCGCCCGCCTTCACGGTGGAGGTGCGGATCTTCGAGCAGCCGGGCGAGGTGGTGCGCTGCGAGGTGGTGGGGCCGGCGGGCACGGGCGAGGTGACGGTGGAGATGGGCGCGGCGCGCTTCGAGGCCGAGGCGGTGCCCTGCGCGCGGCCGCTGCGGCTGGCGCCGGTGGAGGTGGCGGGGGCCCGGCTGGCGGTGACGGCGGTGGGGCTGGGCAACCCGCACTGCGTCGTGCTGCTGGACGATCCGGAGCTGCTGGACCAGGTCCCCTGGCGGGCCTGGGGGGCGGCGCTGGAGGTCCACCCGCTGTTCCCGAACCGGACGAATGTGCAGGTGGCGGCAGTCCTGCCGCGGTCGGTGGGCGAGGGGCCGCCGGGAGAGGGGCCGCCGCGCCTGGCGGCGCGGATCTGGGAGCGCGGCGCGGGAGAGACCCAGGCCAGCGGCAGCTCGGCCTGCGCGGTGGCGGCGGTGGCCGCCAGCCTGGGTCGCGTGGCGACGCCGGGGCCGGTGCAGGTGGAGATGCCGGGCGGGACGCTCCTGGTGGAGGTGGGGGCGGACCTGGCGCTGCGCCTGCGCGGGCCGGTGGAGGAGGTCGGTGCGATCGAGCTTGCAGGGGGATGGTTGGCGAATCGGGGCGGCTGAGGTCGATCCGGGCCTGCCCGTCGCGATCCTCTGGTAGGCTGCAGCCCGTCCCCGCCCCCCTCCTTCCGCCGGAGCCGACATGCCCGACTTCGAGGTCCCTCGCCCGCTGCAGCGTCCCATGCAGCGTCCTCCCGGCCTGCAACAGGGGGGGCAGGCGCCCGGGCTGGGGGCGCGTCCGCCGGGTCGCGGGAACCAGGCGCGGGTGGAAGGCACGGGCCTGGGGCGGTCGGCGCCGGGACAGGGCACGGGCACGGGCACGCAGCAGGATGCGGGCCTGGACGCGATGGTGCAGAGCACGGTGGCCATGGCGACGGACGCGACCCGCCAGGGGGTGATGGACCGCACCCTGCGAGAGTTCGACACGATCACCGTGACGGTGCCGGTGTCGACGAAGAAGGGCCGGTCCCTGACGGCCACGGTCACCATCCAGACGCCCTACCGGATCAACTACACGGCGACCGACTACGCGGTGGGCCACAAGAGCTACCCCTCCTCGAAGCTGCCCTCGGCCGACGCCGAGGGGGCGCCGGCGGGGCTGGCCGACTCGACCTCCCGCAGCAAGCTGGGCAAGGGCTCGCCCACCGACATCCGGCTGGTGCTCCAGGCCGCCATCGACCAGGGCAAGGTCAAGGTCCCCAAGCTCGACGACAAGCTGCTCGGCGCGGACGGGGCGCTGACTGCCGAGGGCAACCTGCAGGTGGAGGCGGCGATCAAGGGCTACCTGACGGCGGGCAGCGGGCGGCTGATCGGCGTGGACTGCTCGGGCTTCGTCTACCAGATCGTGACCCGGATGATCGCCACCAAGGACGACCCGAACCCCGAGTGGATGCACGGCGTGCTGGACACCGGCACCGGCAACCTCAAGGGCGAGAGCGCGCTGACGACCATCCAGGCGGCCAGCACCCTGCGGACCGGCGACCTGCTGCTGCACGGCCGCCACGTCGAGATGGTGCGCAGCTCGACCCAGCTCTCGGCGGCGGACGCCGGCAAGCTGCAGGGCGTCACCGTGCCCGAGGGGGCCCAGGCCTACAAGCTGGAGGTGATGGAGAGCAGCCCCGAGGGGGGGCGCCAGGGCCCCACCAGCTCGGAGTGGGTGGTGGTGCAGAGCGCCACGGCGCTGACCTGGTACAAGAAGGGCGCCACGACATGGTCGCAGAAGAGCGTGGTCGCGCGCCGCCCCAACGTGCTGGGGCAGGTGCCGGCCACCGACCAGGAGAACGCGCCCAAGCCGCCGCAGAAGGGCCGCAAGCGGCGTGGCTGACGGGCCCGGGGCCTCGTTGACCGGGTCCGGCGGCGGGGTAGTCGCTGGACAGCGCGGTCCAGGCCGTGCCAGCCTCCCGCCCACTCCGTGACTCCGTCGAACGAGGATCCCGCATGCGCGTGCTGCTGATCCGGCCTCCTGCCCGCCACACCGTGGAGAGCGAGGTCCCCGACGCCGTGTCGGCAGAGAACCTGAGCTACCCACCCCTGGCGCTCATCAGCATCGCGACCTTCCTGCGGACCCAGAGCGACCACGACGTGGCGATCCTCGACGCCCAGCTCGACAACCTGGACTACGACCAGGTCCGGGCCAGGGTGGCGGAGTGGAAGCCGGACGTGGTGGGGATCACGGCCTTCACGGTGCAGCTCGTCGACGTCCACAAGACGATCCAGGCCTGCAAGGAGGTCGGGGTGCCGCGGGTGGTGGTGGGCGGCCCGCACGTCAACGACTTCCCGCAGGAGTGCCGCGGGCTGCCCGGGGTGGACGCGGTGGTCAAGGGCGAGGGGCAGAAGCCCATGCTCGACCTGCTGGCGGCCTGGGCGCGGGGCGAGGTGGCCAGGGGGATCCCCGGCGTCATCGCCCACGAGGACGACCCCGTGCCGCTGGACGACGTGTACTTCTCCAACGACATGGACGAGTACCCGATCCTGGACCTGACGCTGGTCGACTACCAGCGCTACTACGACGTGATGGGCGAGGGGGGGATCTTCACGACGGTGATCAGCAGCCGGGGCTGCCCCTACCGCTGCACCTTCTGCAACACGCCGCGGCACCGCTACCGCGTGATGTCGCCGGGGCGGGTGTGCGACGAGCTGGAGAGCTGCATCGCCCTGGGCATCCGCGAGATCTACTTCGTCGATGACACCTTCAACATCACGAACAAGCGGGTGCACGAGCTGTGTGACGAGATCCTCCGCCGCGGGCTGGACATCCGGTGGACGGTGCGCTTCCGCGTCAAGGGCGTCGACCGCCCGCTGCTGGAGAAGATGAAGCAGGCGGGCTGCACCCGGATCCAGTTCGGCGTGGAGCAAGGCACCGAAGAGGGCCTCCTGCGCCTGAAGAAGGACGTGACCAGCCGCGAGATCGAGAACGCCTTCCAGCACTGCCGCGAGGTGGGGATCCGGACGGTGGCCTACTTCATGATCGGCACGCCGACCGAGCGCACGCGCGAGGACGTGCTGGACACGATCGACTACAGCATCCGGCTGCGGCCGGACTTCGTGATGTACAACCTGCTGACCCCGTTCCCGGGCACGACCCTGTACGACGAGGGGCTGCGGGACGGGGTGCTGGACATCGAGCCCTGGCTGCGCTTCATGCGGGAGCCCGACGAGAGCTTCAAGGCCCAGGTCTGGGACGAGCACTTCTCGCGCCAGGAGCTGCGCGAGCTGCTCGACATGGCCTGGAAGCGCTTCTACTGGCGCCCGGAGTTCGTGGTGAAGAACCTCTTCCAGATCCGCAACCTGGCGGACTTCAAGCGCAAGGCCACCGCCGGCCTGCGCCTGCTCGCCTGAGGGATCCATGGCCGACCTGATGCACGAGGACGCCGCCGCCGGCCAGCCCGAGCCCACTCCGCCCCGCCCGGCGGGGACCCGGCCCTTCACCGTCGTCCTGATGACGATCTACAGCATCGAGAACGCGGGGATCCGCTACGTCTCGGCGGCCCTGCAGCGCGAGGGCTTCGACACGCACATCATCTTCCTGCGGGACTGGGTGCACAACCGCCTGGAGATGCCGAGCGACGACGAGATCGAGCTGGCCCTGCGGATCATCGCCGACAAGAAGGCGGACCTGGTGGGCCTGGGCTTCATGTCCAGCCTGCTGCCCATGGCCCGCCACGTCACCGAGCGGATCAAGGCCCGCTTTCCGCAAACGCCCATCGTCTGGGGAGGCATCCACCCCACCAGCGACCCCGAGGGCTCGATCCCGCACTGTGACTTCGTCTGCGTGGGCGAGGGGGAGCTGCCGGCGATCGACCTGTGCAAGGCGCTGCGCGACGGCGCCGACACGACGGCGATCCCCAACATCTGGGCGCGGGTGGGTGGCAAGGTGCACCAGAACAGCCCGCGACCGCTGATCCAGAACCTGGACTGGTTGCCCTACCCGGACACCCGCGACGAGAACAAGTTCTACATCGAGAAGGGCAAGGTGCGCATCGAGGAGCCGTGGAAGCGCACGGCGGAGTACCGCATCTACTTCAGCCGCGGCTGTCCGTACAACTGCAGCTACTGCTACGTCAGCATCCTGCGGGACGTGTACGACGAGAAGGGCAAGAAGTTCTACCGGGCCCGGTCGGTGGAGCACATCCTGGGCGAGCTGGAGATGGTGCAGAAGACCTTCCCGAAGATCGCTCGCATCAAGATCGACGACGACACCTCCTTCGCCTTCGGAAACGACTGGATGGAGGAGTTCCTGGACAAGTACCCCAAGCGGGTGGGCAAGCCCTTCGAGTGCCTGCTGATCCCGCCGATGATGCGTCCGGACATGCTCAAGAAGCTGATGGGCGCCGGGCTGGTGCGCGTACAGACGGGCATCGAGTCCGGCTCGGCCAAGGAGAGCAAGGAGCTGCACAACCGCAGCCCTGGCAACCAGGCGATCCTGGCCTTCGCCGAGGCCAACAAGGAGATGAAGCTCAACGTCGTGTACGATGTCATCATCGACAATCCGCACGCGACCGAGCAGATGAAGCTGGAGACGGCGGAGTTCCTGCTGGAGCTGCCGCGGCCCTATGACATCTACTTCTACAGCCTGAACTACTTCCCGGGCACGGCGCTGACCAAGAAGTCGCTGGAGGACGGCACGCTGGACCCGGAGCAGGTCGAGGGCAGGAACACCAAGGCCTGGCACCAGTTCCGCGTGAGCATGGACTGGCCGCGCAGCGACGAGGACCGCTTCTACCTGGCGATCTTCTCCATGGCGTCGAAGGACTTCGTGCCCAAGCCCTTCCTGCGCAAGCTGCTGGACGAGCGGGAGTACTGGAAGCGGCCGGAGAACGTCGACAGGGTCTTCTACCTGGCCTGGGCGACGAACTACGTGAAGATGGGCTTCGTCGGCTGGCGCTACTTCAGGAACGGTGAGCTGACCTGGATGAAGCTGCGCCAGTACGGCTCGCTGCGGAAGATGATCAGCCAGTAGGTGCCGGGCCGGCGGGGGCCGCTCAGCGCGCCATCGTGCCCAGGACCACGCCCCACTCCACGGCGTGCGGGCCCCGCCGGTCGAAGGGCACCACCGGCGGCGCGGCGAGCGCGCAGCCGGCGCCGTCCTCGACCAGCAGCCACAGGCGGGACAGGGGCAGCGCGGGCTCGATCTCGACGTCGGCGACGTGGTCGACGGCGAGCTGGGGGGAGACGGCGTAGCCCTGGGCGGAGGGCGGCAGGTCGTGCTCCCAGGCCTCGACGAAGTCCTCCCGCTCGCGGGCGTCGAAGCCATAGGCGGCCAGCAGGTCGGCCATCGCCTGCGCGGCGGCGGGGACCGAGGTCCCGGCGGGCAGGCACCAGCCCTGGGCGCGCTGCAGGGAGCGGGCCTGCCAGGGGGCCAGGCTCACCTCGTAGAACAGGAAGGGGGCGCGGCGTGCGGCGGCGCCCTGGCCGACCGTGAAGGTGCCGTCGGGGTGGGCCCGGCCGCGCCAGCCCGCGGCGGGGTAGGCCGGGTCGCTGGCGACGATGCGCTGGGGGCGCGTGTGGGACAGGCGCACCGTCGTCTCGGTGTCGACCCCGGGGTACTGGTAGAGGTTGGGCTTGTCGGCCGTGGTGCAGTCGGGGATGTGGATGTCGCGCTCGTACTCGTGGCAGGCCTCGACCGGCAGGTGGAAGGTGTCGCTGATGCAGCCCTCGGGCGAAGTGGCGTAGATGGCCCACTCCATCCCGCCCTCGACGTTCAGCTCGTAGCTGCCGTCGCCGCCCAGCTCGGCCAGGACCTCGCCGTCGTCGGGGGCGACGGCGTGCACGACGGCGGCCGGGTTGGGCTCCATGGTGTAGGGGCCCGTGACCATGCCGTAGACGAAGCCCTGGGTCGAGCCGCAGGTGGTGCTGCCGCCGTCGCCGGTCGGCGTGCCGGTGTCGTCTTCGTCGTCCTTGTCGCCGCAGGCCGGCGCGACCAGGGTGAGGGTGAGGAGGGGGAGGACCCAGCGGGGGGCCAGGCGGAGGCGCTGCATGGGGGCTCCTGGGACGGTCCGTGCGAGGCAAGGGTAGCCGTAGGGGAGGGAATCGGCGAACGCCCGGGATAGGATGTCTCAGCATGTCCGCCGACCGCCCGCCCCGCTCCTCCCTGCTCAACCGCGTCGCGCGGCGGCTGTCCGACCTGCGGCGCCTGGCCGACGAGGGGGTGCAGGCGCTCAAGGACGAGGCCGCGCACCCCGGGGAGCCCCAGCCGCACCGCCGGGGGCACAACCCCTTCCACCGGACGGTGGCCGACCTGGAGGCGGCGGAAGGCGCGCCCTCGGCGGCCTACCAGCCGGGAGGGGACCGCACGGTCGATCCCCTCTCGCGCCCCGACAAGGACGGCACGGCCGGGGCCGACGCCTGGTACCTCCAGGGCCAGGACGAGGGCTGGACCGAGACGGACCCCTCGCCCGCGCCGCCCGACGGGCCCTCGCCCGCGCGGAAGTAGCGCGCGGCAGTAGACTGCCCCTCCACCCGCCCGGAGCCTCTCATGCCCTTCGTCGTCACCGAGCCCTGTGTGCGCTGCAAGTTCACCGACTGCGTGGCGGTCTGCCCGGTGGACTGCTTCCACGAGGGGCAGAACATGCTGGTCATCGACCCCGTCGAGTGCATCGACTGCGGGGCCTGCGTGCCCGAGTGCCCCGCCGAGGCGATCTTCCTGGACGAGGACGTGCCGGAGAAGTGGAAGGACTACATCGAGCTGAACGCGCGCCTGGCCGAGACCTGGCCCTCGCTGACCAGCCGGAAGGACCCGCTGCCGGACGCCGAGGAGTGGAAGGCGGTGGCCGACAAGCGCGGGGAGCTCAGCGAGGAGCCCGGGTCGGGCGACTGAGGGGGCGGTCGTGCGCATCGCGGACACGGCGACGATGGTCTGCCCGGTGACGGGCCAGGCGCTGCGCTGGCAGGGGACGAACCTGGAGCTGCTGCTGGCCGAGGGCAACCTGGAGAGCGCCGACGGCGCGCAGCGGTGGCCGGTGGTGGACGGGCTGCCCCGCATGGTGCGCGAGGGCGAGCTGCGGGGCACCGACCGGCTCTCGCGCCACATCCACGATCGGCTGCCGCGCGCGCACCGACCGGTGCTGCGCCTGGGCCTGCCCGTGCTGCAGGGCGGCGGGTCCGAGGCGGCGCTGCGCCGCGCGCTGATCGAAGGGCTGCGCCTTGGCGAGCTGGCGGGGGGCGACCCCCGGCCCCGCCTCCTGGAGGTGGGCATCGGGGAGGGGACCAACCTGCCGGCCCTGCGCGCGGCGCTGCCGGAGGGCCTGGGGGCCGAGCTGTGGGGGGTGGACCTGAGCGAGGTGCTGCTCAAGCGCTGCCGCGAGCGGTGGCGGCACCAGCCCTTCGCGGAGCACAGCCGCCTGCTGGTCGCCGACGCGCACCGGCTGCCCTTCCCCGGCGGGTGCTTCGACCGGGTCTTCCACATGGGGGGGCTGGGCCGCTTCGACGATCCGGCGCGGGTGCTGGCAGAGCTGGCGCGCGTGACGCGGCCGGGGGGGCTGGTGGTGGTGGTGGGCAAGCGGCTGGATCGGCGCGAGGCGCCCGCGCCCGCGGTGCAGGCCGCCTTCCGGCTGCTCACCGTGCACGAGCCCGAGGTCGACCTGGAGGCGCTGCCGGTGCCGGCGGGCACCGTGGTGGAGCAGGCCGGACAGGTGAGCCGCTTCTTCGCGATGCTGTCGCTGCGGCGCGAGGTCGAGGCGTGACCCCGGGGGCGGCGGGGATGGTCTGGGCCCTGCTGGCCTGCGCGGGTGGGGACGGGGACGGGGCGGACGGGGGCACCCGCGACGGCGGTGCCAGCGACGGCGGTGCCAGCGACGGCGGGGCCAGCGACGGCGGCACGGGCGACGGGGGCACGGGCGACGGGGGCACGGGCGACGGGGGCGGGCCGCCCGATCTCGAGGTGGACGTGCTGGTCATCGGCGCGGGCGCGGCGGGGATGGCGGCGGCCTGGGAGGCTGAGCAGGCGGGCGCCAGCGTGCTGGTGGTGGAGCGGGAGCCGCAGGCGGGCGGCTCCGCCATCTTCGCCCGCCACTTCATCGCCGCGGGCACGCCCTGGCAGGCAGAGGAGGGGATCGAGGACTCGCCCGCGCAGATGCTGGAGGAGTGGAGCGCCTTCACCAACGGCGGGGACCCCTCGGACCCCTGGGTGCAGGCGCTCGCCACGGACTCGGCCGGGATCCTGCAGTGGCTGGTGGACGACCTGGGCGGCCAGTTCGAGCACCTGCTGGTGGACTCCGCCGCCGGGGAGACCCAGCGCCTGCACGCGGTAGGCTACGGCAACTACGGCGCGGTCCAGGCCCTGGTCGAGCGCCTGGGCGACCGGGTGTGGACCGAGGTCGAGGCCGTCTCGCTGCGGACCGATCCGGCAGACCCCTCCCGCGTCGCGGGGGCGTGGGTGGAGGACCTGGTCACGGGGGAGCAGCTCCAGCTCGCCGCCCACGCCACCGTCATCGCGACCGGCGGCTTCGCGCGCGACCTCGCCCACGTCCGCGAGGTGCGCCCCGACCTGGACGGCGCGACCCTGGTCTACGAGGCGCGCCCCGGCAGCGACGGCGGCGGCCGGGCCCTGCTGGGCCAGGTCGACGCGGCCGTGCAGAACGAGGGGAACCACGGCGTGTACCTGCACGCGGTGGCCGACCCGCGGCCGACCCTGGCGGGGGAGGCGGTGATCATGGACCGCCTGGACGCCACCATCATGGTGGACGTGGAGGGCCGGCGGGTGGCCGACGAGTCGACCTTCCAGGGCTTCACCCTGGTCGACGCGATGGCGGCGGCGCCGGACCGGCGGATCTGGGCGGTCTACCCGGCCGGGGTCTTCGACCTGTCGGTGCCCATGTCGATGGGCGTGGCGCTGGGCGTCGCGGTGGAGCCGGCCCTGACCGCGGCGGACCTGGTCACGGAGGGGGTGGCCTTCCGGGTGTGGTCGGCGGCCGAGGCGGAGGCCGCGACGGGGGTGGACGCCGAGGGGCTGCAGGCGACGCTGGACCGCTACGCCGAGCTGGTGCGCGCCGGGGAGGACCCCGACTTCGGCAAGCGCCCCGAGGCGCTGGTCCCGGTCGCAGGCGAGCTGGTGGTCCTGGAGCTGGCCGCCGGCTCGGCCAAGAGCTTCGGTGGGGCCTGGCTGGACGCGCAGGCGCGCGTGCTGGACCCGGACGGCCAGCCCATCGCCGGCCTGTACGCCGCGGGCGAGGCCGCGGGGATGCTGGGCACGCCGGCGGTGGCCGACGGCTTCTCGGGCTCGATCACCGCCTGCTACCTGACCGGGCGCGTGGCGGGGCGGAGCGCGGCGGCCGAGGCGCAGGCCGCCGCGGCGCGGGGGGACACGGCGACCCGACGCTGACTGGCGGGCGGGGCTCAGCGCAGCGCGGCGAGGCGGTCCGGCGCGCTGCGGCCGAAGGGGCAGGGGGCGCTGGTGGCCGGGGGGCCCGCGTCCACGGGCAGCTCGGCGGCGAAGGCGACGCCGTAGGGCTGGCCCTCGGGGTCGATCACGACGCCGTCGACCTGGTAGCGCTGGCCGGCGGCGCCGCGGACGGGCAGCTCTGCCGTCCAGAGCTGCTGCACGCGGGCCAGCGTCCCCACGTGGACGCGCTGGGTGGGGGCGGCGCCGGTGGTGGAGGCGCCCAGCTCGAAGCGCACCGAGGCCACCGCGGGCGCGTGCTGCGCGTCGAGGATCAGCGCCAGGGTGCCGGACTGGCCGGTCGGATCGAGGTGCAGGTGGGCGTGGCTGGTGGCCTGGTCGGCCACGGGCGCGGCGTCCGCGCAGGTCAGCCCGCCCGCCGCCAGGGTCAGCTCGACCGTGGCCAGCTCGCCGCCCGCGGCGTCCAGCAGGGTGGCGCGCGCGGGCACCAGCGCCCCGCGCGCGGGCTGGTCGAAGCGCACGCCCTCGGCCTGCCAGACCTGGCGGGAGGCGGCGCTGGTGGGGATGTCGACCTGGTCGACCGCCAGCGCGGGCGCGCCGGGGAAGGGCGCCAGCTCCAGGTGCACGCCGGCGGGGGTGACGCGCGAGGTGCTGGTCCACACCGCCACCTGGAGGCCGGCGCGGTCGGCGGAGGTGCCGGCGGAGACCTGCGAGACGGTGTCGCGCAGCGTGGCGGTGGGGGTGGCGCTCTCGGCGAGGGCCGGAGACAGGCAGGAGAGGACGGCGGCGAGGAGGGTCGGGGTCATGGGCGGCGCTCCGGGGCGGGCGAGGGGGCCACGGCTGCACGGTATCGCCAGGGTCGGCCCGAACGGCCGCGACGAGCCACGTGGAGACAGGCTTTCACGCCTGTCACCGGGCGTCACGCGCCAGGGCCACACCCCGCTCGCCCCCACCGCCTTCGCGGGCTACCCGGGGGGCGGATCACAGCCCCCGGAGGATCCCGTGGCCGCCTTCCCCCGCACCCGCATGCGCCGCAACCGCCGCACCGACTGGAGCCGCCGCCTCGTGCGCGAGCAGCGCCTGGCGGTCGACGACCTGATCTGGCCGGTCTTCGTCATCGACGGGGACGGCCCCGACCAGGAGGTCGCCTCGATGCCCGGCGTGCGGCGGCACACCATCCCCTCGCTGGTCGGCGCCGTCGCCCACGCGGCGGAGCTGGGGATCCCGGCCGTGGCGATCTTCCCGGTGATCGACCCCTCGCTGAAGACGCCGGACGGCGCCCTGGCCGGCGATCCGGACAACCTGGTCTGCCGGGCGGTGCGCGCCGTGAAGGCGGCCGTGCCCCAGGTGGGCGTCATCTGCGACGTGGCGCTGGATCCGTTCACGACCCACGGCCAGGACGGGCTGCTGGTCGACGGCGAGATCGTCAACGACCCGACCATCCAGGCGCTGTGCGCCCAGGCGGTGGTGCAGGCCCGTGCGGGCTGCGACGTGGTGGCGCCCAGCGACATGATGGACGGCCGGATCGGGGCCGTGCGCGACGCGCTGGACGCCGCCGGCCTGCCCCAGGTGCAGATCCTCAGCTACGCCGCCAAGTACGCCAGCGCCTTCTACGGCCCCTTCCGCGACGCGGTCGGCAGCAAGAAGGCCCTGGGTGGCGGCGACAAGCGCACCTACCAGATGGACCCGGCCAACGGGGACGAGGCCCTGCGCGAGGTGGCGCTGGACCTGGACGAGGGCGCCGACATGGTGATGGTCAAGCCGGGCATGCCCTACCTGGACATCGTGCGCCGCGTGAAGGAGACCTTCCAGGCGCCCACCTTCGTCTACCAGGTCAGCGGCGAGTACAGCATGCTGCTGGGGGCGGCCGAGCGCGGCTGGCTGGACGGCCCGGCCGTGATGATGGAGAGCCTGCTGGCCTTCAAGCGCGCCGGTGCCGACGGGGTCCTGACCTACGCGGCGGTCGACGTGGCCCGGCGCCTGAAGGCCGGCGGATGATCGCCTCCCTGGGCCTGCTGGGCCTGCTGGCCTGCGGGGGAGGCGAGGCGGTCGACGACACCGGCGCGCCGGTCGAGGCGCTGGACCCCTCGCTCCCGGGCGAGTGGGCCGCCGGCACCGACGTGAGCGAGACGGTGGGCCAGACCGGCGTGCCCCTGGTGGTCCAGGCCTGGTACCCGCTGGCCGAGGGGGAGGACCCCGGCGCGGTGCACGCCTACGGCGACCTGGTCGAGGGCGGTGCCCGGGACGGGGGGGTGGCCGCCTGCGAGCAGCCGCGGCCCGTCGTGGTCTTCAGCCATGGCAACCAGGGCATGCGCTGGCAGAGCTTCTTCCTGACCGAGCACCTGGCCAGCCACGGCTACGTCGTGGTGGCGCCCGATCACACGGGCAACACCATCTTCGACAAGGACCCCGACCGGATGCCCGAGCTGGTCTTCCGCCGGCCGCTGGACGTGGCCGACAGCTTCGACCACCTGCTCGCGCGCGCCGCCGATCCCCAGGACCGCCTGTACGGCTGCGTCGACCCCGACGCCGGCTACGCCGTGGTGGGCCACAGCTTCGGCGGCTTCACCAGCCTGGTGGTGGCCGGCGCCGTGCTGGACCCGGCGCAGACGGCGGAGTGGTGCGCCACGAACGGCGGCTGGCTCTGCGACGAGGTCGCCGAGTACGCCGCGGCCCACCCCGAGCAGGCGACCTGGGACCTGTCGGACCCGCGCGCCTGGGCCGCCGTGCCGATGGCTCCGGCCGCCTACGAGACCCTGTTCCCCGGCCTGCCGCTCATCGCGCTCCCGACGCTCATCCTGGCGGGCAGCCGCGACAGCCTGACCCCCTGGGAGGGCGAGGTGGGCAGCATCTGGGAGGACCTGCAGGCGCAGCCGCGGGCCGCCGCCATCATCGAGGACGCCGGCCACTACAGCTTCAGCGACGCCTGCACCCTGGTGCCGACCTTCGAGGACTGCAGCGAGCCCTTCCTGGCCCCCGAGGAGGTGCACGCGCTGGCGCGCACCATGGTCCTGGCCTGGCTCGTGCAGGCGAGGGGAGGGGCAGGGATGGAGCCCTGGCTGCCGCCCCAGGACGACCACGTGGAGTGGCTGGCGCCCTGAGCGTTCCTCAGCCCAGCAGCGCGCCCTGGACGACCGTGCGCGCCCGCCCGCCCAGCCGCACCCGGGCCTCGCTGCTGTGGACCCGCACGGTCCCGCCGCGGGCGCTGACCTGGCGCCCGACCAGGTCCGGCCGCCCCAGCCGCAGCGACCAGTAGGGACCCAGGCAGGCGAAGGCCGCGCCCGTGACCGGGTCCTCCGGAACGCCGACGGCCGGCGCGAAGTAGCGCAGGACGAAGTCGTAGGGCTTGTCGGCGCTCGCCCGCGCCGTGACGGTGTAGCCGTGTCCGCCGGCCTCCAGCAGCAGGGCCGGGTCGGGGGTGACCGAGCGCACGGCGCTCTCGCTCTCCAGCTCGATCACGTAGCTGTCGCGGTAGCGGCCCAGGTACCGGGGCGGCAGGCGGAAGGCCATCGCCAGCTCCTGGGTCAGCGTGACCGGCTCGTCGGGCGTGGCGGGCAGGTCGAGCTCGATCTCCTCGCCGACCCGCCAGGCCTGCAGCAGGCCGGCGCGGGTGCGGAACACGGCTGCCTCGTCCCGGTCCAGCCGCCCGGTGCTCCACAGGGCGTGCGCGGTGGCCAGGGTCGCGTGACCGCAGAGCTCCACCTCGCAGCGCGGCGTGAACCAGCGCAGCTTCCACTCGGGGCCCGGCCCCTCGCCCGGCGCGCGCTCGGCCTGGTGCGGCCAGCAGAAGGCGGTCTCCGACTGCTTCAGCTCGGCGGCGACCGCCTGCATCCAGGCCGCGTCGGCCGGGGCGTCCAGCAGGACCACGGCCGCGGGGTTGCCGGTGAAGGGGCCGTCGGCGAAGGCGTCGATGAGGAGCAGCTCGTGCGCGGCCATGGGGAGCCTCTCCCGGTCCGGGGTCGCGGTCAGAAGTAGCGGGCAGTAGCGGTCAGTAGACGTTGTACTTGCGGCGGTTGGCCTCGTGGCCGGCCACGTCGCGCGCCGGGTGCAGCACCTGGGCGTCGTCGTGCAGGTAGTACCAGTACTCGCTGTCCACGGGCGAGAGGGCGGCCTCCAGGCTGGTCGTGGAGGGGTTGCCGATGGGCGTCGGCGGCAGGCCGGGGCGCAGGCGGGTGTTGTAGGGGTCGTCCGGGTCGCGGAGCTGGACCAGG
Organism: Myxococcota bacterium; assembly: GCA_023150805.1. Taxonomy (GTDB): domain Bacteria; phylum Myxococcota_A; class UBA796; order UBA796; family UBA2385; genus UBA2385. The sequence continues at coordinate 70,261 of JAKLKF010000015.1, read as the reverse complement.
AAGGCCCGCCGGTCGTTCCACTGGTCCAGCGTGTACCGGCTGGTGGCGTCCACGCCCAGGTTCCAGGCGTGGTCCAGCCGCTTCCACAGGATGCCCGCGACCAGCGGGCGCTGGGCGGGGGTCGGCTCCTCGCGCTCGAGCATGCTGGCCATGATCACCAGCGCGTGCAGGCCGCGGCCCTCCAGCTCCGCCGCGTCGTGCTGGCTGACGAAGCGCTCGCCGAGCAGGTCGAGCTGGCGCTGGATGAGGCCGTCCACCGTGAAGCGGGTGGGATCGACCATGTAGGTCTCGGGGAAGAGGTAGCCCTCGAGCGTGTCGGTCGGAAGCGCATAGCTGGCGGTGAAGCGCCCGGGCTGGGCGGCGGCGGAGGCGTACTCGCCGGCCTGGGCCAGGCCCGCCTGCACCAGGGCGGCGTCGATCTCGCGGATGCGCCAGCCCTCGACCACGGTGAAGGGCACGTCCTCGGGCAGGGGCACGCCGCAGAGCGCGTCCACCAGCTCCTGCGCCCCCATGGCCGGGCCGACCTTGTGCCGGCCGGCCTTGATGCAGCCGCCCTCCTTCGTGATGCGCACCCAGGTCATGAAGCCGTCGGCGTCGGCGATGACGCCGGCCTCCTCCAGCGTGGGCGCCATGCCGCGGATCGTGCTTCCCTGCGGGACCTCGACGACGACGAGGGAGGGGTCGGCGGGGTCCTTGGGGGCGCCGTAGTGGCCGGTGACCAGGTCGCAGCCGGCGAGGAGGAGGGCGAGCAAGGGGGCTCCAGGAGGAGGCGGGAGCGCGGAACCTACTCCGGGAGGCGGCGCTCCGCGGTACAACTGCCGCCATGCCTCGCATCAACCCGCTGCTGGACCAGCTCGCCGAGTACCCCATGGTCGAGCTGGAGCGCCGCAAGCAGGCCGTGGCCGCCCGCGGCCTGCCCCTGTACGACTTCAGCGTGGGGGACCCCGTCGAGCCCACGCCCGACTTCATCCAGGAGGCGCTGCGCGAGGCGATCCAGCCGCGCTGCGGCTACCCGAGCATCGCGGGCTCCGACGGGCTGCGCGCGGCGATCGCGGCCTACGTCGCGCGCCGCTTCGGCGTCGAGCTGGACCCGGCGACCCAGATCCTGCCCACCGCGGGCGCCAAGGAGGCGGTCTTCCACACGCCGGCCCTGGTGGTCGACCCCTCCGCCGACGACCGCGTCGTGATCTTCCCCGACCCGGGCTACCCCGCCTACCAGCGCGGCGTGCTCTTCGCGGGGGGCGAGCCGGTGGCGGTGCCGCTGTCGGGCGACCATGTCTTCCGCCCCTGGCTGCTGCCGCCGGACCTGCTGCGCCGCACGCGCATGATCTGGCTGAACACGCCGCACAACCCCTCCGGCGCGGTCACCCCGCTCGCCGACCTGCGCCGCACGCTGGACCTGGCGCGGGAGCACGACATCGTGCTGGTCAGCGACGAGGCCTACGCCGACATCTACCAGGGCGAGCCGCCCCCCTCGCTGTTGCAGGCCGGGGTCGAGGGCGTGCTCGTCCTGCACTCGCTGTCCAAGCGCTCGGCCATGACCGGCTACCGCTCGGGCTTCCTGGCCGGAGACCCGGCCCTGATCGGGCGCCTGCGCAAGCTGCGCGCCAACCCGGGCCTGGCCGCGCCCGACTTCGTCAACGCCGCCGCCCAGGCGGCCTGGTCCGACGACGCCCACGTCGCCGAGCGCCGCGCCCTGTTCCAGGCCAAGCGCGAGCTGCTGGTCGACTTCTTCGAGGGCGCCGGGCTGGAGGTGCACGGCAGCCGGGCCACGATCTACCTGTGGGTCCGCGTGCCGGGCGGGGAGGACGACGAGGCGTGGGCCCGGCGGCTGCTCGAGCGGGGCGTGGTCGTGAGCCCGGGGCGGATGTTCGGCGTGGCCGGCGGCGGGCAGGGCTACGTGCGGCTGGCCCTGGTCCCCTCGCTCGAGGAGATCCGGTCGGCCATCGAGGTGATGCGGCCGCTGGTGGGCTGAGGCGCTTTGCCCTCGGTCCGGGGCTGGCGATGCGATAGGCTCGGCCGCCCTGGAGGGTCCATGTCTCCGACCGACCGAGGTCGCCCGCTGGCCGACCTGGCCGCCGCGGCGCTCGCCGCGCGCATCGACGCCGCCTGGCAGGCCGACCCCTCGGCGCCCCCCGATCGGGCGGCCGTGGACGAGGCGCTGGCCCGCCTGGACGAGGGCAGCCTGCGGGTCGCCACGCGCGCCGACGACGGCCAGTGGACGGTGCACGGCTGGCTGCACCGCGCGATCCTGCTGTACTTCCGCCTGGCGCCGATGCAGGTGCACGAGGTGGGCCCCTACCAGTTCCACGACAAGATCCCGCTGAAGCGCGACCTGGCGGCCCAGGGGGTGCGCCTGGTGCCGCCGGGGCACGTCCGCTACGGCGCGCACCTCGAGCGCGGCTGCGTGGTCATGCCCGGCTACGTCAACATCGGCGCCTGGGTGGGCGCCGGCACCATGGTCGACACCTGGGCCACCGTCGGCTCCTGCGCGCAGATCGGGCGCAACGTGCACCTGTCGGGCGGCGTGGGCATCGGCGGCGTGCTGGAGCCGCCGGGCGCCAGCCCCGTCATCGTCGAGGACGGCGCCTTCATCGGCAGCCGCTGCATCGTGGTGGAGGGGGTGCGGGTGGGAGAGGAGGCGGTGCTCGGCGCCAACGTCGTGCTGACGGCCTCGACCCACATCATCGACGTCACGGGTCCCCAGGAGGTGGTGCACCGCGGGCTCGTGCCACCGCGCGCCGTCGTCATCCCCGGCACCCGCGGGAAGCGCTTCCCCGCGGGCGAGTACGGCGTGCCCTGCGCCCTGATCATCGGCCACCGCCAGGCCGCGACCGACCGCAAGACCTCGCTGAACCAGGTCCTGCGGGAGTTCGCGGTGGCGGTCTGAGGCGGCGGTGACGGGGGGGCGGAACGGCGTGGCGCGGCACCTGCCGGTGCTGCTGGCCTGCGTGCTGGCGGTGGGGACCCTGCTGCTGTCCGCCTCCGTGCCGGTGCTGGACGAGGAGAGCTACCTGGACATCGCCCGGCAGCTCGATCCGCTGCGCCCCTACGACTGGTGGCGGCCCTGGCAGCCCTGGGGAGCGGACCGCGAGGGCGACGCCTTCGTCTACGCCCACCCCCCGCTGCACCTGTGGTGGGTCTGGGCCGCGCGACGCCTGGTGCCCGAGGAGCTGGGCCTGTACCCCCTCAAGGTGCTGGCCGGTGCACCGTGGGCGCTGCTCTACGGCTGGGCGGTCGGGTCGCTGGCCGCCCACCTGACCCGCCGGCCGATCCTGGCCGTGCTCTCCTGGGCCTCCGCGCCCATCGTCGCCCTGGGGCTCCAGCGGGGCCTGATGCCCGACCTGGCGCTGGCGGCGCTGTCGGCGGCCGCCGTCGCCGGCTGGCGGGTGGGGCTGCAGGGCGGGCGCGTGGCGGCGGTGGTCGGCGGCCTGTGCCTCGCCGGCGCCCTGTGGACCAAGTACCCGGCCATGATCCTGATCCCGGTCCTGCTGCTGCACGGGCGCCGGGCGACGGGGAGCTGGAGCGCCTCCCTGCGCGCCGGTGCCCTGTTCTGGGGCGCGGCGCTGGTGCCGGTGCTGGCCGGCGAGGCCTGGCTGGCGGCGAGCTACGGCCGCCTGCACCTGTTCGAGGTGCTCAGCCGCGCCGACGAGATCCAGCGCAGCGATCCCCGGGCCCGGGCGCTGGGGGTGCTGGCCCGGCTGGCCCTCGGCGTGGTGCCGATCGTCCTGCTGGGAAGGGGCCTGCGCCGCAACCTGCTGTGGGGCGCGCTGCTGGGGGTGGGGGCCGTCGCCCTCTCCTGGGGACCGGCGGACCTGGACCTGGCGACCGCGCTGCGGGTGCTGCCCTTCGCCGCGGTGGGCGGCGCGGTCCTGTCGGCGATCGTGCAGCAGGCGGGGCCCGGCGCCGCGCGGGGGCCGGGGGGCCCGGGCGACGGCCTGCTGCTGGCGTCCTGGGCGGGGCTGTGGATCCTGCTGGTCGTGGTCGCCCACAACTTCGCCGCGCCCCGGTACATGCTGCCGGCGATGGCGCCGCTGGCCCTGCTGCTGGCGCGCGCCTACGACGCCCGGCGCACGGCCCGCGAGGTGATGCTCGCCGGCGCCGCCGGGGGGGCCCTGCTCTCCGGCGCCGTCGTCCAGGCGGAGCACCGCTTCTTCGAGGCCGCCGACGCCCTGGCCTTGCAGGCCGCGCGCACCTGGCAGTCGCCGGGCGCCTTCACGGGAGAGTGGTCCTTCCGCTACCGGCTGGAGCAGCTCGGCTGGCACGTGCTCGGCCCGGGCGAGGCCAGCGGCGTGCTGGTGCTGGCGCCGCTGAACTCGTCGCCCGCCGAGCTGCCCGAGGTCAAGGAGCACGTCGCCGACTACGCCTACGACCACGGCCGCCTGCGCGTGGTGTGCGCCCCGTGCCGGGTGGGCCTGTACAGCGAGTCCCTGGGCGTCGTGCCCCTGGGCTGGCGCCCGGGACCGCTGGAGGAGGCGACGGCGTGGCGGATCCGGTGAGCGGGCGCGCGGATCCGCGGCCCCCCCTGCCGCCGCGGCCCCGGACCCGCCAGGACCAGCGCCGCCACCTGGTGCGCCGCGCCGCCGGACACCACCTCTTCGAGGGCATGCGGAGGCCGTGGCTGACCTTCGCCCTGCTCGCCACGATGGTCCTGGCCCACCTGGCCCTGGGGCTGGGCATGGTGGTGGAGGGGGCGGCCGACCCGCTCGGCGCCCTGGTGATGGTGCGCCCCGAGGCGCTGTTGGTGCGGGCGGGCGCCCAGGCGGCGGTCGAGCTCGACCAGGGGCAGCTCTGGCGCCTGGTGAGCTGCGTCTTCCTGCACAACGACGGCCTGCACCTGTTCCTCAACGGCCTGGCGCTGCTGGGCCTGGGCCGCCTGTGCGAGTCGCTCTACGGGCGGCCGCGCTTCCTGTGGTTGTTCCTGGTGGCCGGCCTCGTCGGCTCGACCCTGTCCTGGCTGGGCGGCAACCGCCTGAGCGTGGGCGCCAGCGGCGCGGTCTTTGGCCTGATGGGCGCGCCCATCGTCTTCGGCTGGCGGCACCGCGACGAGCTGCCCGAGGGCCTGGGCGACCACCTGCGGCGGGCGCTCCTGCCCTGGGTCGGGCTGAACCTGCTGGTCGGCGTGATGCTGCCCTTCATCGACAACCTGGCCCACCTGGGCGGGCTGCTCGCGGGCGGCGCGCTGGCGTTGGTGCTGGGCAACCGGGTGGTGCCGGGGCGGCAGGGGCGGCCCTGGGCCACGGCGCTCATGGTGGCGCTCAGCCTGGCCCTGCTGGCGGGGGCGGCGGCGGGCGTCGCCGGGCAGTGGATCTGAACGGCAGGAGGTCGGATGCGCGCGGTGGTCCAGCGGGTCGGCACGGCCCGGGTCGAGTGCGAGGGCCGGGTCACGGGCGAGATCGGGCCCGGCCTGCTGGTGCTGCTGGGGGTCGCCCCCGGGGACGGCCCCGACCAGGTGGCCTGGCTGTCCCAGAAGCTGTGCGGCCTGCGGATCTTCGAGGACGCGGACGGAAAGATGAACCGCAGCGTGCAGGAGGCCGGCGGGGCGATGCTGGTCGTCAGCCAGTTCACCTTGTACGGTGACTGCCGCCGCGGACGGCGCCCCAGCTTCACCGGCGCCGCTCCGCCCGAACAGGCCGAGCCCCTCTACCAGGCCTTCTGCGCGGCGGTCGCGGCCCAGGGGGTGCCGGTAGCGACGGGCGTCTTCGGCGGCGACATGCAGGTCAGCCTGGTCAACGACGGGCCGGTGACCCTGGTGGTGGACACACCTTGAACGCCGCAGTCGCGGAAGTTGACAGCGCTTCGCGGGCGGGCTTAGGTGGGTTCCCCTCGTCCCCTTCGAGCGCCCCTCCCTGACACATCCTGGAGCCATCATGCGCGGATCCCTCGTCGCCGGCCTCTTCGTCTCCCTCCTCTCCGGCTGCTCCCTGTTGGGCGGCGGCGCCGTGACCGAGGACAACTTCAACGACGAGTACTCGAAGGTGAGCTGCAAGGTCTACAACGAGTGCTTCAAGGGCGAGTTCGAGGCCACCTGGGACGACCTGGACGACTGCATCGACGACCTGGTCGACGCCCAGGAGGAGTACGAGGACTACTACGACGACTGCGACTTCGACGACGACAAGGCCCAGGACTGCCTGAACTCGCTGAAGAGCGCCGAGTGCGGCGACATCTACGAGGGGGACGAGGACATCTACGAGGACTGCCTCGAGATCTGGGACTGCGAGTAGCCCGCACAGGCTTTGTGCTGCCGGGGCCGGCCGGTCGGGGACACCCGGCGGCCGGCTTCGTCGTATAGGGGAAAGAAGGAGAGGGGATGCGGCGCGCCGCGGTCGACCTGGGCCTGGGGCTGCTGGCGCTGACGGGCGCGGGCCTGTGCGTGCACCGCAGCCTGGGACCCCTGCGCGCCGTCCTGCTGCCAGGCGAGGGCGCGGCGGCCGTGGCCTGGGAGCTGGGCGGCCTGGCCGTGCTGGCGCTGCTGGTCGGCCTGCTGGTCGCCTTGCCGCCGGGCCGTGGCCCGCGTCGCAGCCTGCGAGCGGCGGCCCTGGTGCCGGCCTCGCTGGCGCTCCTGCCCGGCGGCCCGGCCACCTCCTCCGTCGCGGTCCCCCGCGGCCCCCCCGGGCCCGTGCTGGTCCTGGTCACGCTGGACACCTTCCGGGCCGACCACCTGGGTCGCATCGGCGGCGCCAGCGTGCCCGTGCCCACCCCCGCGCTCGACGGCCTGGCCGACCAGGGCCTGCTCTTCACCGCCGGCCTCTCGCCCGCGCCGCTGACCCTGCCCGCCCACACCGCGATGCTGACCGGCCAGCTGCCCGACCGGGTCGGCGTGCTGCGCAACGGGCAGGCCCTGGACCCCGCCGTGCCCACCGTGGCCCAGGCCCTGGCCGCCGCCGGCTGGCGCACCGGCGCCGCCGTGTCGGCCGCGGTGCTGGCCCACGGCAGTGGCATCGAGCGCGGCTTCGGCTGGTACGACGACCAGCTCGGTGGCGTCGGCCTGCCCGCGACCTCGGTCGGCCGACTCGCAGCCGCGGTGGGCCTGGCGGGCGAGCCGGTCGTCGAGCGCCGGGGCGACGCCACCCTCGCCCGCGCGCTGGCCTGGCTGGAGGCTGGCGGCGGGCCCACCTTCCTGTGGCTGCACCTCTACGATCCCCACGCCCCCTACGCGCCACCGTCGCCCTACGACACCCTGGTCGCCCCCGAGACCCCGGGACTCCCCGGCGCGCCCGAGGAGGTCCGCGCCGCACGCCTGCGCACGATGCGCGACCGGCACCTGTCCCTGGTGCCCGGCCGGGACGACCTGCGCCCCCAGGTCGCCGCCTACAAGGGCGAGATCGCCTGGACCGACCACCTGGTCGGCCGCCTGCTCTCCGCCCTGCCGCCCGACGCCGCCGTCGTCCTGGCCGCCGACCACGGGGAGAGCTTCACCGAGCACGACTACCTGCTCAACCACGGCGACCGGGTCCACGAGCCCGGGGTGCGGGTGCCGATCCTGGTGCGTGCGCCCGGCGTCGCCCCCGGCCAGCGGATCGACGCCCCCGTGCCGCTGCAGGCGGTGGCCCCCACCCTGCTCGCCCTGGCCGGGCAGCCTGCCCAGGGCGGGCTGTTGGACCTGGCCCAGGCGCCGCCGACCGAGCCCCTGCGCGCCTTCGCCGGCACCCAGCGCGCGCGCCGCATCCTGGGCCCCTTCCAGCGGGCCGAGGTGGCCTTCCGCCAGGGGACCCGCAAGTGGACGGTGGACAGTGAAGGCACCGTCCTGGGCTTCGACCTGGCCGCCGACCCCGGCGAGCAGGCGCCCCTGCCGCTGCCCGAGGAGGAGCGCGCGACCTGGGCCGCCCGCGGCACAGCCGAGCTGGAGCACCTGCGCACCGCCGGCGAGGCCGCCCGCATCGCCCACGAGCAGCAGGAGGCGCTCCGGGCGCTGGGCTACGTGGAGTAGGGCAGGGCGGGCGAGGAGTGGTGGGCCCGCAGAGACCTGGCCTCCCCGGGCTGTGACGATCCCCCTCGCCAGGGGACCAACGGGCGAGGGTCCTCTCTCGGGGCCCTCCGGGAGTCCCCGATGCTCGCCCTCTCCTTCGCCTGGCTGCTCGCCTGCAGCCCTTCCACCGACGACACCGCCGGAACCGGCCCCGTCGACGACACGGCCGGCACCACCCCGGTGGAGCTCTCCTACGATGACGGGGTGGCCGAGGGCAACTCCTCGCCCTGGGGCAGCGACGGCACGGGCGCGGTCGGCGTGCACTTCACCGCCGAAGGCCCCGTGCGGCTGCTCACCGCCCGCTACTACATCGGGCTGCAGGGCATCCCCACCACCCCCTTCGACGTGGAGGTGTCGAGCTGGGACGCGGCGACGAACCGGCCGGGAGAGGTCGTCTACACCACCACGGCCACGCCGGCGGGCGGGGACCAGTGGCTGGACGTGGACCTCTCCGCGGCCGAGGTCGAAGTGGACGGGGACTTCGTCGTGGCGATGGTGTTCACCACGCCGCCGGGCGACGACGGCAGCGCGTCCCTGTTCCTGGGCGCCGACCAGACCGACCCGGACGACCGCAGCTTCGTGCGCTACGACGACTGGGGGACCATCCGGATGGTCTGGGGCTTCCGGGCCGACTGATGATCCGGGCGGTGGTGGGCGAGTAGGTCGGGCCTGCTTCTTCGTCTTCCCGCAGCTGGCGGCGGCGGCCGCCGAGACGACGGCGCTCCGCTCGCTGTTGCCCAGCGCGCCGGCCCCGACCATCGCCTGGGGGATGCGGCGCACGCAGCTCTGGTACGCGCCGTGCCTCGAAGGCGAAGGGGTGGGTGAGCGTCGCGCCCGCCGTGGAGTGCGAGCTCCAGGTGCGGGACGGGAGCCGCAGGTCCCCGCCGGTTGCTGCGCCGGCGGGACCTGGCGACGCTCCGCGACCCCCGGCCCGTGTCGAGGCCGTGCGACCGGTTGGATTCCAGGCGATGCCCGCGGGCCGCCCTCGCGTGCGCGTCGCAGGCGGTGCCCCACGGCACGCGCCACCGCCGCCCCCGGCTCAGCGCCGGTCCAACACCACGACCAGGGCGCTGTCGGGAGGCAGGGTCAGCAGCAGCCGACGATCGGTCGCCAGGTGGTCCTGCACCACGGGGGCGCCGGGCGACAGCTCCAGGTCGAGCTGGCCCAGCTGGGGCGTCCAGGCGACCTCGCGCGGTAGGAAGCGGGCGCGCAGGTGGCGGGTGCCGGCGGGCAGGCCCTCGAAGGCCTGGACCTGCAGCTCCCAGTCGCCCTCGGTGCGGGTGATGGCGGGCGACAGCGCGGTCCAGGCCTCGCCGTCGGTCGAGGACTCGAAGGCCAGCGCGTCGATGCCGCCCCAGGCCCAGACCCGGGCCTCGGCCCGCGTGAGATCGGCGCCCAGCGACCAGGTGACGGTGGCCTCGTCGTTGGCCGACAGCCGGCCCTGGTCGCCGCCGAAGAGGGTGGCGTTGGCGCCGTCGATCCACGTCGAGCCGTCGATCCGCAGCGCGTCGCCGTCGTCGAGGGGATCGCGCCAGGACAGCCCGTCGCTGGAGAAGGTCCGCAGCTCGTTCACCGTCCAGGTCTGGGCACCGTCCACCCCCAGGGCCCGCTCCACCTCCCGCGCCGTGGGGTTGGCCAGGGCCAGGACCACGCGCTCGGGCGTGGCGAAGGCGGCGACGGCCAGCTCGGGGTCGCGCCACCGGGGCGGGACCACCACGGCCCCCTCGGGGATGGCCGGCCCCAGCAGGGCCAGCGCGTCCAGGGTGGGGCGTGCCGCGCCGCTGGCGTCGACCAGGCCCCAGGTCCCCCAGCACCCACCCCAGTCCATGTCGGCGGCCTGCCAGTGCAGGACGGAGCCCGCGCCCGAGGCGGCGGCGAGCAGCGTGTAGGACAGGGCCCGGACGGCGTAGGCGTGCAGGTCGGTGACGTCGCCGCAGGAGTCGGCCGGGTTCGTGGGGACCCCGTACAGGGCGGTGTCCTTGCTGCCGGCCTCGGTGATCATCCGCGGCAGGGTCCGTCCCGGGTCCAGCGCGTCGGCCGCGCCCAGGAAGGCGTCGAGCGCGTCCTGGGTCAGCGCGACCCCGTCGCCCACGCCGTAGGCGTCGTCCCACAGGTGCGTGCTGAACACGGCCAGGGCGTCGGTGTCGGGCAGGTCGTCGATCCACGCCGGCGCGTTGTTCGCGAAGGCCAGGCCGGGGCCCACGACGCCCAGGTCCTCCAGCCCGCGGGCGTCCAGCTCGTCGCGCACGGCCAGCACCAGGTCGGCCCAGGTCGCGGGCCCGGCGTAGCTGTTCCAGTCCCCGTCGGGCTCGTTGAGCAGCTCGACCAGGTCGGGCCGCGCCCCCGCCGCGTCCAGGCGGGCCATCATCGCGGCGACCAGGCGGGCCTGGTCCTGCACGTGCGCCGGGTCCAGGGCGCGGCTGCTCTCCCAGACCGGCGGGACCTCCCACACCAGCGCCACCGTGGACAGTCCCCGCGCCTGGGCCTGGGTCACCAGGGCCACGGACTCGTCGAAGGCCGTGTCGTGCTCCAGCAGCCAGGCGTCGAAGTCCGCGGCCGTGCCCCCGGCGGGGGCGCTGTCGGGGCGGTCCAGGCTGTACAGGCTGGCCCGCACGACCCGGCCGCCGATGGCCTCCAGGACGGTGGGCCACTGGTCGTCCCACACCCAGGCGTGGGCGCCGAGCCCCAGCCAGAGGTGGCTGCCGGCCGCCGGGTCGATCACCAGGTCGACGGGCTGGTCGTCGGCGACCCCGTCGCAGTCCTGGTCCCGGCCGTCGGCGCTGTCCAGCGCCCCGGGGAAGCTGTCGGGATCGGCGTCGTCGCAGTCGCCCCCGCGGTCGACCCAGCCCTCGGGCGGCGCGCAGGCGCGGGTCACCTCGGCGCTGTCCCCCCAGCCGTCGCCGTCCTGGTCGGCATACCAGTCCTGGGGCGGGCAGTCGGTGTCCTCCCCTCCGCCGTCGGCCTGCGTGGTCCCGCCGTCGGGGGTCGAGCTGCCGCCGTCGGGCAGCGAGGTCCCGCCGTCGCCAGCGGTGCCGTCGGGCGCGCGGGACGGACCCTCGGCGGAGCAGGCGGCGAGCGCCGGGACCAGGGCGAGCAGGGGAGGCAGGAGGCGGTGGGCACGCATCGGCAGAGCGTAGACTCAGCCGCCCGTGCGCGCCACGGCCCGCGCCTCGGCCTTCTCCCACATGCGCAGCCAGGCCTCGGCCGAGCGGAACAGGGGCTCCAGGTCGGCGTCGCTGGCGGCGTCGTGGCGCGCGTCCTCGATCAGCTCGGGCAGGAGCCCGATGTGGACCATGCCCTCGGTGTTGAAGTCCACGGCGCGCGTGCCGAGCATGGGAGGCGTGAACTGCACGTCTCCGGCGTAGGAGGAGAAGGGGTAGGTGACGGGGTGGAGCTGCTCGGTGGCGCAGGCACCCTCGGCGAAGCGGGGGCCCGGCGCGCCCGCGAAGCCGTTCAGGTCGAAGCCGAAGCCGACGCCGGGGTAGCCGCCGGCGGCCTCCACCAGGGACAGGCGCCAGGCCAGGTCGCCCAGGGTCGAGCCCGGAGCGTCGGCGTCGTGGCAGCGACCCAGTCCCGCGACGGAGATCCCGCCGGTCGTGAACAGTCGCCCGCTCCAGTGGCGGCCGTGGGTGCCGGCGGCGGGGTAGTCGGCCGCCTCCAGCAGCTCGAAGGCCTGCACGTAGGACCACAGCGGCAGGTGGTCGAGCTCGACGATCATGCCACGATCCATCATCCCCTCGATGAGGGCCACGCCGGCGTCGGTCAGGCCGGCGTTCTGGCACCAGTAGCCCTCGATCGGACCCTCCAGGATCTCGCCGACGTAGCCCAGCGCCGTGTCCAGCGGCGCCTCGGGGAAGGCGGACAGATCCTCGGGAGGCGGCGAGAGGTAGTCCTTCCGCGGCTGCTGCAGGCCGCCGAAGGTGATGGCGTCGCCGTCGAAGCCGTCGTCCAGCCCCTCCTCGGCGGGGCAGTCCTGCGTCATGTTGGTGAAGTGGCCACTGTTCAGGAAGTTCCCCAGCTCGATGAAGTCGCCGCTGCCGTCGCCGGGGCCGAAGCGGTTGTCGTACTTGTGGACGGGGAAGATCACCCGCACGCCGCGGGCGTGGTAGGCGTCGAGCTGGGCCTGGATCCAGGCGTCGTCGCAGGTGGGACCGCCCTCGCGCGGGGTCAGGTGACAGTCGAACAGGTCCGAGGTCTCGATGCCCAGGACGACGGCCAGCTTGCCCTGGGCGATGACCTCTCGCGCCTCGGCGGGGGACTGTACGACGCGGAACCAGCCCTTGCCCTGGCCGCCGGCCCGGGCGTCGATGTAGTCCTGCATCGCCCAGGTCTCGTCGATGATCCGGTCGACGGCCGTCATGTCCTCGCAGTCGTAGCGGCTGGGCTGGAAGCCCTCGCCCACGACCAGGTTGCAGATCACGGCGTTGCTGGTGGCGTGGTTGACGACCAGGCGCAGGCCGCCCAGCCAGGCCCGCTCCAGCCAGCGGTGGTACTGGGCCTGGTGGGTGGATCGGCGCCGCGCGTCGGGCCAGTCGGGGAAGGTGGGGTAGCCGGCCGTGAGGTGGTTGTCCTCGCTCAGCTCGCCGGCCAGCAGGTCCCCCAGGCCGGCCACCAGGTCGGCGCTGTCGTTGCCGCCGCTGTCGTAGACCCAGCCGAAGAAGTCCTTGCGCCCGGCCTCGCCGTGCACGGCGGCGCAGTCGGGCAGGGCGTGCTCCACCCCCAGGCGGTGGAAGGGGGCGCCGTGGAAGACACCGCCGCCGAAGGAGTGGTTGGTGAAGAGGTGGCTGTGGGCGTCGACGATGCCGTACAGGTCGCCGTCCTCGAAGGTGGTGCGGGTGACGGTGCCGGTGGCGTCCAGCGACAGCTCGGGGTGCTCGGTGCAGCCCTCGACGGGCACCAGGCTGAGCGCGGCGGCGGGTCCCTCGCCCTCGACCAGGCCCGCGCGTCCCAGCAGGCGCCCGGTGCGGCGGTGGCGGAGCTGGTAGCGATCTCCGCCCTGCGCGCTGGGCTCCAGCATCCACTCGGCGCCGGAGACGTAGGCGTCGTCGATGACCCCGTCGACGATGCGCGTGGCGTCGGACTGAAGCGAGGTCCGGCGCTCCAGCGGCCCGTCCTCGGCCACCAGGTAGCCCCCGTCGGCGTCGTAGAGCAGGTAGGTCGCCAGGTCGCTGGGCTGGAGGAAGAAGCGGGCGCCGCCCTCGACGCCGCGGGCGGAGAAGGCGAAGGCCGCTCCGGCGGGGTCCGCGGCCAGCCAGGCCGTCCCGTCGGCCAGCGCGACGCAGGACCGCGACCAGCCCTCGACGTCGAGCGCCTGGACCGGCAGGGCCGCGTCGTCCCCGGGTCGCCCGCAGGACAGGGCGGCGGAGAGCAGGGGCAGGAGCAGGGCAGGGGAGGGGCGGCGCGTCGGCATGGAAGCCGCAGCCTACCGTCTTCGCGGGGAGTGGGGCCCCTGGTGGCATACTGCGCGCCGTGAGCCGCCTGCCGCCCGGCGAGGATCTCGCCCTCCGCGCCGCCATCGCCTTCGTCTGGGGGGCGACGGGGCTGCTCGTGCTGCACCCGGGCTACCGGCAGGTCGGGGGGGGCTACCTCGACGCGCTGGGCCTGCCTCGCGCGCTGATGGTCGCGACCTGCGCGGCCGAGGTGCTCCTGGCGGGGGTCGTCCTGGCCCGCCCCTTCGGCCGGCGCCTGGCCCTGCTCCAGGCCGGCGCGATGCTGGCCTTCACCGCGATCCTGGCGGTGCACGAGCCGATGCTGCTGGTCGATCCCTTCGGGCGCCTGAGCAAGAACCTGCCGATGCTGGCCTGCATCGCGGCCGTGGCGCTGGGCCGGGAGGAGGGCTTCAGCCCCCGGTTGGCCGCGATCCTGCGGGTGGGCGTGGCCCTGCCCTGGCTGACCGAGGGGCTGCTGCCCAAGATCCTCTTCCCCCAGCCGGTCGAGCTGGCGGTGGTGGCCGCCTCGCCCCTGTCCTTCGGGCCGCCGCGGGCCTTCCTCGCCGGGCTCGGTGCCCTGCAGGTGCTGTCCTTCTTCGGCGCGCTGCTCCTGCGGGGCGCCTGGCTGCGGGCCTGCCTGGCGGTCCAGGCCGCCGCCCTGGTGGCGCTGCCGCTGCTGGTGTCGATGGCGCTGCCGGAGCTGTGGTGGCATCCCTTCGGGCCGCTCACCAAGAACGTGCCGATCCTGGTGGGCACCCTGGTCGTGCTGCGGCGGGTGGGGCGGTGACCTGGTTGGTGCTGAAGACCGTCCACGTGCTGGGGGCCGTGCTGTTCCTGGGCACGGGGCTGGGCAGCGCCTGGTACAAGCTGCGCGCCGCCGCCAGCGGCGAGCTGGCCGTGATCGCCTGGGTCGACCGCGAGGTGGTCCGGGCGGACTGGATCTTCACGGTGCCCGCGGGCCTGGTCATGCCGATCACGGGGCTGTGGATGGCCAGCGTCCTGGGCCTGCCGTGGAGCACGCCCTGGGTGGCCTTCGGCATCGGCGGCTACGTCGTGGCGGGGGCCTGCTGGCTGCCCGCGGCCGCTCTCCAGCTCCGCATGCGCCGCCTGTCGGGCCAGGCGCTGGAGGCGGGCCAGCCCCTGCCGCCGGCCTGGCACCAGGCCCAGCGCGCCTGGCTGCTGCTGGGCCTGCCCTCCTTCCTGGCGGCGGTGGCGACGGTGGCCGTGATGGTGTTCAAGCGGCTGCCCGGGGCTTGAGGGTCTCAGGCCGCCGGGTCCGGGGCCTTCGGCTTGGGAGGGATCGCCCAGGACAGCGCGATGGAGGCGAACAGGATGCTGCCGATCACGGCCAGCGAGACGCCGATGGGGAACTTGCCGCCCGCGAGGTGGTTCAAGAGCGACATCTTGAGCCCCACGAAGACCAGGATCAGGGCCAGGCCGTACTTGATCAGGTGGAAGCGGTCGACGACGTTGGCCAGCATGAAGTACAGGCTGCGCAGGCCCAGGATGGCGAAGATGTTCGAGGTGAAGACCAGCAACGGCTCGTGGGTGACGGCGAAGATGGCGGGCACGCTGTCCACGGCGAAGACGATGTCGCTGGCCTCCACGACCAGCAGGGTGACCAGCAGCGGGGTGCCGTAGAGCCGGCCCTCTCGCCGCACCAGGAAGCGCTGGCCCTCGAAACCCTCGGTGATGGGCAGCACCCGGCGGAGCAGGCGCACCACCGGGTTGCGCTCGGGCTCCATGGGCTTGTCGGAGCCGAACATGAGCTTCAGGCCGGTGAGCACCAAAAAGACGCCGGCGAGCACCACCACCCAGTGGAACTGCATGAGCACGGCGCCCAGGGCGATGAAGATCGCGCGGAAGACCAGGGCGCCCAGCACGCCGTAGAACAGCACGCGGTGCTGCCAGGCGGGCGGGACGGCGAAGTAGGCGAAGATCACCGTGAACACGAAGATGTTGTCGACGGCCAGCGCCTTCTCGACGACGTAGCCGGTCAGGAATTCCAGCGCCGAGCGCAGCGCGGCGGCCTGCGGGTCGAAGCCGGGGATCCCCATCAGGCGCGGGTTGTCCTGGAAGCTGTGCAGGGCGAAGAAGTACAGACCCACGTTGAACAGCAGGGCGATGCTGATCCAGACCACCGTCCAGGTCGCGGACTCCCGGAAGGTGACCGCGTGGGACTTCCGGTGGAAGACCCCCAGGTCCAGGGCCAGCATGGCCATCACGAAGAGCACGAAGGCGCCGTAGAGCCACCAGGTCTCGGCGAGGGGGAACAGCGCGATCTCCACGGGGCACCTCGGCAGGGCGCCGGGTCTCTCCCCCGGGAGGGTGGTCGCGTCCAACAGGCAATCTCGTCAGCGGCATCGTGTTTCCCGATGGGATAGCGGCGCCGGGCGGAGGTGGCCGATGGCGGCGGAGTGGCTCAACTACCACCACTTGCTGTACTTCCACGCCGTGGCCCGCGAGGGCAGCGTCACCGCCGCGGCCCGCAAGCTGCGCCTGGCCCAGCCCACGGTCTCCGGACAGGTCCGCCTGCTGGAGGAGAGCCTGGGACGCCGGCTCTTCGACCGGCGGGGCGGCCGGATGCGCCTGACCCCCGCCGGCCGCGAGGTCTTCCGCTACGCCGACGAGATCGTGGGGCTGGGCGACGAGCTGCTGCGCATGGTGCACCAGCCGGGGGCCATGGGGGTCCGCCGGCTGGTGATCGGCGTGGCCGACGAGCTGCCCAAGGCCGTCGTCGCCCGGGTGCTCGCGCCCATCCTCCAGATTCCCGATGGCCCGGCGGTGGAGGCCCTCGACGGCGCCGTCTCCTCGCTGCTGGTCGAGCTGGCGGCCCACCGGCTGGACGTGGTGCTGGCGCACGGCGCCCTCCTGCCCCGCGACGTCCGCCACCTGCAGGGCCACGCGCTGGGGGCCACCTCGCTGACCTTCCTGGTCTCGCCCCTGCGCCTGCCCGCGTCGCCGGCCTCCTTCCCCGCCTGCCTGGGGGCCGTGCCGGTGCTGTTGCCGCCGCCGGGCACCAGCCTGCGGCAGTCGCTGGACGCCTGGTTCGAGCGGGTGGGCGTCGCGCCCCGCGTGGCCGCCGAGGTCGCCGACAGCGCGCTGCTGCAGGCGCTGGCGCGGACCGGGGCCGGCGCGGTGCCGGTCGCCTCGGCGGTCGCGGCCGAGGTCGCCGCCAGCCACGAGCTGGTGCCGCTGGGGCAGGCCAGCGGCGTCGAAGAGCGCTACTGGGCCTTCGTCGCCGAGCGGCGCCTGGCCCACCCGGGCGTGCAGCTCCTGCTCGAGAGCGCGCGCCGGCTGCTGGCCGCCGCGCCCTGACCCGGCGCCGCCGCGGCTGCCTCCCCGATCCTCCGGAGACCCGTTGTCCTCCCTTCCTCCCGACGAGGCGCAGCGCCTGGTCGCCGCCTTCGACGGCCGCGCCGACCTGCTGATCCCCTTCCTCAGCGGCCAGCTCTCGGTGCTCAAGTCCCAGGCGCAGATGCTGATGGGCCTGGGCGGGCTGGTGGTGACGGTGACCGGCTTCTCCGGCCACAACATGGTGCGCGGCGGCCTGGCCTCCACCACGGCGATGTGCCTGGGCATCGCGCTGGTCATCGTCGCGGTGGTGCTCACCCTGCGCGTGTCGGTCCGCCTGCGCTGGGTCAGCCAGGACCTGGACGACGACCTGGTGCGCACCGCGCGGCGGGTGATCGAGCGGCGCGATCTGCAGTCCCGGACCCTGGCCCTCTCCGGCGGCCTGGTGGCGGCGGGCTTGTCGGCCTACCTGGTGGCGGTGGTCCTGGCGGCGCTGAGCATCGGCGGCCAGATGGGCCCCCCGCCGGGCTGAGGATCGCTCAGCTCCAGGCCGGGGCGCCCTGGCCGGGCGCGTCGGGGGGCAGGCGCCACCGGCGGCTCATCGCGACCTCGCCGCGGTACTGCTCGGCCGAGGCGGCCCGGCGGTCGGCCGACCAGCCCAGCAGCTCGGCCATGCGGTCGGCGACGACGTCGACGGCGTCCAGGCCCTGGTTGCGGTCGCGGAAGAAGAGCTGGGTGCGCCGCTCCATGAAGTCGGTCACGGTCAGGGCCAGCTCGTGCCGCACCGCCCAGTCGACCTGGGCCAGGATCTCGGGGCGGCCGGGGACGAGGGGCTGGAGCAGGCGCTGATCGGAGAGGGCCAGCCGCACCAGGTCGATGGCGCGCGTGCCGTAGCGGTCGGTCAGGTAGCGGCAGGTGGCCGGCGGCAGCTTGTCCCCGGCGGCGGCCTGCACCAGCTTGCAGACGCTCTGGCCCTCCTCGTCGTCGGCGGGCCAGCCCACGGCGCCGGGCAGGGGCATGCGCCCGGTGTCGACGGTGGCGACCTGCAGGGGGCCG
Organism: Myxococcota bacterium; assembly: GCA_023150805.1. GTDB lineage: Bacteria > Myxococcota_A > UBA796 > UBA796 > UBA2385 > UBA2385. The sequence continues at coordinate 52,510 of JAKLKF010000015.1, read as the reverse complement.
CGGCCGGCCAGGGTGATCCAGTCCAGGGCGCGCTGGACCACCTCGGCGCCCATGCGCCGGCAGGTCGTCAGCTTGCCGCCGGCGATGCTGATGAGCCCGTCGGGGTCGACCGTGATGGTGTGCTCCCGCGACACGTCGGAGGGGTCCAGGCCATCGGCCCGGATGAGCGGGCGCAGGCCGGCCCAGGTGCTGGTGACGTCCTGGGGACGCAGCGCGACCGAGGGGAAGTAGGCGTTGGCGGCGTCGAGCAGGTACTGCACGTCCTCGGTCGTGGCGGCGACCTCGCGCGGGTCCCCCTCGTAGTCGGTGTCGGTCGTGCCGATGTAGACGCTGTCCCCCCAGGGGATCACGAAGAGCACGCGCTTGTCCTTGGGGTGGGTCCCCACGACGACGTGGGCCATCTGCAGGCGGTCGGCCGGGACCACGATGTGGACGCCCTTGGTGCAGCGGAGCTGGTTGCTGCCGGCCTGGCTCAGGCCGCGCACCCGGTCCGACCAGGGACCCGTGGCGTTGATGACGGCGCGGGCCCGGATGTCCACCGTGCGCGGCTGTGCCCCGTCGTCCAGGCCGTCCAGGACGGTGACGCCGCTGACGCGGCCGTTGTCGTCGCGCACCAGGCCCGTGACCTTTCCATAGGTGAGCACGGCCGCGCCGTGGCCCTGGGCGTCGAGCAGGACCTCGAGCGTCAGCCGCGCGTCGTCGGTCATGCAGTCCCAGTACAGGGGCGCGCCCTTGAGCCCCTGCGCGCGGAGCTGGGGCAGGTCCTTCGTCGCCTGTCGCGCGCTCAGCGTGCGGTGCAGGCGAGGGGAGCGGAACAGGGCCAGCCCCTCGTAGACCATCAGGCCCAGGCGCAGCTTGGCGACCGTGACCGGCGACTCCGGGTAGATGGGGAACAGGAAGCCCGCCGGCCGGACCAGGTGCGGCGCGATGTCCAGCAGGACGCGGCGCTCGCTCACCGACTCGAAGACCAGCGAGAACTCGCGCTGCTCCAGGTAGCGCAGGCCGCCGTGCACCAGCTTGGACGAGCGCGAGGAGGTGCCGGCCGCCGTGTCGTTGGCGTCGACCACGGCGACCTTGAGGCCCCGCAGCGCCGCGTCGCGGGCGGCGGCCGCGCCGATGACGCCGGCGCCGATGATGACCAGGTCGAAGCTCTCGTCGTGCAGGCGGGACCAGGTGTGGCTGCGCAGATCGTGCATGGTGGACCCTGCGTGGAGAGGGGCATCCTATCCCTCGGCGCCGCGCCGGGCCGCCGTGCGGGCCCCCCAGGGCAGGCACGCGCCTACGGGTTCGGCGCCATGCGCAGCAGGCCGGCGACCTTTCCGCCGACCCCTCCCTGGACCTGTCCGTACTGGCGATCCAGGTCCCCGTAGCGGGCCGCCTCGCGGTCGAGCCGCGCCAGGCTGGCCTCCAGCTCCTTGCGGGCCTGTTGCTCCTCGGGCGTGGCCGGCGGGGGCAGGGTCGCGAGCTGCTGGGTCATGACGCTGGACAGCTCCCGCGCCGCGGCGACCTTCGCCTCGGGGGTCTGGGCCTGCTCGTACTGGCGCTGGAGGGTGGCGAGCAGGGCAGGGTTGGCGCCCGCGGCCACCAGCGCCGGGACCAGCGCCCGGCCCTCGTCCATCGCGGCGTGCAGGGCCAGGGCCTGCTGCTGGCGCTGCGTGCCCAGCTCCTCGAGCTGCCGGGCGGCCTGGCTGCCGACCAGCCAGGCGAGTACCATCCCGAGCAGCAGGGGGATCCCCCCGTACTGCAGGGTCTTGGCCATGCCCCACGCGGTGGCGCGCACCATGGTCCAGAACAGGTCCCCCATCACGTCGGCGGCGTCGCGGGCGTTGACGGAGGACTCGTCGGGCTTCCGTGGCTTCTCCGGGTCCTGCTCGGCCGGAGCTGCGCGGTCGGCCTGGGCGCCGATCGTGGCGTCCGGTCGGGGGGCGCTGGCCGGGCGCGCGGTCGGCGCCTCGGTGGGCTCTGCGGGCGGCGGGGCCGCCGCGGTGGCGATCTCCCGGCGCCAGGCCTCGGACAGGCGCGAGGGTGGCGGCGCCGCGTCGTCGACGTCCGTGTCCGAGGTGGGGCCGTCGTCGCCCTCCTCGGCGACGCAGGTCCCGTGGCGCGTGTCCGAGGGGGCCAGCGTCGGCGTGGGGTTGATCTCGGGCGCCGCGCGGGGGCGGGGCACCACGGTGGGCGCCTGGGGCGCGGGCGCGACCGCCTGGTCGCCGTAGATGGCGCGCGCCATCTCGGAGCAGTCGGCGAAGCGGGCCTCGCGATCGGTGGACAGCGCGCGATCGACGGCGCGACAGACCGCCGGGGGCAGGCCCGCGGCGCGCTCGCTCAGCGGCAGGTAGGTCCCCGCCACCGTGCGGTTCATGGTCACCAGCGGGTCGGGGCCCCGGAAGGCGGCGGTGCCCGACAGCATCTCGTAGAGGATGGCGCCCAGGGCGAAGATGTCGGCGCGGTGGTCGACGCCGGCCGAGTCGGTGACCTGCTCGGGGGCCATGTAGCCGGGGGTGCCCATGGCGACGCCGGCGCGGGTGCGGTGCACGCCCTCGTCCTCGCTGAGCACCTTGGCGATGCCGAAGTCGGTCACCTTGGCGACCACGTGGTCGCCCTGGGCCGTGAGCAGGATGTTCGCGGGCTTCAGGTCGCGGTGGGTGACCCCGGCGGCGTGCGCGGCGCCCACGCCCGAGAGCACCTGCCGGAACACGTCGAGCGCCTCGTCGACCTCCATGGGGCCTTCGGAGAGGAAGTCCTCCAGGCTGGAGCCCTGGACGTACTCCATGAGCAGCCCGATCGCGCCCTCGTGCTCGACCACGTCGACCACGGCGACGACGTTGGGGTGGCGCAGGCGTGCCTGGATCCGCCCCTCCTGCAGCAGGCGGCGGGCCAGGTTGGGGTGCCCGATCTTGAGCAGCTTGAGCGCGTGCACGGTGTCGAGCTGGCGATGGCGGACCTTGTAGACCATGGCCATGCCCCCCTGTCCCAGGGGGCGCTCGACCTCGAACCTCCCGATGATGCTGCCAGGCTGCATGGCGTTGCTCTCCTTCGGCACATCGTAGGCGGGACCCTCGTCACCGTGGGTCACAGGGCTTCTCGTTGTGCTAGCCTCTGTCGCCCAGCTCCCGGAGCCCCGATGACCCCGATCCTCCTGCTGACCTTCGCCCCCCTCCTCGGCTGCAAGAAGGAGCCGGAGCCCGACGCCTGTGCGACGGCCTGCCTGGCGATGGAGGGCGAGCTGACGGCCGCCATCGGCGCCGCGGGCGGGACCGTCGACAGCGAGGCCTGGCAGGCGATGTGTGCCGACGCGCCGACCGACGCCGACTGCGAGACCTGCTTCGCCTGGTTCCAGGAGGAGTACATCGCCTCGCTGGGCGTGGGCTGGGACTGCGGCTGCGGCTTCGACGCCGAGGGCGTGGCGGAGTGCCGGCAGCAGACCGAGGTCGCCCAGGCCGACGCGGACGCGGCGATCAGCGCCTGCGAGCTGGCCTGCGAGGAGCAGGGCCTGCCGCTGGCGGGCGAGTAGGACGGCGGATGCGCCCCACCCGTCCGGTCGGGCGTGGCCTTGGGCACGCGCTGCGGGCGAGCGCGGTGCTGGTGCTCTGGGTGGGCGGCGCGGCGCGCGCCAACGACGACGGCGTGGTCGGCTTCTCGCGCAGCGGCTGCGTCGACTGCCACGGCGAGACCGCCTCGCCCTCGGTCTCGGTGGAGCTGCAGGCCGGCGCGACCTCGGTGACCGGCGGCGAGACCGTCGAGCTGAGCCTGACCGTGCGCTCGACCGACCCGGCGCACACGGCCGCGGGCCTGGACGTCTCGGCCACGGCGGGCACGTTGGTCCCGTCGGCCACCCTGCTGTGGCGCAAGGGCGAGCTGACCCACCAGTTCCCGCATGACACCACGGACGGGGAGCGGCGCTTCGACTTCACCTGGACCGCGCCCGCCTGGGCGGCCGAGGTCACCATCGCGGCGGCCGGCAACGCCGTCGACGCCGACGGCAGCGCCCACGGCGACGGCTGGGGCACCGACACGCTGGTGCTGTCGGTGGTGTCCGAGTGCATGGACGGCGACGGCGACCAGGTCGGCGACTGCGAGGGGGACTGCGACGACGCGGACCCCGCCGTCTACCCGGGAGCCGCGGAGACCTGGTACGACGGCGTCGACTCCGACTGCGCGGGCGACGACGACGACGACGCCGACGGGGACGGCACCCCGGCGCCGGCGGACTGCGACGACGCCGACCCGGCGGTGGCGGCGGCCGGTGACTGCGACAGCGGCCAGGCCGGCGATGGCGGCGAGGCGGACGGGGGCACCCCGTCGCAGCCTGCCCAGCCCCCACCGAAGGGCTGCCAGGCCGGCGGGGGGGCGCCGGTCCTGGGGTGGGCCCTGCTGGCGGTGGCGCTCGGTCGGCGACGAGCCCAGGCGCGCTGAGCGGGTCCCCGGCCTCGGGTGCGGCAGGCCTCAGGTCGCCTCGGCGATCTCCAGGGCGAGCTGCAGCGCCGAGCTCTCCCGCCGCTCGTGCTGGCGCAGGTGCTCGGCGAAGGCCTCGAGCTGCAGCGTCGCGGCCAGGTCCCGGTGGTCATCCCCGCGGACCGGCGGCCGCAGCGCGGCCGACTCCTCCAGCAGCAGGACGTGGTCGGCGATGAGCGCCTCCACCTCGGCCGCCTGGTCGGGGGCCAGCATCAGGATCCAGTCGAAGACGCCGTCCCGCTCCTCCTCGAGCTGGAAGTGCCACGGCATCTGGGCCTGGATGCGGGCCAGCAGCGTGGCGGACTCGGCGCCGTCCTCGCTGTCGAGGATCTGCGCGAGGTCGTCCATCAGCACCTCGTGGGTGGCGGAGACCTCGGCGGCGCCGGTGACCTGGCTGAGCGGACGGAAGGGGTGCACGGTGCCTCCTGCGACGGATCAGTAGAGCAGCTCCACCCAGCGGCCGCCGGCGCGCAGCTCCGCCTTGCGCCGGGCCCAGCGCTCGGGGCTGCCGGCCAGCCCGGCGAAGACCCCGTCCAGGCGGTCGGAGATCTCCTGGAGGCCCGCCAGGTAGACGTAGGTGTCCGGCGACGCCATCATCTGCCACAGCTCGGCGCCGCGCGGCTCGATCGCCTCGGCCCAGTCGATGCTCCCGGTCCAGTCGGGCCGGGGGGACAGCGCCTTGATCGCCTCGAAGGTCCCCTTGTCCTGGTACAGGGCGAAGTCGTCCCGCTCGTCGTTGTGGTAGAGCAGGTCCAGGCCGGTGCGCCCGCCGTGGAAGAGGATGACCCGCCCCCGGAAAGAGGGCACGTCGTTGTAGAGGTGGCGCAGGAAGGCCCGGAAGGGCGCGATGCCCGTGCCCATGCCGATGAGCACGAGCTGGGCGTCGGGCTCGGCCGGCACCGGGAAGGCCAGGCCGTAGGGACCCGACATCGTGAGCTCGTCGCCGGCACGCAGGTCGCACAGGTAGTTGCTGGCGACCCCGGGGTAGCGCTCGCCGCTGTAGGGGTCGATGTAGTCGCAGCGCCGGACGGCGATGCGGAGGCGGGTGCGGCCCCCCGCGCGCTCCGGCATGTCGGCCACGGTGTACAGGCGGAAGTGGTGCGCCTGGCCGAACTCGGCCTGGCCGGGCGCCAGCACGCCCAGGGTCTGCCCGGCGGTCACCGCCAGGTCGCGGCCCACGTCGAGGACCAGCTCGCGGACCTCCTCGACCTCGGGGGGGGAGATGCGTTCGGTGGAGACGACCCGCGCGGTGAAGCGATCGGTGGTGTCGTAGTCGGTGAGCCGCATGAGGGCCTCCTGGAGGCGGAGTCGGGGGAGGAGGGGTCGAGCAGGGGAGGGGAGGAGCGGGGGCCGGGTTCAGCTTCCGAGCCCGGCGAAGCCCATGAAGGCGACCGAGAGGATCCCGGCGACGGCCAGCGACGCGGCGGTGCCCTTGACCAGGTCGGGCATGTCCGCAAGCTCCAGGCGTTCGCGGACGCCGGCCATCAGCACCAGGGCCAGCGTGAAGCCCAGGCCCGATCCCAGGGCGAAGATGATGGCCCGGCCGAGATCGTAGCCCTTGTTGGTCTGCAGCAGCGCAAGGCCCAGGATCGCGCAGTTGGTCGTGATGAGGGGAAGGAAGATGCCGAGCGCCTTGAACAGCGCCGGGCTGGTCTTCTTGATGAACATCTCGACGAGCTGGACGGTCGAGGCGATCACCGCGATGAAGGCGATGAGCCGCAGGTAGGGCGCGCCCACGGTGTCCAGCAGCATGTTGATGCCCCAGGTGGCCAGCGCGGTCACCAGCATCACGAAGGTGACCGCCGCGCCCATCCGGCTGGCGGTGCCGACCTTGTTGGACACGCCCAGGAAGGGGCAGATGCCCAGGAACCAGGCCAGCACGAAGTTGTTGACCAGGGCGGAGTTGAGCAGGATCTGCCAGTGGGGTTCGGGCGTCATGCCGGCTCCGACAGCGCGCGCTGGCGGCGGCGCAGGGCGTTGAACACCAACATCCAGGCCGACAGGGTGAAGAAGCCGCCGGCCGGCAGGACCATGATGACCCAGGGCTGGAAGGCGGCGGGGAACAAGGCCACGCCGAAGAGCGTGCCCATGCCGAGCACCTCTCGCACGACGCCCAGCGTGAGCAGCGCGCCGGTGAAGCCGATGCCCATGCCCAGGCCGTCGGCCAGCGAGGGCAGGATCGGGTTCTTGCCGGCGAAGGCCTCGGCCCGGCCCAGGATGATGCAGTTCACCACGATCAGGCTGATGAAGGCGCCCAGCGCCTTGTGCAGCGGCAGCGAGATGGCGGCGATCGCGTAGTCGACCACGGTGACGAAGGTCGCGATGAGCAGGATGTAGGTGACGATGCGCACCTGCTTGGGCACGAAGCGGCGGATCGCGGAGATGGCCAGGTTGGACATCACCAGGACGAAGGTCGTCGCCAGGCCCATCGCCACGGCGTTGACGGCGGAGTTCGTCACGGCCAGGGTCGGACACATGCCGAGCACCTGGACGAAGACGGGGTTCTCCCGCCACAGGCCCTTGATGAACTCGTCGGTCGTGGTGGGGGGGCTGCTACTGGACATGGGCTCCCTCCGGCCGGGCCAGGGCCTCGGGGCGCGCGGCGATGGCGGGCATCCACTTCGCGGCGCTGGTCCCCAGCATGTTGGCGATGGCCTTGGAGCTGATGGTCGCCCCCGTGATGCAGTCGACCTGCCAGGGGTGCTGCTTCTTGCCGGCCCCGACCGCCTCGATGGGATTGGCCAGCGCCTGGCCGGCGGCGTCCAGCGAGACGTCCAGGGCGTCGAAGTTCGCCTGGTAGACCGGGTCGGTCTCGACGCGGGTGCCCAGCCCGGGGGTCTCGCGGCTCTCCAGCACCTTGATGCCGATGATCGCGTCCTTGTCGAAGGAGTAGCCGTAGATCAGGCGGATGGTGTCCTGGTAGCCCATGCCCTGGGCCTCCAGGGCCGCGCCGACCAGGCCGCCCTGCGCGTCGTAGCCGGCGAAGACCAGGTCGCCGGCGGTGGTCTCGTCGGGCACGGCCTGCAGGGACCCGTCGGCCTGGAGCTGGAAGGTGGCGGTCGCGACCGCGCCGGGAAGCACCTCAAAGACCGCCGCCTGCCGGGCCTCGATGCGGTTCTCCTGGATGATGGGCGCGGTGAGCTCGTAGGCCACGACGATGAGGAAGCCGCAGACCACGCCGGCGCCCACCAGGGTGCGGGTCATGGCCAGGGCGGGGGAGGGCGCGCTCATGGAGCCTTCCCCTTGCGGGTGGTGCCGTAGACCCGCGGCTGGATCAGCCGGTCCAGGTGGGGCGCCAGGGCGTTTCCGAGAAGGATCGCGTACATCACACCCTCGGGCATGCCCGCCCAGGTCCGGATCACGACCACCAGCACGCCGATGAGGATGCCGTAGAGCACCACGCCGGTGTGGGTCATCGGCGAGCCGACCATGTCGGTGGCCATGAACACGGCGCCGAGCATCAGCCCGCCGGAGAACAGGTGGAACCAGGGCGAGGCGTAGGTCGTGGGATCCCACAGCCACAAGGCACCGCTGACGACGGCGACCGTGGCCAGGATGGTGACCGGGATGCGCCAGCCCATCACCTTGCGGCCGACCAGGTAGACGCCGCCCAGCAGGATGAGCAGGGCGCTGGTCTCGCCCGCCGAGCCCATGGTCGATCCCATGAACAGGTCCGCGGCGTCCGTCGCCTGGTGGGAGAACTTCCAGGCGGACAGGGGCGTGGGCCCGGAGACCACGTCGACGACCGGCTGGGTCAGGGGCCAGGCCAGCGTCGTCGACGGCAGGCGGGTGAAGCGCTCGGGCGCGGTGGAGGCGACCCAGGTGGTCATCGCGACGGGGAAGGTCGCCTGCATCACGGCGCGTCCGACCAGGGCCGGGTTGAAGGGGTTGTAGCCCAACCCGCCGAAGAGGGCCTTGCCCAGGAAGATGGCGATGAAGGCGCCCACCACCACCATCCACAGGGCCAGGCCCGGCGGCAGGGTGAGGCCGAAGAGCAGCCCGGTGAGCATGGCGGAGCCGTCGCGCACGGTGGAGGGACGGCCCACCATCCGGCAGGCGAGGTGCTCGGCCAGCACGCTGGCGGCGATCGCGGTCAGCAGGGTGAACAGAGCCCCGAGGCCGAAGGACCACAGCGACCACGCCACGGCCGGCAGCAGGGCCAGCATCACCTCGAACATGATGCGGTCGACCGCCCGCCCCTTTCGCACGTGGGGGGACGAGGAGACCAGCAGGGTCTTGTCCAGGCCGCTCATGTGTGCTCCGCCTTCACCCGCTCGACTTCCTTCTGGGCTGCTTGCTTCGAGGCGGCGGCCGCACGCTCCTTGCGCACCGCGGCCTTGGCCACGCGGAAGCGGTGGACGAGGGGGATGTGAGCCGGGCAGACGAAGCTGCAGGATCCGCACTCGAAGCAGTCCAGCAGGTGGAAGTCGCTGGCCATCTCCTCGTAGCGCCCCACGCGCGCGAGCAGCCCGAGCTGGCTGGGGTTGAGGAAGATGGGGCAGGCCTCGACGCACTCGCCGCAGCGGATGCAGGGATACTCGCGCGCCTGCGCCTCCTTGCCGGTCTGGCGCTTGGTGAAGGCGATGACGCCGCTGGTGCCCTTGGTGATGGACAGATCCAGGCTGGTCGCGGCGCGGCCCATCATGGGCCCGCCCAGGAAGACCGTGGTGAGATCGTCCTCGACACCCACCGTCTCCAGCAGGAAGCGCAGCGGGGTGCCGATGGGGATCCGGTAGTTGCCCTTCTTCTTGACCCCGGGGCCGCCGATGGTGATCACCCGCTCCTGGATCCCGCCGCCGTGCGGCAGCAGGCGGCCGATCTCGGCGGTGGTGGCCACGTTGACGACGACGACGCCCACGTCCGAGGGCAGGCCGCCCGAGGGGACCTCCCGGCCCAGCAGCGCGGTGATCAACATCTTCTCGGCGCCCTGCGGGTACTTGACCGGCACCATCTCCACCGTCACCGGCAGCCCCGCCGGCACGCGGGCCTGCAGGTGCGCCACGGCGTCGGGCTTGTTCGACTCGACGCCGATGATGCAGCGCGGCGCGCCCGTGAGCCGCAGCAGGTAGCGGATGCCGTGGAAGATGTCGGCGTCCTGCTCCAGCATCACGCGGTGGTCGGTGGTCAGGTAGGGCTCGCACTCGACGCCGTTGATGATCACGGTGTCGATGACCTTTCCCGCCGGCACGGTCAGCTTGACGTGGGTGGGGAAGGCCGCCCCGCCCAGGCCCACCACCCCGGCCCGCTGGATCGCCTGCAGGATCTCCTGGGGCGAGGCGGTGTCGGGGTGGACGGGCGTGCCCTCGGTCACCTCCTGGGTCGAGCCCGGGAAGGGCGCGATCCAGATCCCGGGCACCATCCCCGAGCCCCCGGGCAACAGCCCGATGCGCTTCACCGTGCCCGAGGCCGGTGCGTGCATCGCGACCGACATCACGCCGTCGGGCTCGGCGATGAGCTGGCCCCGCCGGACCTCCTGCCCCTCGCGCACCACGGGCCGCGCGGGCTTTCCGATGTGCTGGGACAGCGGCACGGCCAGGGACGGCGCGAAGGGGAACTGCCGGATGGGCAGGTCCTTGGTGTCGTCCTTCTGCTCGGGGGGGTGCACCCCGTGCCGGAAGGTCTTGTGGGACGAGGCCGACATGGGTGACCTGCTAGTTGTACTTCTGGGCGCGGGCCACGAGCTTGTCCATGCCCTTGGCGGTGGGATCGGCGGGCAGCCCGGGGTGGATGACCTGCGCGGTGCACTTCTCGGCCGCCTTGACGAGCTGCTCGAAGGTCCCGGCCATGGCGTCCTTGATCACCACCTTCTTGTCGGCGTTGTACACGAAGACCTTGGGGTTGATCTTGATGCACTCGTCGCAGGCGGTGCACTGGGCCGTGTCGATCCAGGGTGCCATGTAGGCGCCGCCGGCGCCGTTGCCGGAGGAGGCCACAGGCGCCGCCGAGGGGCCGGGTGTCGAGGTGAGGGTCACTGCCGCGCCGGCGCCCTGCCCGCCGACGAGCTGCATCAGCCCGTTGGCCAGGCGGTTGACGACATCCTGCCGGACCTCGGCCTCGATGCTGGACCGGTCGACCTGCTGCTCGTCGACCCTCGCGATGGCCTTGAGCAAGACCCAGAAGTCCCTGCGTTCCTCGCAGGACTGCACGATCGGCTTGGCGACCAGCAGCCGGGAGAGCTGCTGCTTCTTGTTGACCGTCCAGATGTAGGGGAAGCGACCCTCGCGCTCGCCCTCGTCCATGCCGAGGAAGTCGTGCAGCGGCACCATGTTGTCGTTCCAGGTGTCCGGCGGGGCCACCCGGAAGTGCTTGCGGAACCGCGCCTCGGTGACGGCGAAGTCGGCGAAGGTCATCGGCAGCTCCATGACCTGCGTGCGACCACCCTCCCGGTAGTGCAGCTTGTAGACCGGCCAGTCCAGCTCCATGGCCGGGTTTCCGTCCAGGTCGAAGCACTCCTGCGGGGTCTTGCCCTTGTCCGGATCGTACTTGAACAGCGGGTAGGCGCGGGACTCGACCGCCAGCTTGCCCTGGGCGTAGCCGAGATCGTCGCCGATGCCGTGCTCGGGCATGCAGGAGGTGTACAGGTTGAACAGCGCCGGCCGGCGCGCCTTCAGGCCCTTGATGAAGCCGTCGATCATGTGGCCCGGGTTGGCGATGGTGCTCTGCAGGACATAGGTCGTGCGGTGCGCCATGCCGATGAGGCCGATCTCCTTGCGGATCTCCTCCTTGCCCTTGATGGCCTTGCCGTACTGGGCCATGTCGCTGACCTGGCCGATGAAGCCCGAGGTGCAGGCCTGGCCGCCGGTGTTGCTGTAGACCTGGGTGTCCAGGACCACCACCTTGATCGGCTTGCCCGACATCAGCGCGCGGCTGAGGTTCTGGAAGCCGATGTCGTACATCGCGCCGTCACCGCCCACCGCCACGACGGGCGGGCACAGCTCCCACTCCTCGTCGGTGAACTGCTGCCAGCCGAAGAAGGTGAAGGCCTCGTCGTGCTTCTTGGGATCGTACTTGCCGGCCAGCTCCAGCTCGGCCTTGCGGATGGCGCGGAAGCCCTCGGCCATCTTGGCCATGTGCCCCTCGAAGACACCCATGGCCATCGAGGTGGAGTCCTGGAACAGGTGGTTGGCCCAGGGGAAGGGGTAGGGGTTGAAGGGCCAGGTGCTGCCCCACACCGACGAGCAGCCCGTCGAGTTGAGCATGCCCATGGTCGAGCGGCCGTTGCCGGTCACGCCCTGGGTGTAGCGCCACTTCAGCGCCTTGAGCTCGCCCACCAGGCCGGTGACCCGCTTGAGCCAGTCCTGGTCGATGGGGTCGCCGCCGCGCAGCTTCTCGGCCTGCTGCGCGATCGAGGCCAGCGTGACGTCCTGGTTGCCCATGCTCTCGACGATGCGGGCGATGGTGCGGGGGTCCCCCACGTCCAGGCCGCGCATCAGCTTGAGCTGCACGTGCTGCTCCAGCCGCGCGATCAGGTCGTCCAGCGCCACCAGGTGGCGCTTGACCCGCCCCTGCATCAGCGCCTCGACCGTCGCGACGAAGAGGTGGATGGCAGTCTTCTCGGCGCAGCCCAGGCAGGCGCCGTCGCCGCTGGTGACCGAGAGGTAGTTGCGCTTGTCCAGCAGCAGGGTCTCCAGGGCGCCGACGCCCTCCTCCAGGTCGTCGATGCGGATGAACTTCTCGGGCGTGGTCGGCAGGTCCATCCAGAAGTCCCAGTCCCGGCGGAGCTGGACGGTGGAGTCCTCGGTCTGGGTGATGGGCCGCAGCGCGTCGTCGTCGCAGACCGCGACGCACTCCATGCAGCCCTTGCAGGTGGTCGGGTTCACCGTGATCGACAGCAGGCCGCCGCTGCCCTTCTCCTTCTGCTCCCGGACCGTCCAGTAGGGGCGGGTCAGCGCCAGCTTGAAGCCGCCGAGCTCCTTGCGGAACAGCTCCAGCTCGGCGCGCACCGCCTCGCGCTGGTCGTCGGCCGCCTCGCGGATGGTGCGGCCGATCGCGTCCTCCATCATCCCGGCGACGCTGTCCTTCTCGGTGGCCTCGGCGAAGATGGCGCGCAGGTGCTTCTCGATGGTCCGGCTGGCCCGCGGCAGGTGCTCGACCTTGTGGCCGTGCTTCTGCACGCGGTTGACCACCGTCTCGAGGACCTGGCCGACCTCGTTGACCAGGCCGGGGATCGCCGTGTCCGGACAGACCGTGTAGCACTTGCCGCAGGCCGTGCAGTTCTCCGGCACCCAGACGGGGTGGGTGAAGCGGATGCCCGTCATGTCACGGAAGGTGGCCGTGATCGCGGGCATGATGCCCAGGCCGATGAAGGGGTCGGTGATGTTGTCGTTGCCCATGCCGCGGGCGTAGAAGTTGCCCGTCTGCTCCCAGAAGCGGTGCACGTCGGTGGCCGCCTCCTGGCCGCGCGGGCGGCGCTTGATCAGCTCGGGCAGCGCCGGCTCCTTGAACAGCGGCTCGCCGGCGGTGTCGTCGACCGGCGGCGCGTCGGCGACCGCGCCGTGGGGCACGGCCATCATCTCGTCGAAGCCGCGCTTGACGACGCGCATGTTGTCCTCGACCACCCGCGCGCCCTTGGCCCCGAACTTGTGCTGGAGCTGGGAGCGGATCGCGTCGAGGAGCTGCTTGTCGGTCAGGCCGGCCTGCTTCATCACCGGGCTGGCGGCGAAGAAGGCGCCCTGGAAGGCGATGCCCTGCATGCGCAGCTGCAGCTCGGGGTCGGTCGCCTCGTCCCGGGCGATCTGGAAGCCGTCGAGCGCGTAGAGCCTGATGTCCTTCTTGACGATGAGCTGCCGGAAGACGGCCGGGATGCTCTGCCAGACCGCCTCGGGCGTCTTCTTGTCGCTCTGGATGATGAAGACGCCGCCCTGCTTGAGGCCGGCCAGGGCGTTGGTGTGCCCGAAGACGTTGGGGTCGGGCGACAGCACGACGTCGACGAAGATGTACTCGCAGTTCACCCGGATCGGCTCGGGGGCGGCGGACAGGTAGTAGGTGGTGGGCTGCCCCTTCTTCTCGCTGCCGTACTTGGGGTTGGCCTTGATGTGGTAGCCCAGCAGGTCGAACAGGGTCATCGCCAGGTTCTTGCCGGTCGTGATGGCGCCCCAGCCGCCGATGCTGTGGAAGCGCACCGTGATGGCGCCATCGGGCATCAGGTTCGGGTTCTCGCTGCCCTTGACGGTCAGCTCGGCGACCCGCGGGTAGGACTGGGCGATCTGCTCCTGGTACATCCGCTGCTTGGGGGTGTAGGGCTTGTCGCGCAGGAAGTCGATCGACAGGTAGAAGAAGGGCTTGCGGGCGCCCTCGGGCAGCATGTTCTCCACCGCGCCGATGATGCCCTCGGGCTGCAGGTCGCGGCTGCCCATGCCGAAGGAGCCCGAGTAGACCACCGGGGCGTCGGTCATCCTCGTCCAGGCGGGCAGGCCCTTGTGCAGCGGGTGCGCCGGGTCCCGGCCGTTCTCCAGGCACTTGCTGAGGACCGCGCGGACCTCGCGGGCCAGCGGCAGGTCGACGGCCAGCGGCTGGTCGAGGCGCTCCAGGATGGTGACGGCCTTCTTGCCCTTGAGGATGGCGGCGAGCCGGTCGGCCGGGAAGGGGCGGAACATGACCAGGTCGACGACGCCGACCTTCAGGCCGCGGGTCTTGAACAGGTAGTCGGCCACCACCTCGCAGGAGGGGATGACGCTGCCCTGGCCCAGCAGCAGGTAGTCGGCCTCCTCGGCCTTCCAGGTCATCACGCGGTCGTAGTAGCGGCCGGTGAGCGCGCCGTACTCGGCCATGGCCTGGTTGGTGAGCTCTTCGATGTGGTCGAAGAAGAAGGGCCGCTGGGCCGCGACGGACTGCATGTAGCTGTCCTGGTTCTGCACCAGGCCGGCCATGACCGGGTTGTCGATGTCCCACAGCAGCGGGATGCGACGGCGCTTGTCACCGTAGATGATCCGCTGCGCGGGGGTCGGCGTGTCGATGAGGTCGTCGGGGCGGCCCAGGTACTCGGCGATCAGCTCGCGCTCGGGCACCTGCAGCGACTCGATGAGGTGGGTCGTCAGGAAGCCGTCCTGGGCGATGATGCCCGGGGTCAGCGCCAGCTCGGCGATCCGGTGGCAGATGATGTTGAGGTCGGCGGCGTGCTGGGCGTTCTTGGCGAAGAGCTGGAAGAAGCCCGTGTCGTCGACGGCGTGGTAGTCGTCGTGGCCGGCGTGCACGTTGAGGTTGGCCTTGGTCATGGCCCGCGCGCCGATGTTGAGCACGTAGGTCAGCCGCTTGCCCACCGCCGCGTACAGCGACTCGTGCATGTAGGCGATGCCCTGGCCCGAGCTGAAGTTCGCGGCCCGCAGGCCGGTCATCGAGAGGCCGGCGGTGACGGCGGCGGCGGCGTGCTCGCCCTCGGGCTCGATGAAGATGAGCGGGCGGCCGGAGATGTTGACGTGCCCGGCGGCGGCGTTCTCGGCCCAGTACTCGCCCATCTGCGTCGAGGGGGTGATCGGGTAGGCGCCCGCGCCGTCGGTCGACTCGCGCTCGCACATGATGACGGCGGTGTTGCCGTCCAGGGCTGCGCGCTCGCCGGGGTACTTCACAGCGGTCGCCGCCGCGTCCTGTTGTCCGGGAAACACCTTCTTGACTGCCTCGATGAGGTCACGGGCCTTCATGTCGTCCTCTCTCAGGTGCGGGCGGCGGGGCGGGGCCCCTTGCGGATGACGGGGTGAGCGGCGGCGCCCTTGACGGGACCCTGGTGTTCGTCCAGCCAGACGATGGCGCCGGTGGGGCACCGCTCGGTCGGGACCGGGCTCAGGGGACCGCGGGCGTAGTCGATGACGGGCAGGTTGCCCTTCATGGTGATGAGGCCGGGCGCGTCCATGGCGCAGCGGCCGCAGGCGGTGCAGGCGACCTCGCAGTCGGCGAGGATCTCGTCGCCGGCGAGGGCCGAGCGGCAGGCCACCCACAGGCGGTGGCGGGCCGGCTGGATGCTGAAGAGGTCCTTGGGACAGGCCAGCACGCAGTCACCGCAGGCCGTGCACTTCTCCTCGTCCACGACGGGCAGGTCGTGCGCGTCCATCGTGATGGCGCCGAAGGTGCAGGCGGTCGCGCAGTCGGCCAGGCCCAGGCAGCCCCAGGTGCAGCCCTTGCCGCCGCCGACGGTCGCCGCCGCCGCGCAGGACGAGGTGCCCCGGTAGAGGGCGCGGTCACGGGCGACGTTGCTGCCGCCGGCGCAGGCCAGGCGGGCCACCCGCTTGTCGGCGGCCCCGACGTCGACCCCCAGGAAGGCGGCGATGGCCTGGCGGGAGTCAGCCGTGCCGACGGTGCACTGGGCCGGCTGGGCGCGCCCGCCGACCAGGGCCTCGGCGAAGGAGCGACAGCCGGGCTGGCCGCAGGCGCCGCAGTTGGCGTGGGGGAGCAGGTCCTCGACGACGTCGATGCGGGGGTCCTCGAACACCTGGAGCTTGCGGTCCGCCAGGACCAGCAGCAGGGCCAGCAGGACGCAGAGGCCGCCGAGGGTGGCGATGGCGGTGATGACCGTCATGCGAGGGGGGCCGGGGCTGGAGGGAGGGCCGCCGTGGGGGGGCAGTGTGTGCTCGCACACGGGGGCGTGGAGCTTTCCGCCCAGCGAGGAGGGGCGGGAAGCGGCAGGACGGGGGCCGGGCGGGGAGCTGGGGACATCAGGGGGGTTGCCACTGGCAAGACTCGGGCCAGGTAGCACAGGGCGCGGCCGGCAGGCCGCAGCGTCACCCGCGACCGCGCGTCGCTTCCCAGGGCGGCTGGCGTCGGATAGCGCAGCGGGCCCCCTCGCCGAGGTGTCCCCGTGCTCGTCCTCCTCCTCTCCGTCCTCCTGGCCTGCGACTCCCAGGCCCCGACCGCCACCCCCGAAGGCGCCGCGCCCGCCGCCGACCCCGCCGCCGCCACCGGGCCCGCGGGCCTGCCCCCCGGCCACCCGCCCATCGACGGCTCCGCGGGCGCCGCTCCCGCCCCCGCCGATCCCGCCGCCGCCGCGCCCCACGGCGCCGACGCATCCGCGGCCCCGGTGGAGGCCGTCCCGAAGGCCGAGGGCGCCGACGCGCGCACGGTCTCCGAGGTCTTCGCCCAGAAGGCCGAGCTGGCGGGCAAGCCCGTCGCCGTCCGCGGCAAGGTCGTGAAGTTCAACCCCAACATCATGGGCGCCAACTGGGTCCACCTCCAGGACGGCAGCGGCTCCTCCACCGGCGGAGATCACGACCTGACCTTGCAGATCAAGGACACGGTGGCCGTCGGGGACGTGGTGACCATCCGCGGCACGGTGGTGACGGACAAGGACTTCGGGGCCGGCTACGCCTACGACGTCATCGTCCAGGACGGGGCGGTCGTCCCCTGAGCCCGGCGCGCGGCCAAGCGGCCGGCTGGGGGCGCGCGGCCCACGAACCCCGCGCGGCCCCGCCGGGCCTCCTGCGGTAGCCTCGGCGGTACCCATGGCCCTCACTCGCCACGCGCCCACGATCCTGCTCTCCGGCCTGGGCCTGCTGGCCACGGTCGGCTCGGTGCGGTTGGCGAACCGCTACGAGTACGGACGGGACCGCGCGCGGCACCAGGTCGCCTTCGCCGACGCCGCCAGCTCGGTCATGCTGGCGCTGGAGCGCGAGGTGACCGCCCAGCTCGGCGTGGTGGAGGCGATGTCTGCCTTCTTCCGAGGCTCGGAGCGGGTCGAGGCCGAGGAGTTCCGGACCTTCGCCGCGGTGTTCCTGGAGCGCTTCCCCGGGCTGGAGGCGGTGCTGTGGCTGGAGCCGACCCCGGAGGAGGCGGGGGCGCCCACCCGCTACGGCGTCCGCTTCGCCGAACCCGCCGGCGCCGGCCTGGCCGCCCTGGACTTCGGCAGCCGGGCCACCTGGCGCGCCGCCGCCGAGGAAGCGCAGCGCACCGGCTCGAGCGTCTCGGTGGAGGGGCTGGAGGCCGCCGAGCGGCCCCTGAGCCGGGTGGTCGTGCGCCGCGCCCGCGAGAAGGAGGTCCCGGGCCAGGGGGCGCGCGAGGAGGTCGCCGTCGCGCGCGCGGGCCTGGTGGTCGCCTCGACCCACCTCGACGACGTGGCCGCCCTCGTCCTGGACGAGCGGCTGCCCGGCGTGCAGGCCGTCGGCGGCGTCGACCTGTACCTGTTCACCGACTGGAGCCAGGGGCCGGTCGCCCCGCTGCACGTGCACCAGGTGGACCAGCACCCCTCCTCCCCGGCGCCTGCCTTGACCGCCGCCGGGGCGCAGGAGGGCGTGCACGCGGTCCACCGCATCCCCATCGGTGGGGCGTCCGTGCTCGCCGTCGTACGACCCGCGGCGCCCCTGGCGGCGCCAGGCTGGTCCACCCTGGGGGTGTTCGTGCTGCTGGCAGGGGTGGCCCTGACCGGAGCCAGCGCCGTCGCCGTGGCCACCCTGGTCAGCCGGACCGACTCGGTGACCCGGCTGGTCGACGCCCGCACGGCGATGCTCCGCAGCGCCACCTGGGAGCTCGAGGCGAGGGAGCGGCACCTCCGCGCCATCGTCGAGAACACGGTCGACGGCATCCTCACCATCGACGACCAGGGGCGGATCTGCACGGCGAACCCGGCGGTCGAGCGGATGTTCGGCTTTCCGGTCGAGGACCTGGTCGGCCAGCCGGTCTCGGTGCTGATGCCCGAGCCCCATCGCGGGCGGCACGAGGGCTACGTGCAGCGCTACCGGGCCGACCGGGCCTCCCGGGTCGTGGGGGGCCTCAACGAGGTCGAGGGGCAGCGGGCCGACGGGACCCGCTTCCCGCTGGAGCTGTCGGTCAGCGCGCTGGGGCTGGGGGACGGCCCGGCCTTCCTGGGCGTGCTGCGCGACATCTCCGAGCGCAAGGCGGTCGAGCGCATGAAGGACGAGTTCGTCTCGACCGTGAGCCACGAGCTGCGCACGCCGCTGACCTCGATGCTCGGCTCGCTGGAGCTCCTGCGGGACGGGCTGCTGGGCCCCCTGTCGGAGACGGCCAGCCGGATGGTCGACGTCGCCTACGACAGCGGCGAGCGCCTCGTCCGGCTGATCAACGACATCCTGGACATGGAGCGCATCAGCACCGGCGGGCTGCGCCTGCGCATGGAGGTGCTGGACGGCACCGAGCTGCTCGAGGCCGCCGCCCAGGCCAACCGGGGCTTCGCCGACCTGCACGGGGTGCTGCTCGCGCGGGAGCTCGCCACGGGGCCGGCGCTGGTGCTCGGGGACCGCGACCGCCTGCTCCAGGTGCTCACCAACCTCATCGGCAACGCCGTCAAGTTCTCGCCCCCCGGCGGCCGGGTGCTCCTGTCGATGGTCCGCACCGACGGCCACATCGTCGTGCACGTGACCGACCAGGGGCCGGGGATCCCCGAGGACTTCCGCGCGCGGGTCTTCCAGCCCTTCTCCCAGGCCGACGCCACCGACCGGCGCGGCAGCGGCGGCACCGGCCTGGGCCTGAGCATCGCCAAGGCCATTGTCGAGGCGCACGGCGGTAGCATCTGGTTCGAGTCGGCCGCGCCGCGCGGCACGACCTTCTCCTTCCGCCTGCTGTCCGCGGAGGGGCCCGTGACCGCTGGAGCGCCGACGTGAGCCCGGTACCGCGCGTCCTGCACGTCGACGACGATCCGGCGATTCGAGAGGTCGTGCGCCTGATGCTGGAGGGCATCGGCGGGATGGAGGTCGACAGCGTGGAGGGGGGCCCGGCGGCCCTGGCCCGGGCTTCGCAGCAGCGACCGGACGTGGTGCTGCTCGACGTGATGATGCCGGGCATGGACGGGCCACAGACCCTGCGCGAGCTGCGGACGCTGGAGGGCTGCGCCGACCTGCCGGTGATCTTCCTGACGGCGAAGGTGATGCGGCGGGAGATGGGCCAGCTCCAGCAGCTGGGCGCCGCGCGGATCATCCAGAAGCCCTTCCGGGCGCGGGAGCTGGTCGAGGCGGTCCGGGCGGCGGTGGAGGAGCTCCGGCGGGCGCCTTGAGCACGCCGGCGGCGGGGCCTCCTGGGCGCACGCGCTGCCCGGGGCTCAGCGCGCCTCGTGGCTGAGCTGGGCGTACACGCTCGCGACGTCGCCCCGCAGGCGCAGCTCCAGCGTGTCGGCGTCGGCCTGTCCGACCTCGGCCTCGCTCTGCAGGAACAGGCCCGAGGGCAGCCGGATCGCGACCAGCAGGATCTCGCCCCGCCGGGGGCCCGGCACGGCCGGCAGGACCAGGCGCGGCATCTTGCGGTCCAGGCGGCTGTGCATGCGCACCAGCTCGCGCGTGGGCAGCTCGACCAGCAGCGAAGCCGGGGGACCGCGGTCGAAGCGCAGCCCGGGCACCGGGCCGGGCGGCGGCCGGGTCGCGCCGTCGGCGGGGGGGATCGTGCCCGGCAGCCGACGGCCGTGCTGCTGCAGGTCCTGCTCGATGGCGGCCAGGGGGTCGCGCCGCCGGGGGGCGGCCTGCGGGTTGAGGCTGCGCACGGTGGCCTCGACCTGGTCCAGGCTGGTCCGGCCGGCCGGGCTGAAGGGGCCCGCGTGCAGGTAGCCCCGGGCGTGGCGACCCTGGGCCAGCGCGTCCACCCGGGCGCGCAGGAAGGTGGCGGGCCGACCGCCGCCTGGGTCCAGGCGCAGCTCGACCCAGGTGCCGGGCTCCAGGCGCTCCGGGCACAGGAAGGAGATCGTGTCCATGCCGATCCACCAGCACTCGCCGTTCGCCAGGCCGGAGGGCGCCTGGATGGTCAACGCCGGCTGGACGGGCATGCGACGCGGCGGCGAGACCAGGTCCAGGGGCTTCACGCGCGCAGTCTCCCTCGCGCGGCGGGGCGCCGAGGTGACGATCCCGTGGCGCTTGGGTCACCCGGGCGAGGCCTCAGCAGGTCCGGCCGAAGGCGGCAACAATGGCACCACCCGGCTACGGGTGGTCGGCCTCGCGCCCGCCGCTCCTCCTCAGGCCAGTGCGCTCTGGAGCCTTCGTGTCCCACCTCGCCCTCCTCCCCTTCGGCCTCCTCCTCCTGCTCACCTTGCCGGCCTGCGGCGACAAGGACGGCGACGACACCGGCGGCGGGACGCCCACGGGCGACGGCGGCACCGGGGACGGCGGCACCACCGGCGCCCTGACCGACCAGGACAACGACGGCGTCCCGCTGGAGGACGGCGACTGCGACGACACCGATCCCGACGTCTTCCCCGGCGCCGAGGAGCTGTGCAACGGCGCGGACGAGGACTGCGACGACCTGGTGGACGAGGGCTGGGCCGACACCGACGCCGACGGGACCGCCGACTGCCTGGACGCCGAGGAGTGCGACGGGCTGGACAACGACGGCGACGGCGACGTGGACGAGGACTTCGGCGACGCCGACGACGACGGGATCGCCGACTGCGCGGACGGCGAGGAGTGCGACGGCGTCGACAACGACGGCGACGGGGACGTGGACGAGGGCTACGACGCGGACGGCGACGAGGTGACCACCTGCGCCGAGGTCCCCGACTGCGACGACGCGGACGCCGGCCGCAGCCCGCTCTTGGACGAGGTGGCCGGCGACCTGGTCGACAACGACTGCGACGGGCTGGTGGACGAGGGCGCGTGGGCCTTCGGGGACCTGGTCATCACGGAGATCATGGCCAACCCGCGCGACGTGGCCGATCCCGACGGCGAGTGGGTCGAGGTCCAGAACCAGAGCGGCCGCACGCTCTACCTGGACGGGCTGACGCTGCGGTCCGACGGCGACGCCGACCACAAGATCAGCCCGGACGGGCTCTTGTCCCTGGAGCCGGGGGCCTACCTGGTGCTCGGCAGCAACGCTGACTTCCGCACGAACGGCGGGGTCGTGGTCGCCTGGCAGTGGGAGGGGCTGAACCTGTCCAACGAGTCGGACAGCTTCGCCGTCTACGCCGGCGACGTGCGGCTCGACGACGTGTCCTGGGACGACGGGGCCTCGATGCCCGATCCCGACGGCGCGAGCATGACCCTGGACGCCTTCTTCCTGGCCGCCGACCTGAACGACGATGCCGACGGGTGGTGCGCCTCCTACG
The DNA here is from genome assembly GCA_023150805.1 of Myxococcota bacterium. Taxonomy (GTDB): domain Bacteria; phylum Myxococcota_A; class UBA796; order UBA796; family UBA2385; genus UBA2385. Next base: position 31,098 of record JAKLKF010000015.1, on the reverse strand, counting down.
AGAGCTGGGCGCCGGGCAGCGACTACGGCACGCCCGGCGGCGAGAACCTCTACTGCCAGACGACCGACCACGACGGTGACGGCTACGGCGTGGCCGAGGGCGACTGCGACGACGGCGACATCACCGTGGGGCCCGACGCGGTCGAGGTCTGGTACGACGGCTTCGACCAGGACTGCGACGACTGGAGCGACTACGACGCCGACCAGGACGGCTTCGACAGCGCGGCCTTCGGCGGCGGGGACTGCGACGACGAGGCGGAACAGGTGAACCCCTCGGCCGACGAGATCTGCGACGACGCCGACGTCGACGAGGACTGCAACGACCTGGCGGACGACGCCGACCCGGGCGTGGTGGACCCCGACGTCCTGTACCCGGACGCCGACGAAGACGGCTACGGCGCCACCGGCACGCCCGTGGTCACCTGCGAGCCGCGGGAGGGCTACGGCCTGGACGACCAGGACTGCGACGACTACGACCCGGCCGTGAACCCGGGCGCCGACGAGATCTGGTACGACGGCGTCGACCAGGACTGTGACGACGCGGACGACTACGACGCCGACGCCGATGGCTGGCGTGCGCCCGCGGGGGGCGGCACCGACTGCGACGACGGCCGGTCCGACGTGAACCCCGACCAGGTCGAGATCTGCGACGACCTGGACACCGACGAGGACTGCAACGGGGCCGCCGACGACGACGACGTCGGTACGACGGACGCGACGACCTACTACCCCGACGAGGACGGCGACGGCTTCGGCAGCGACGCCGACCGCTTCGTCTCCTGCGAGCCGCTGTCGGGCTGGGCCGACGCCGGCGGCGACTGCGACGACACCGACGAGGACGTCAACCCCGACGCGGAGGAGAGCTGGTACGACGGCGTCGACACCGACTGCGACGGGTGGAACGACTACGACGCGGACCAGGACGGCTTCGAGTCCGACGAGTGGACGGGGGACGACTGCGACGACACCGACCGCAGCGTGCACCCCTACGCCTGGGAGGACGACACCGACGGACTGGACAACGACTGCGACGGTGGGACGGACGCCGGCGACACGGACACGGTGACGACCCTGCGGCTGTCCGACGACTCGGCCTCGTACATCTCCTTCGGCAGCTTCCGGTACCCCTTCTGCGGCAGCGACCGCAGCAACGCCTACGTCATCAGCAACGGCCGGCTGCTGTTCGGCTCGGCGACCACCGACTACGGCGAGGCCGCCGTGACCTTCGAGAGCGGGCGGGTGGCCGGCATCGCCGCCTGGTGGGACGACCTGAACCCCAGCGCCGGCGGCGAGGTCCACTGGATCGAGCACGACGACGCGGTGGCGGTCTACTTCATCGAGGTGGACGAGTACTCGCTGGGAGGCGCCAACACCTTCACCTACATCCTGCGCGAGGACGGCAGCTTCCTGCTCGAGTACGGCGAGATGAGCGCGGTGGACGGCCTGGTCGGCTGGACCTGCGGCACGGGGCTGGACCCCTCCTCGGTCGACCTGACCGAGGCGGTGGCCGACCTGCCCGCGGACAGCCTGGGCATCGGCAAGGGCACCGAGGACGCGGTGTACGAGTGGTTCACCGGCTCGGGCAGCGGGGCGGGCGACGTGGCGGGGATGACCTTCCCCTTCTGCGCCCAGGCCGGTGACGACGCCGACGACGACGGCTGGACCGACGCCTGCGGGGACGCCGACGACGGCGACCCGCTGGTCTACCCATAGGGCCGGGCGCGCCTCACGGCGCCAGCGCGGCCAGGACCGCCTGGATCTCGGCCAGGTCCGGGTCGTCGGGCCGGTCGGCCAGCGCCAGCGCGAGCTTCTCGCCGGCCAGGGAGAGCGCCGTGGCGGTGTCCTGCGGGGCCGCGGCGCTCTTGCTGAGCTTGAGCGCCTCGGCGTAGGCGACGACGGCCTCGGCCTTGCGCAGCGCGACCCCGTCGGTGGCCAGCAGCTCGTCCAGCGTCCACGTCTGCTCGGCGCTGCGGGGCTCGGCCGTGGTGGGGTCGACCCAGGTGACCCGGCCGGTGACGGTCGCGGTGGCGTCGAGCAGCTCGGGGCAGCGGGTCTGGAGGACCTGCTGGAGCACCAGGGAGCGGTTGGGCGCCAGGTGCTGGACCGGGGGGCCGATCTCGGGGATGCCCTGCCGCGGGTCGGGCTCCATGTCCACGCGCTCGAAGCCGGGGGGCAGCGTCAGCTCCAGCGCCAGGTCGAGCGCGGCGACGTCGAACAGCTCGACGAAGCGGTCGGAGATCAGCTCTCGCACGTCCTCGGAGGTGGCGACGAACAGGCCGGGGCCCTGGCCGAGCTGGGAGATGCTGTCGACCATCCCGTCGTGGTAGGCGAGCGGGTCCCCGACGCCGACGGCCGCGAGGTGGATGCCGTGGGCGCCGCGCTCGCCGGTCATCGAGCGGACCAGGTCGACGTCGGTCTGACCCAGGTTGGCGCCGCCGTCGGTCACGATCAGCACGCGGTTCAGGCCCCGGTCCAGCCACCCGGCCTCGGCCAGCCGGTAGGACTCGACCAGCCCCGAGGACAGGTTGGTCGCCCCGCCGGTGTCCAGGCCGGCGATCACCTGCACCAGGGCGAGGTCGTAGGGCATGGTGATCGGGTGGCGATCCAGCAGGACGTGCTGGTCCTGGTTCCAGGACACCACGCTGACGGTGTCGCCGCGGTCGAGGCGACCGGCCACTCCCATCAGCACCGCGCGGGCCAGGTCGAAGTCCTGGCCGGACATGGAGCCGGAGGTGTCGACGCTGAGCACCAGGTTGAGGGGAGGGCGGGCGTCGTCGTCGACCAGGGGGCTGGTGACCGCCAGGTGGAGGGACATCCGGCCGGCGTCGACCTGCCGGAGCTGCGCCGCCAGGCCGAGCTGCCCCGCCTCGGGGTGCGGGTGGTCGAAGTGGTAGTAGTTGAGGAACTCGTAGGCGCGGATCGAGACGTGATCGAGCACGCGCCAGCCCTCCAGCACCGAGGCGCGGGCCTGGACGGGCGTGGCCATGCCGTTGGTGTCCTGCGGCACCAGCGTCCAGGTCACGGGCGGCAGGGACTCGCACGCGTCGTCAGGCGCGCCGGTGTCGGCGGGCTGGCCGGTGTCGGCGCCCGTGTCCCCGTCCGCGCCGGTGTCCCCGGGCGCCTCGGTGCCCCCGTCGGCGCTGCCCCCGTCCTGGCTGCCCCCGTCGCCGCCGCCGGTGCTGCCGTGCCAGTCGGCGTCCGCGTCGGGGCTGTTCGGGCCCGCGGTCCCGCAGGCCACGGCAAAGGCGATCAACGTGAGCAGCGCGCCGCCCAGGAGCCGTCCACGCACCTCCAGCGCCTGTCGCATTCGACACCTCAGCGGTCCGGGCCCTGTGGATCCAGGTTGGCCGCCCGGAGCCGCACCGTCAAGCGCCGCGAGGCGACAGGCCGCGATCCTGCAGGAAGGCGTCGACCAGGGGCGCCAGCGCCGGCTCTCCCGGCAGCTCGTCCAGGTCGTAGCGGACCCGGTGGATCGGCTTGTCGATGGTCACCAGGCGGTCGAGCTGGATGGGGCTGCCGTTGAGGACCACGTCGGCGGGCGCCGCGACCAGCGAGGCGGCGAGGTCGGCCCGCTGCTGGTCGGAGTAGCCCATGGCCGGCACCAGGGGCCCCAGGGTCGGGTACTTGCGGAAGGTCGCCGCCAGCTCGCCCACCAGGTAGGGCCGCGGGTCGACGATCTCGGCGCCGCAGCGGCGCGCCATCAGGGTGGCGGCGCCGTAGCCCATGCCGCCGTGGGTGGTGGTCGGCCCGTCCTCGACCACGACGACGCGGCGCCCGCGCAGCGCCGCCTCGTCGATGCCGTCCAGGGTGAGCCGGCTGCCGATGGCGACCACGGGCTTGCCCGGCGCCAGCGCCGCGGCCAGGGCGCGCTCGGCCTGCACGGCCTCGGCCGGCGCGGTGTCGGCCTTGGCGACGAGGACCACGTCGGCCAGGCGGACCTGGGCCTCGGACGGGTACCACTGCCGCGCGTGGCCGGGGCGGTGGGCGTCGAGCAGGACGAAGTGCAGGTCGGGCCGGATCAGCGGCAGGTCGTTGTTGCCGCCGTCCCACAGGATCACGTCGGACTCCTGCTCGGCCTGGGCCAGGATGCCGGCGTAGTCGACGCCCGCGTAGACGACGCGGCCCAGCTCCAGGTAGGGCTCGTACTCCTCGCGCTCCTCGATGGTGCAGCGGTGGTGGTCCAGGTCGGCGCGAGTGGCGAAGCGCTGCACCGCCTGGGCGACCAGGTCGCCGTAGGGCATCGGGTGCCGGATGGCGACGGCGCGCAGGCCGCGAGCGGCCAGGTGCTCCAGGATCCAGCGGGTGGTCTGGCTCTTGCCGCAGCCGGTGCGCACGGCGCCGACGCCGATGACCGGCTTCCTGCTGGGCAGCATCGTGCGGGCGCCCGGCATGACCAGGTCGGCCCCGGCGGCGTTGACCCGGGCGGCCATGCGCGCGACGTAGTCGTTGCTCACGTCGGAGTAGGCGAAGACGCACTGCTGCACGCCGTGGCGGGCGATCAGCGCCTCGATCTCGTCCTCGGGCACGATCGGGATGCCGTGCGGGTAGCGCGGGCCGGCCAGGGCGGCGGGGAAGCGCCGGTCGTCGATGTAGGGGATCTGCGTGGCGGTGATGGCCACGACCTCGACCGAGGGGTCGTCCTTGTACAGGACCAGGTAGTCGTGGAAGTCGCGGCCGGCGGCGCCGAGGATGACGATGCGCATGGGGGCTCCGGGTGGCCGCCCATCATTCCCCAGGCGGAGGCGCGGCGGGAGCCCCTGCGAGCACCTGTCGCAGGGTGGCGGCCACCTGGTCGGGCGAGGTGCCGTGCTCGATGGTCTGGATCACGGCGCCGTCGGGGCCCACCAGGATGCTGTAGGTGGCGTGGTCGACCGCGTAGGACATGGCGGAGTCGCCCAGGGGCACCACCCGCCAGGAGATGCCCCAGTCGGCGGTGATGCGCTCCAGCGCGGCGTCGTCGGCCGTTCCCCCGCGGAAGGCGGGGTGGAAGTGGCCGGTGTAGGTCTGCAGCCGCTCCAGGCCGTCCCGGGCCGGGTCCAGGCTGACCATCAGGCCGGCGATCCGCTCCTGGTCGGCGGGGTCGAGCTGGCGCAGGGCGGCGCCCAGGGTGGAGAGGGTGGTGGGGCAGACGTCGGGGCAGGCGGTGTAGCCGAAGTAGAGCAACACGAGCTTGCCGCGCAGGTCGGAGAGGGCGAGGGGACCCTGGGCGGTGTCCACGGTGAAGTCGCCCCAGGTCGGGGCGGGCGCGCCCGGCGCGCCGGCGCCGCGGCCCGGGGGCTGCTCCGGCGCGGGGGCCTGGCCCACGGTCCAGAACCGGTAGGCCGCGACCCGCTCCCGCCCGCCGCCCTCCAGCAGCACGTCGGCGCGCCACTCCATCTGCGTGATGCTGCACAGCGGCAGGGCGCCCTCGGCCTGCCAGGTGCCCGGGCCGGTGTTCTGCACCTTCAGCGTCGTCAGGCCCATCGGCATCGAGACGCCGGTCAGCTCCAGGCCGGTGGCCTGGACCTGCGGGTCGCTGAGCGTCACGGTCCAGGTCACCGGCGTGCCCGGCAGGAAGCCGGCGGGCGAGACCTGCAGCCGCGCCTCCAGGCCATCGGAGAAGCGCGCCACGCAGGGCGCGCCGCTGGACAGCTCGCAGGTGTCGGAGGGGTCGGGCTGCTCGCCGGCCCCGTGCCGCAGGCGCTGCAGCAGGGTCGGGTCGCGCCACAGCACGACCAGGGCGCCCACGAACAGGCCCCAGCCGACCAGGCTCGCGGCGCGGCGCAGGGGGGTGCGCGTCGCGGCGGCAGGGGGCTCCATCAGTGGGCGTGCCCGCCCATCGCGTCCCCCGCGCCGCCCGCGGCCGGCATGTCCTGGACGGGCGCGGTGACCACCTGCTCGCTGCCGTCGGCGAAGCGCAGCGTCACCGCCACGTCGTGACCCAGCGCCAGGTCGCCCTTCAGCCCGATGAACATGATGTGGTCGCCGCCGGGCTTGAGCTCGTGCATGGCGTCCGCGCCCAGCTCGAAGCGCTCGACCGGCCGCATCTGCGCGACGCCCCCCTCCATCACGTGGGTGTGCAGCTCGACCTTCTCGGCCACGTCGGAGCTGGCGCCCACGATGGCCGTCGGGGCGGATCCGGCGTTGTGCAGGCTCATGAAGGCGCCGGTGTTGGGGCTTCCCGGAGGCATGGCGCGCACCCAGGCGTCGGCGACGTGCACCGCGTCGGCGGCGGGCTCGGCGGCCGGCGCGGGCGCGGCGGGGGGCGGCGCGGTCGGGGGGGCCGGGACCGCGGGCGCGGGCGTCTCGGTGGTGCAGGCGAGCAGGGCGGAGAGGAGGAGGGGGATCATGCGGGCTCCCATGGCGGACGAGGGGCTCCGCTTCACCCGGAGGGGGGGGGAGCGCAAGGGATGGCGCGCCCGGGCCCGCGGGCACGGGTAGGTGGGAGACGGAGCTGTCGTGCCGTCGATGCCCAACCTGGACCCTGGCCTGCTCTCGCGCCTGCCGCCGTCGTTCTGGGTGGCCCTGACCGTGGTGAGCGCGGTCGTGGCCCTGGCCAGCATGGTGGTGGTGCCGCTGCTGCTGGTCCGCCTGCCGGTGGACTACGTCACGGCGGCGCACCCACCGCTGCGCCGCCGCCTGGCCCAGGCGACGCCCGGCGCGCTGGCCCTGCTGCTGCTGCGCAACCTGGCGGGCGGCGTCCTGCTGGCGCTCGGCCTGCTGATGCTCTTCACCCCGGGCCAGGGCATCCTGACCCTGGTGGCGGGCCTGGCGCTGGTGGACCTGCCGGGTCGGCACCGCGTGCTGGTCGCCCTGCTGCGTCGGCCGGCGGTGGCCCGCGCGGTGCAGCGCCTCCGGGCCCGCGCGCAGGTCGCGCCGCTGGAGGGCCTGCCACCCTGGACGCCGCGAGCGGGGTAGGTGGCGCCCGAGGCCCATGCTGCACGCCGACCGCCGCAACCCCCGCGCCCAGCACCTCCTGCGCCTGCTGCAGGAGCGCCTGGGTGGCGACGGGGTGCCGCAGGGGGTCTGCGTCACGATCGGCGGCGACGGCTGGCTGCTCTCGACGGTGCGGGAGCTCGGCACCAACCTGACCTACCTGGGCGTGAACGCCGGGCGCCTGGGCTTCCTGCTCAACGACGTCGACCCCGACGCGCCGGCGGCGGTGGACGCCCTGGCGGCCTGCATCCGCGAGCAGCGGTACCGCGTCTTCTCCTTCCCGATGCTCCAGGCGGAGATCGAGCCGGCGGAGGGGGGCGAGGCGCACCGCGCCCGCGCGGTCAACGACGTCTTCGTCGAGCGGGTGGACGGCGCCATGGCGCTGCTGCGGGTGCGCGTGGGCGGAACCACCGTGGTGGAGGAGCTCACCTGCGACGGCCTGATCGTCGCCACCGCCCTGGGCAGCACCGCCTACAGCTTCTCGGCGGGCGGCGTGCCCAGCCACCCCCAGGCCGAGGCGCTGCACATCACGCCCATCTGCCCGCACACGCCCCGGCTGTCTCCCTTCGTGCTGCCTCGGGACGTGCAGGTGGAGATCGAGGTGCTCCGCGGCGATTACCGCCCGGTGCGAGCCCTGGTCGACGGCATCGGTCACGGCCGGGTGCGTCGGGTCCGGATCCACCCCTGCGAGGAGCAGGTGCGGCTGGCCTTCCGGCCCGACCACGACTTCACGGCGACGATGATCCGGAAGGTGCTCCAGGCCTGAGGTTGCCCGGCGCCGGCTCGTTGCGCCACACGACCATCCAGCCCAGCGGGATCATCACGAAGGCAGCCAGCACCACCATGCCCAGGCCGAGGACGATCAGCTCGCCCAGGCCCTGGACGCCCTTGCTGTCCGCCAGGGTCAGCGACGCAAAGGAGATGACCGTGGTGAGCGCGCTCATGATGGCCGCCCAGCCCGTCGTGCGCATGGCGCGGGCGATGCCGCCGGGCCCCTCCTCCTCGATGCGGTGCAGCAGGTGGATGACGACGTCGATGCCGATGCCCATCAGGATCGGAACGCCGACGAAGTTGGCCATCGACAGCTTCACGTCGAAGATCGCCATCGCCGCGCCGGTCATCGCCATGCCCGACAGCAGGGCGCCCATGGCGACCACCGCGCGGGTCAGGCTGCGCAGGTCGAGCCAGCTCGCCAGGAAGACCAGCAGGAGCGCCAGGCCCGCGATGCGGGGCGCGTCCCGCAGCATCAGGTCGTAGAGCAGGGCCGTGGCCAGGTACTCGCTGGCCGGCACCTGCCCGGGCAGCAGCGTCTGCACCGAGCGGCGCAGCTCGACCATCTGCCGGATGTCCCACATGTTGCCGTCGGGCAGCAGGACCAGGCGGTGGTGACCGTCGTGGGCGCCCAGGAGCTGTTGGATGGCCGGAGGCAGGTCGGTGGCCTCGAGGATCCGCGGGTCCGACTGGCGGATCCGCGCCAGGTTGGCCTGGACCGGGGGGGGCAGGTACCGCAGGTCCCCCTCGCGGGCGAGCTGCGCGATCTGCTGGAGCTTCTCGACCCGCGCGGCCTGGTCCTGGGGCAGCACGGAGGCCAGGCTGAGCACCCCCTTGATCATCGGCGCCTGGTCCTGATCGACGAGCGCCTGCAGGCGCTGGTGCTCGGCGGCCAGGGTGGCGTGATCCGGGTAGCTCACGATGAGCGGCGCGTAGCTGTTGCGGGCGAAGGCCCGCTGGGACTCGTCCAGGTCCGCCCAGGCCTTGCCCTCGCTGCGCAGCTCGCTGATGTCGAACTCGAACTGGACCTGGGGCAGGCGGGTGGCGGACACCGCCACGATCGCCAGCGCCAGGAGCATGCCCAGCGGGGCGAAGCGGTAGGGCAGGGTGCCGGCGCGCTGCACCACCGGGGGGGTGTGGTCCGGGGCCACCCCCGGGTCGAAGCGCACCAGCAGGATCGGCAGCAGGAGCAGCTCGGCCAGCAGGCAGAGCAGGATGCCCGAGGCCAGCAGGGTGCCGAGCTGGCGGAAGCCCTCGAAGCCGGCGATCCACAGGGCGGCGAAGCCCGCGGCGCTGGTCACCGCGGCGGTCAGGCTGGGGGGACCGGTGCGGTCCCAGGCCCGGATCACGGCGGCCGCCGGGGTGGGCGTGTGGGTGCGCTCTTCGCGGTAGCGGGCGTAGAGGTGGATGCCGAAGTCCACGCCCAGGCCGATCAGGACGGCGGTGAAGTAGCTGGTGAAGGTGTTGAGCCGGCCGACCGCCAACCCCGCCAGGCCCAGGGTCCACACGTTGCCGGCGATGAGGGGCCCGAGGATCAGCAGCACGGCCCGGGGGCGCTTGAAGGCGGCCGCCATGAAGAGCAGGACCACGCTCAGCGACACGCCCAGGGTGGCGGTCAGGTCGTGCAGCACGGCCTCGAGGTCCTCGACCGCGTGCCGGTAGGGCCCGCCGACCCAGGCCACCTCGACCCCCTCGGGCGCGGGTGGCGCCTGGGCCAGGGCCTCGTTCACCCGCCGCATGAAGGGGCGGGCGAAGGCGGGGTCCATCGCCGAGCCGGTCGGCCGGACCAGGATGCGGTCCACGCCCTCCTGGCCCGAGAGCACCTGGGCGGCCTTGGTGTCGTCCAGCTTCTCGGTCAGCGGCCCCAGCGCCAGCAGGCGGCTGGCCAGCAGGGGGTTCTGGGCCGCCGGTCCCATCTGGATGGCGCCCTGCAGCTTGGCGTGGAGCTGGGACAGCTCGTCGGTGTCCAGCTGCAGCATCCCCAGGCGCCAGGCCAGGTCCTCGTCGACCTCGTGCAGCACCCAGGCGACGTCGGGGTCGGCCTGGAGCGCCTGGGCGAGCTGTTCGGTCCACGCCCGGCGCGCCTCGTCCTCCCCCCCCTGGACGGCGATGGTGAGCAGGCCGGTGCCCCCCTCTTCGTCGTTGAGGGTGGCGATGGCCCGGGTCGTCGGGTCGTCGGGGGGCAACAGGTCGAGGATGTCGGGGTCGACCGACAGCCGCAACGCCGCCAGCGCGCTCAGCACGGTGACGATCAGGCTCACGACGAGCGTCCGACCCTGGTGCCGCAGGACTGCCGCGGCGAGCCGGCCGAACACTCCCGGGCGGTGCTCCGCCGTCACCGGGCCTCCTTGTCGGCGGGGGCCGGCTGCTTAGCATGGCGGGACCCGGCGCGCCGGTGCAGTCCCCGCGCGCCCGGCGCCTACAGCAGGTCGCTGTCCAGCACCCCGCCGGTGTCGGCCTTGCGGCCGCCCAGCCGGATCTGCACGCCGGCCTGGACCCCGGCGCTGATGGGAGAGAGGCCCGGCGGGTCAAGGATGTCCTGCGTGTCCAGGCCGTCGCTGCCCACCCGGCTGGACTCGCTGGCCTGGCCGGCGATCACCATCCCGACCGGCAGGTGCAGGAACAGGTCGAGCTGGTCGGCCACCCGCAGCTCGGCGCCCACGCGGCCGCCCGCCTGGAAGAGCAGGGGGGCTTGGAAGGTGCTCAGCTCGGGCACGGGCAGCTCGTCGTAGCGGGAGGAGATGCTGGTGCCGAGCAGGGCCGTGAACTCCACCCCCACGACCGGGCGGATGATCGAGGTGGGCAGCAGCGTGCCCAGGACCTGGGGCCCGAAGAAGAGGACCTGGTTCGACCGGTCCTCGGGCTCGCCCAGCGTGTGCTCGTCGCCCACGACGTAGGAGTCGATGAGCAGGCCATACCGGCCCGTCGAGGTGCCGGCGAGCAGGCCCACCTCCAGGAAGGGCAGCAGGCCGTAGCTGACGCTACCCGAGGCGCCGAAGCCCGACCCGCTGGTGACGGCCTGGTAGCTGTAGGCCTCGATCACGTTCAGGTTCTGGTCGCTGCGGGCGTAGACCCCGTAGTACTCGCCGTGCGTGGGGCCGGTGCCCATGCCCAGGCCGGCGCGGATCAAGAGCTGCCCGCTGCGGCCCTGGGCGCGCTGGCGCCAGGCGGCCAGCGACAGGTCGGAGTTCTTGTAGCGCAGGTACTCCCGGGGGCCCATGTCCAGGCGCTCCCAGGGCTTCACGCCCTCTTCCTCCATCTTCTCGGCCAGGTCGCTGGCCGTGTACCGGGGCCGCTCGATCTCCAGCTCCGTCCGCGTCGAGATGGTCGTGACGTCGCCGATCTCGGCGCTGAGCTGGTCGAGCTGGGCGGCGATCTCCGCCTGCCGCTGCGCCGCCGCGGCCGCGGCCTGCGGGTCGTCCTCGGCGCGGATGTCGTCGCTGCGCCCGGCCTCGCCCCGCACCACCGCCACCAGCACCCGGGCGACGCCCTCGGCGAAGACCATGTCGTCGCCGACGGCCAGGTCCGCCTGGAATGACAGCACCTCGCGCGACTCGAGCACGTCGATGATGACGACCTCGACCCGGCTGGCGCCCTCGACGGTGTCCACCGTGCCCACCAGCGCCAGCTCGGCGCGGGCCACCTCGCCGACGACGAAGGCGCAGCCGATGTGCTCCCCCGCTGGGCAGCTCGACAGGTAGAGCTCGGCGCTGGTGTCGTAGACCGGCCCGACCTCGCCCACGGCGATGGCGTCCAGCTCGGGGTGCGCGTCGAGCTGCTGCTGCAGGAAGCCCGGCATCAGCGAGGCGATGGCGGTCGCGTCGCGGGTGCGGGCCACGAAGGGGGAGACGAAGACCCGGGTGGGCGCGTCCTCGGCCAGGGCCGGGGTCGCGCTGGCCAGGGCCAGGGCGGCGAGCAGGGAGGAGGCGATCATCGGCCGGCACCTTAGCAGAGGAGGAGGTGCCGCTCGCCCGGCGGGGGGCCGCCGCGCCCCTACCGGACCACGCGCCGGCGCGGCGCCGCCAGCCCCTCGCCGACCGCCTCGGGCGGGTCCAGCAGGGCCAGCGTCTCGACGTGCGCGGTCTGCGGGAACATGTCGTAGGCCCGCAGCTCCCGCACCCGCCAGCCGGCGGCCTGCAGCTCGACCAGGTCGCGCGCCATCGCCCGCGGGTTGCACGACAGGTAGGCGATCCGCGCCGGCTGCATGGCCAGGACCCCGGCCAGCACGCCTTCTCCCGCGCCGCGGCGGGCGGGGTCGAGCATCACCACCGGGTGGCGCCCCTCCAGGCGCTGGCCGACCTCGGGCAGCAGCTCGACGGTGTCGCCGGCCAGGAACTCGGCGGCGATGCGGTTGCGGCGGGCGTTCTCGCGGGCGCGGGACACGGCGCCGCCGACCACCTCGACCCCCAGCGCCCAGCCGTGCTCGCGGCCCAGCGCCAGGGTGAAGGCCCCGACGCCGCAGTACAGGTCCAGCAGCGGCCGGTCGCGGTCCGGCGCCAGCAGCTCGCGCAGGTCCTGGGCGATGCGCTCGGCCATCGCGGGGTTGGCCTGGTAGAAGTCACCGGGGCCGATCGCCAGGGTCACCTCGCCCAGGCGCTCCTCGATCACGTCCTTGCCGACCAGCTTGACCGTGGGGACCTGCCCCTCCTCGTCGCGGGCGAAGATGGCGTTGCCGGGGTCGTCGTTGAGGTGCAGGTGCACGCCGGCCACCTCGCCCACCGCCCCAGAGAGGCGCTCGGCCAGGATCCCCAGCGCCCGGTTGCGCCCGCCGGCGACCAGGGTCACCAGCACCTCACCGTGGGAGCGGCTCTGGCGCATCACGACGTGGCGCAGGGTCCCGCGCCCGGTCTGCGGGTCGAAGGGCCAGATGTCCAGCTCGATGATGGTGTGGGCGACGACGCTCATCACCCGGCGGAGGACGGGCGTGGCGACGTTGCAGCCAGGGATGGCCACGACCCGGTGGGTGCGGCGGGCAAAGGTGCCGATGCGCAGGTGGCCGTGGTCGGAGCGGCCGACGACCAGCTTGACCACGTGGCGGTAGCCCTCGTCCCCCTCGGGGGAGGGCTGTACCGAGGAGGGGGTCAGCGCCTGCAGGCCGACCTCGGCCAGGGCGTCGCGCAGCAGGGCCAGGCGGGCCCGCTCCTGGCCGGCGGGGACCAGGTGCATCAGGGGGCAGCCGCCGCAGGCGTCGAAGTGCTCGCACACCGGCGCGCGGCGCAGCGGGTGGGGCTCACCCACCGGCGCGTGGAAGCGCCCGACGATCCGGTGGCGGCCGGTGTGGAGCAGCTCGACCTCGGCCGGTTCGCCGGGGATGCCGCCCCACACGTCGACCGGCAGCTCGCCCGGGACGACGGCGTCGCCGTCGGGGTGCCAGTGGTCCGGCGTCATCCGGGCGGTGCGGTAGCGGGGCGGGCGGTCGGCGTCCCGCTGCTGGGCGCGCTCGCGGCGACCGGGGCGGCGGGGACGGTCCGTGGGATCGGCGGCCGGGCGCTTGCCGCGCCGCATCGCGACCGGAGGCTCGACCTCGTTGAGGGGGTGGCGCTTGGACATCGGCGCCGTGTAACGGCGGGCGCGGCGGCGGGCGAGGACGGCGAGGGCCTCGGGGCGCTACCGGCGCCACTCCTGCCGGGTGCCGTGCTCCAGGTCCTCCAGGACCAGGCGGTCCAGGCCGTGGACGAAGCCCACCCGGGTGCCGGGGAAAGGCGCCCCCAGGGCGCCGACGTTCATGCACAGGCAGTCGCCCAGCCGCTCCATGCCCGGCGCCTCGTGGATGTGGCCGCACAGCAGGACGCCGCGGGTGCGCAGGGCCAGGTCGCGGATCGCCGAGGAGCCGACGTGGCGGCCGTCGTGGATGCGGTCGAGCGCCGTGTCCCGGGGAGGGGCGTGGCACAGCAGGATGTCGGCGCGCGGCAGGCGCAGGGCGCGGATCTCCTCCTCGGGCCACTCGTAGGCGAAGCCGAAGATGTCCGGCCCGGCCCCGCCGACCCCCAGCAGGCGCAGGCCGCCGACCTCGACCCGGCGGCCGTCGACGTCGGCCGGGTCGTCGACCTGGCGCAGGTCGTGGTTGCCCGGCACGAAGTACAGCGGGTGGCCCCGCTGCCGGACCTGGGCGAGCACGGCCGCCACCTGGGCCTTGTACAGGCGGACCTTGTCCGCCGACCGGCTGCGGCCGTGGCCGGCGCAGGCCAGGTCGCCCACCAGCAGGATCGCGTCCAGGCGCCCGCGCTCGGCCGCCACCTGGTCGATCCGGTCGAGCACCCGGGCCAGGCGCTCCTCGTTGGCGTGCACGTCGCCGATGACGGCGAAGAGCGGCGGCCCGGCGGGCGGCCCCCCGTCCTGGTCGACCGGCGTCACCTGCACGCTCAGGGCCGCGCGGACATCAGCCCGAAGATGGCGACGATCAGCACCAGCTCGGCGGCCGCCCCGGCGACCAGGCGGGTGCTGGCCGCCCCTCCGTCGCGCGCCAGCGCCAGCTCCGGGCTGATCATCCGCTTGTTGACGATCTCGACGGGCGCCCACAGCAGCAGCCCGGCCCAGGCCCACCAGGTCGTCCAGGGCCAGATGCCCACCGCCAGGGTGGCGACGCCGATCAGGATGTTCAGCCGTCCGGCCATCAACAACCCGAAGCGGTGGAGCTGGTCCATCAGGCGGGCGGCCCGCGCGTCGGTGCGCGCCTTGGTGAGCGCCAGCACGAGGCCCACGAGCGACAGGACGAAGACGAGGTAGCCCAGCGTGCGGTGCAGGTGCAGCAGTCCGGTCTCCACGGTGGCCCCTACTGGCCCGACTTGGGCAGGGCCCGGCCGCTCTCCGGCTGGGCGCGCTCGATCGGCCGAGGCGCGGGCGCGTCGCCCAGGGGCCGCGCGGGCTGCTCCAGCACGCGCTCCCCCTCGGCCGCGGGGGGGGGCGGCTCGGCCGGCGGCGGGGGCTGGACGCCCACCTGCAGGTCCAGCGAGACCTTCACGACATCGTCGACGCTCTCGTGCTCGCAGACCTTGATGAGCGCCTGCAGCGGCTCGTTCATCTGCAGGGCGGCGATGCTCTGCTCGAAGCGGGGCACGTGCACGGCGTAGGCCTGGTCGGCGGTCCGGGTCAGCTCGACGGGCAGGCTCAGCTCCTGGCGGACGGCGCGCCAGGTCAAGGCGCCGCGCGCCGTGCCCGTCACCTTGTCGCCCACCTTCTCGAGCTTGCCCGAGGGCGCGTCGATGGCGGCCAGCTCGAAGGTGGTGGTGGGGTGCTCCGCCACGCCGAAGAAGACCTCCTTCATCCGGGTGTCGCGCAGCTCCAGGTCGCTGTTCCAGCTGGCCAGGTCGATGGTCAGGGTGCCGGTGGTGGCCTGGATCGCCAGCGGGTCGATGGACACCTGCCCCTGCACCACCTCGAAGCGGGCGGGCACCTCGGCCGAGCCGTTCTTGACCGACACCAGGTCGACGCGCCCGCCGGTCAGCGCAATCGCCTGCGGCTGCGGGGGCGGCGGCGTGACCTCGGCCGGCGGGGCGGGCGGGGGCGCGGGGGGCGCGGGCTCCTGGGCGCAGGCGAGAAGCAGCAGCGTGGTCAGGGCGAGGGCGCGCATCGGGGGCTCCAGGGCGGGGAGAGGGGAAGCGCCGCCCCCTAGTGCGAAGGGGACAGCGACGCAAGGAGGGGCGGGTCAGCGCGTGAGGCGCCGGTAGATCAGCGGCAGGCGGCGCGGCAGGGACTCGACCCGGTTGATCACCGTGTAGCCCCCCTCGCCGTACATCCGGGCCAGGTACTCCTGCCCGTGGCTGTCCACGGTGATGCAGAAGGGGTGGACCCCGGCCGTGCGCGCCTCCTGCAAGGCGACGCGCGTGTCCTCCTGGGCGTAGCGGTCGCTGTAGTGCTCGCAGCCGCAGTCCAGGGGCTTGCCGTCGGAGAGCACCACCAGCAGCCGGACCCGCGCCTTGCGCGCGGCCAGCCGCTTCGTCGCGTGCCGGATCGCGGCGCCGTCGCGGTTCTCCATCTTCCAGGTGATGCGGCCCACGCGCTCACGGGCGCGGTCGTCCCAGGGGTCGTCGAAGCCCTTGGCGACGTAGAAGGCGACCTGGTCGCGGCCGTAGCCGGAGAAGCCCCAGATGGCGCAGGCGTCGCCGATCGCGTCCACGGCCTCGGCGATCAGCACGAGCGCCTGCTTCTCGACGTCGATGATGCGCTTGCCCTCGGCGTTGGCGACCTCGTTGGTCGAGCTGGACATGTCGACCAGGAAGGCGACCGCGACGTCGCGCTCGCGGGGCAGGTGGCGGGTGTAGATGCGGTCGGAGGGGCTGCCGCCGGCCCGGCGCTCGGTGAGCGCCTCGACCGCGCGGTCCAGGTCGATGTCGTCGCCGTCGGGCACCCCGCGCAGGCGGCGCATCCCCTCGGGGCGCAGGGCCTCGAAGGAGCGGCGGACCTGGGTGATGAGCGGCCCGTGCTCCTCCCGGACCTTGCGCACGAACTCGGGGCTGCCCGGCAGCAGGTCGTACTCCGTCAGCCGCACCCAGCGCGGCTTGTGGTCCTCGATGCCGGCGTCCCACTCCGGGTAGAGGTGGACCTGGGCCCGCGCCTGCACGTCGGGGTCCAGGCTGACGCCGCGCGCCGCGGGGCGGTCGTCGCGGGGGGCCCGCTCGCCCTCGGCGCGCTCGGCGATGCCGCCGGAGGGGGCCTCCATCCGCTCCAGCATCGCGGCCATCTCCTCGTAGGAGGCGCCCTCCTGCCGGGCCTGGTCGCGCAGCTCGGTGAGCGCCCCCTCCTGCCCCTGCTCGCGCATGCCGCGCAGCAGCTCCAGGGCGCGGGCCTCGACCTGCCGGTCGGCCGGCTCCATGCGATCCAGCTCCACGCCCGCGCTCATCGGGTCGGCCTGCATGGGCCGGTAGTCGAGCTCGTCGGGGGAGGGCTGGCGGCGTCCCCCCCCGCCCGGGGTGGGCGGGTCGGCGGCGGTCTCGCCGGAGGAGGGGGCGGGGGCGCCCGGGCCGCTGGCGCCGCGGGCGGGGGGCTCGCCCGGGTCGTCCTTGCGCTGCGACTCCCCGGCCAGGCGCAGCAGGCCGTACACGGCGGGGAAGGCCTCCCGCAGCGCCTGGACCGTGTCGACCACGCTGGCGCCCTCGGCCTGCACCCGCGCCAGGGCCGGCGCGGCGCGGCGGGCGGCCTCCAGGGCGGCCGGGTCGGACAGCGTCGGCTCGGGCAGGCCCAGGGCGCGGCGCGCCAGCCACTCGACGGCCTGCTCGGCAGGGGCCAGGGCGGCCGGGTCGGGCCGCTCCTCCCGCCAGCCGGCGGCGTGGTCGGCGGACAGCGCGTCCATGTCGCGGGCCACGCCGGGGTACTCGCGGCGGACCCGCGCCTCGACCCGCAGGTTCTCCAGCACCGTGAACAGGTCCCGCGCGATCGCGCTGTTGGGGAAGGCGCGCAGCAGCCGCTCCTGCTCCAGCTCGTCGGGGCGCGGCTCGGGCCACTGCCCGGGGATGCTGCCCAGGTCCAGGTCCAGGGTGCCGAACTCCAGGTAGCCGGCCGCCCGGGCGGTCAGCACCCGGTAGACCAGGCGGTCGCGCTCGTCGCCGAAGCGGTCCACCACCTCGGGCAGGTAGATGTGGTGGCCGTCGGTGAAGGCCTTGCCCTGCTCGGCGGGCCGCACCTGGACCGTCTCGCCGCAGTGCGCGCGGGCGTAGAGGGTCAGCATGCGCTGGACCTCGCCCAGGGCCACGCCCCGGGTCAGGGTCTCAGCCACCTTGCGGGACTGGCCGGACTCCAGGCGCAGGAAGCTCTCGGCCTTGCGCGCGCTCTCTTCGTGCAGCTCCAGGCCGCGCGAGAGGTAGCGGGCCAGGGCCATGTCGTCGAAGCGGTCGAGCAGGTCCGGCAGCGTGCGCACGACCAGCGGCAGGGCGACGGGGCGGTCGCGCAGCACGGCCTGCAGCAGCTTGACGTAGCGGCCCCGCTGGCCCTCGGGCACCCGGGCCAGGTGGTCGGGCAGGGTGTAGGCCACCAGGCGCGCCAGGTCGGGGTCGGCCTGGGCCGCGGACACGACCAGCCGGCTGTAGGCGCGGGCGGTCGGCGCGCCCAGCGTGTCCTCGACCGCGCGCACGTTCCGGCCCCAGGCCCGCAGCGCCGCCACGTCGGCCCGCGCCAGGTCCGAGGCCGGGCCGGCCAGGTCCCGCAGCGCCTGGAGCGCGCCCGCGCCCGCGCCCGGCCCCGTCGGCTCGCCGTCGGCCGCCAGCCCTCCCGCGGCCAGCGTGGCGATGCGGTTGCCCGCGGCCCGGCCGGCGGCGGCGAGGCGGTCACGAAGGCGGGGCAGGCGAGGGGACATCGGGCCGCAAGGTAGCGCGATGCTGGCGGGGCGCACCGAAGTCCGCGCGCGGCAACCCGCGCAACGCGCTCTGCGGAGCGTCCGATGTGGGGGTTAGCCGGAGGTTGCGCCGGCGTCGGGAGCCGGAGCCGGAGGTCCTCTGCTCGCGCCGGATCGCCAGGTCCTTCGACGCGTGATCGGCAGCTACCTCGCCGCGTCGGTCGCCTGGATCCTGGTGTCCGACCAGGTGGCGGAGCGGTGGCTGCAGGCGAGTCATCCCTGGGTCCAGACCGCCAAGGGGCTGCTCTTCGTGGGGGTCACGGCGGCCGTCATCGGCCTCGTCCTGCACCGCGAGCTGCGGGCCCGCGCGGCCGCGGACCGCCTGGTCCAGGACCTGCACCGCGAGCTGGAGGCGCGTGCCGAAGAGCTGGAGCGGCGGGTCGCGCAGCGCACCGCGGACCTGTCTGCGGCGCTGGCGCGAGCGGAGGCGGCCGACCGCGTCAAGACCCAGTTCCTCGCGACCATGTCGCACGAGCTGCGCACGCCGCTCAACTCCATCATCGGCTTCTCCGCCATCCTGGAGCAGCAACTCCCCGGGCCCTTGAACCCCGAGCAGCTCCGACAGCTCGGGCTGGTCCGTTCCAGCGCGCGCCACTTGTTGGAGCTGGTCAACGACGTGCTCGATCTCTCGCGCATCCAGGCCGGGCGGCTCGAGGTGGACGCGGTGGACTTCGACCCGCGGCCGCTCCTGGCCCGCGCGGTCGAGGTGGTGGAGCCCCTGGCGCACCAGGCGGGCCTGTCGCTGGTCGCACCCGACCCGGGCGCGACCGCCGTCGTCCGGGGCGACCCCCGGCGCTTCCACCAGGTCCTGCTCAACCTGCTGGGCAACGCCGTCAAGTTCACCCCGAGCGGCACCGTGCGCGTGTGGGTCCGCTCGCAGGGCGACCAGGCGCGCTTCGAGGTCCAGGACAGCGGGCCCGGGCTGCAGGCCGAGGAGCAGGTCGCGGTGTTCGCGCCCTTCTACCAGGGCAGCGCCGGGCCCACGCGGCGCCCCCAGGGGACGGGCCTGGGCCTGGCGATCAGCAAGCGCCTGGTGGAGCTGATGGGCGGGCAGATCGGGGTCGACAGCCAGCCGGGTCACGGCTGCACCTTCTGGTTCACCTTGCCCGTCGCCGCGCCCCAGGCCCCGGTCGCTCACGTTGGAGGTCCCCATGGCTCGCATCCTGGTCAATGACGACAGCCAGGAGGGGGCCGAGATCCTGCGCCTCCTGCTGGGGGCGGCCGGGCACCAGGTGGCCGTGGTCCACAGCGGTGTCCAGGCCCTGGCGACGGGGCGGGCGCAGCGCTTCGACCTGCTGGTCACCGACGTGCTCATGCCCGAGATGGACGGCTTCGAGCTGTGCATGCGCTGGACGGCCGACCCGGCGCTGCGGGCCGTGCCCGTGATGGTCTACTCGGCCTCCTACGCCGATCCCCAGGACCTCCGCCTGCTCCTGGACCTGGGGGCGGCCGCCTTCGTCGAGAAGCCCCAGCAGCCGGAGGCCCTGCTCTCTCAGGTCCACGAGATCCTGGTGCGCAACCAGGCCGCGCTGCCGGAGCCGGCGCCGCGCCCGCCCGAGGTGGAGCTGCTTCGCCGCCACAACCGTCGGCTGGTCGCCAAGCTGGTGGAGAAGGTGGAGGAGCTGGAGGCGGCCAACCACGCGCTGGCCCGGCAGGTCGAGTCCTGCCGGTTCGCCGAGCGCGAGGCCCAGCAGGCGCTCACGCTCTTCCGGCTGCTGGCCGACAACGCCCGGGACGTGATCTACCGCCTTCGGACCCATCCGACGCTGGCCTTCGAGTACATCAGCCCCTCCTGCCGGGAGCTGACCGGCTGGTCCGACCAGGAGTTCTACGCCGACCCGGACCTGGCCCGTGCGGCGGTCCACCCGCAGGACCTGCCCGCCGTGCAGGCCGCCCTCTCCACCCCCGGTGCGCCGATCGAGCCCTTCGTGAGCCGACGGGTGCGCCGGGACGGCAGCGTCGCCTGGGTCGAGACCCGGGCCCGGGCGATCCGCGACGACGAGGGGCTGCTGGTCGCCATCGAGGGCATCGACCGCGACGTGACCGAGCAGGTCCAGCAACGCGACGAGCAGGAGCGGCTGGCCCGGCAGCTCCAGCACGCGCAGAAGATGGAAGCCCTGGGGCGGCTGGCCGGGGGCGTCGCGCACGACTTCAACAACGTGCTCATGGTCATCGGCGGCCACGCCCAGTTCGCGCTGGACAAGTGCCGGCCCGACTCTCCGGTGCGGGACGACCTGGAGCAGGTGCTCAAGGCCCAGGGCCGGGCCGCCGCGCTGACCCGCCAGCTCCTGGCCTTCAGCCGGCGCCAGACCTCGCGACCCTGCCGCGTGCTGCCCTTCGAGGTGGTGAGCAACCTAGCCAAGATGCTGCGGCGCCTGCTGGGCGAGGACGTCCAGCTCGAGCTGGTCGCGCCGCTGCGGCCGCTGCCGGTGCACATCGACCCGGCCCAGCTCGAGCAGGCCCTGGTCAACCTGGCCGTCAACGCCAGGGACGCGATGCCTGGCGGCGGCCACCTGCACGTCCGCGTCGGCGAGCGCGAGATCGCCGCCGGAGCGGCCGCCCGGGACGCCCAGGCGGAGCCCGGCACCTACGTGACCGTCGAGGTCGAGGACGACGGCCTGGGCATGGACGAGGCGACCCTGTCGCGTGCCTTCGAGCCCTTCTTCACGACCAAGCCCGAGGGGCGGGGCACCGGGCTGGGGCTGTCCCTGGTCTTCGGCTTCGCCCGGGCGGCCAACGGTGCCGTGGACCTGCACAGCACGCCCGAGCGGGGCACCCGGGTCTGCCTGCTGCTGCCGGCGCTCGACGCAACGCCCCTGCCTGCGGCGCCCCCGGTCGCGCCGACGGAGGCCCCGCGCGGCACCGAGACCGTGCTGGTGGTCGACGACGACGAGGCCATCCGCCTGGTCGTCCAGCAGATGCTCGAGGACCAGGGCTACCGGGTGCTGCTGGCGGCCGACGCCTACCAGGCGATGCAGGTGGTCCAGACCTCCGGCGACCGCGTCGACCTGGTGCTCTCCGACATCATCATGCCCGGCGTGAGCGGCATCGAGCTGGTCCAGCTCGTGCGCGAGCTGCGGCCGGGCATCGCCGTGCTGCTGATGAGCGGCCACACCGACCGCGACCTGCTGCGCGAGCTGGGGGATCGGGAGCGCCCCGTCCTGCTGGACAAGCCCTTCCCGCCCGACCTGCTGCTGCGCACGGTGCGCGCCGCCCTGGACGCCCGGCCGGCGCGCTGAGCCCCTCGCGCCCGGCCACCGCCGGCGCTACCGTGCGCGCCATGCTCGCCCTCCTCCCGCTCCTGGCCTCCTTCCCCTCCGCCGCCGCTGGCCTCCCCTCGACCGGCGTGCCCTCGACCAGCATCGTCAACGGCGAGACCGAGGAGGGCTTCCCCGCCGTCGTCGCGCTGGGTGCCGGCGCCGGCGAGTACACCTTCAGCGCCTGCACGGGCTCGATCATCACCCCGCGGATCGTGCTGACGGCCGCCCACTGCGGGGCGGACCTGCCGCTGGAGGCCGTCGTCGAGTTCGGCCAGGCCTACTTCGGCACCGAGGTCACCGACCCCGACCACACCGTCGGCTTCGAGGACATGGCCGTGCACCCCGACTACGAGGAGCTGGTCTCGGGCCCGACCGGCAGCGACCTGGGCCAGTACGACTTCGCCGTGCTCGTCCTGGAGGACGACGCGCCCGTACCGGCCCTGCGCATCAACCCCACGCCGATCACCGAGGCCGACGTCGGCCTGGAGCTGGTGAGCGTGGGCTTCGGCATCACCAGCAGCGCCGGCAGCGGCAGCGGCACCAAGCGCTCGGCCGACCTGGTGCTCGACGACGTCGACGAGATGTTCCTGTACAGCAACACCTCGTCCAGCCCCGAGGGGGGGCAGATCTGCTCGGGCGACAGCGGCGGGCCGCAGCTCGCCCAGCTCGACGACAGCGGCGAGTGGATCCAGGTCGCCGTGCACTCCTGGGGGGACACCAACTGCCTGTACCAGTCGGGTAGCAGCCGCGTCGACGTCGGCTGGGACTGGATCCTCGACCAGGTCGAGGACGAGCACGGCACCCGCGACCTGTGCGAGGTGAACGGTCGCTACGAGGACGGGACCTGCGACGCCTGGTGCGACGAGGTCGATCCCGACTGCGCCGTGGCCGAGGGCGACACCGGCGGCGAGGAGGAGGACGGCGGCAAGGCCTGCGCCAGCGCGGCCGGCCTGGCGGGGCTGGGGGGCCTGCTGCCGGGCCTGCTGGTCGCCCTGCGCCGCCGCCGCTGAGCCCAGGCGTGCTGCGCCGGCTGCTGGCCTGGCTGG
Organism: Myxococcota bacterium; assembly: GCA_023150805.1. Classification (GTDB taxonomy): domain Bacteria; phylum Myxococcota_A; class UBA796; order UBA796; family UBA2385; genus UBA2385. The sequence goes on along the minus strand of JAKLKF010000015.1, from coordinate 8,780 downwards.
ACCGGCCGTCCATGCCGCTGCGGGTGGCGCTGCTGTCGACCCTGCTGTGCCTGCCGGCCCTGGGCGCGGGCCTGGTGATGGACGACTGGTACCACCGGGCCGTGCTCACCCAGGACCCGGGCGTGGCCTACGTCGGCGCGCCGTGGAGGGGCCTGTTCTGCTTCCTGCCCGGACCCGGCTTGAACGGCCCGCTCCAGGAGCTGGGCATCCTGCCGTGGTGGGCCGATCCCGACGTGCGGGCCTGCTTCCTGCGGCCGCTGGCGGTGCTCTCCCACCAGCTCGACTACGCGCTGTGGCCCGACGCGCCGGCGCTGCAGCACGCCCACAGCCTGGCCTGGTGGAGCCTGGCCGCCGCGCTGGTCGCCGGCGTGTACCGCCGGGTGCTGCCGGGGCTGCCGCTGGCCGCCGCCCTGGCCGCCCTGCTCTTCGCGCTGGACGACGACCACGCCATGGTCGTCGGCTGGATCGCCGGCCGCAACGGCCTGCTCGCCCTGGTCGCCGGCGCCGCGACGATCCACCTGCACCTGGCGGGGAGGCCCCTGTGGGCGCTGGTCGCCACGGTCCTGGGCCTGGGCGTCGGCGAGCCCTTCCTGGGTGCCCTGGCCTACGTCGCCGCCTGGGAGGCCACCGCGCAGGGCCCCCGCCGGGCCCGGCTGCTGCGCCTTCTGCCCTACGGCCTGCTGGTCGGCGCCTGGCGCCTCTACTACCAGGAGGGTGGCTACGGAGCGGCGGGCAGCGGGCTCTACGTCGACCCGGGCCGCGAGCCCCTGCGCTTCCTGTGGGCCCTGGCCGAGCGCGGGCCCTGGATGGCGGCCGGGCAGGCGCTGTTCCTGCCGGTCGACCTGTGGATCTTCCTGGGCCGCGGCGCCCAGGTCGCCGTCGCCGGGGTCGCCGTCGGCCTGCTGTCGGGCCTGGGTCTGCTCCTGGCCCCGCTGCTGCGCGGGTCCCGACCGGCGCGCTTCCTGCTGCTGGGCGGCCTGCTGGCCCTGGTGCCCCCGGCCGGCGCCTTCCCCACCGCGCGCCTGATGATGTGGGCGGGGATCGGCTTCTTCGGCCTGCTGGCCCTGGCCGCGCAGCAGGTGGGCGTGCTTGGCGGCGAGCCGGTGCCGGGCCTGCGGCGGCGGGTGGTCGCGGCGCTGGTCGGCGGCAACCTGCTGCTGGGCCTGACCGCGCTGCCGGGGCGCATGCTGCTGTGGCCCGCGAGCGCCAGCGCCTTCCACGCCGGCGCCCTGCACGCGCCCGCCGACCCCGCGCTGGCCGGGCAGACCCTGGTCTTCGTCAACGGCGCCGAGCTGATGGTCGGCTACACCGGGCTCATCCGCTCCGTCGCGGCCCGCACGGCGGCGCCCGGCCCGTCGCTGCCCGCGCCCCGGCGGGTGACGCTGCTGTCCTCGATGGCGGTCGGCAGCACCGTCGAGCGAATCGACGCGCGCACCCTGGCGATCCAGGCCGACGGCGGCTTCCTGGGCCACACCATGGACCGCATGTTCCGCGGCGAGGGCGCCACCTTCCAGGTCGGGCAGGTGCTCACCACCCCCGACCTGGAGGTCACCGTCCAGGCGCTGACCCCGGACGGGCGGCCCGCGGCCGTCCACGTGCGCTTCGCCGCGCCGCTGGAGGGCGGCGCCTACCGCTTCGTCGCGGTGGTCGACGGCGAGCTGGTGGAGTGGAGCCCGCCGCCGGTGGGCGGAAGTCTCCGCCTGGAAGCCAGCTTGCCCCGGATCTCGCTGCGGCCGCTGGGCCCGACCCTGCGCTGAGGGGACCGGATAGGGGAGGGGACCGCCCTGGAGGCCCCGTGTCCATCCCCACCAGCGCCATCGCCGAGTCCGCCGCCGACAAGGTCGCCGCCTTCCGCCAGGAGCCCCACCAGCCCGTCGACCTGTACCTGGCGGACCCGGCCCTGCAGGACGAGCTGCGGCGCCGGCTGCCGGCCGAGGTGCTGGCCCGGGCCACCCCCGCCATCGAGCGCATGGGCCAGCTCACGGCGGGGCCGCTGTGGGGCCTGATGCGCCAGGCCGAGGAAGAGCCGCCGCGGCTCTTGCGGTACGACCCCTGGGGCCGGCGCATCGACGTCATCAAGGTCTCGCCCGCCTGGGACGCGCTGCAGGTCCTCTCGGCGAACGAGGGCCTGGTCGCCGTCGGCTACGACGCCGACCTGGGCCCCTGGGCCCGCACCGTCCAGGCCGCCCTCATCCACCTCTTCAGCGCGTCGAGCGCCATCTTCTCCTGCCCCCTGGCCATGACCGACGCCGCCGCGCGCGTCCTGCTCGACATGGGCCCGCCCGATGTCCAGGCCCGCCTGCTGCCGCGCCTGCTCTCCCGGGAGCCCGAGCTGTTCATCACCTCGGGCCAGTGGATGACCGAGCGGCCCGGCGGCAGCGACGTCGGCCTGAGCGAGACCATCGCCCGCCCGCTGGACGACCGCGGCGAGGAGTACGCCCTGTACGGCGTCAAGTGGTTCACCAGCGCGACGACCAGCGAGATGGCGCTGACCCTGGCCCGCATCGTCGACGGCGAGGGCCGCGTGTTGCCGGGCAGCAAGGGCCTGACCATGTTCCTGGTCGAGGTCGAGCGCGACGCCGAGGGGGGCCTGTCCGGCATCGAGATCCGCCGGCTCAAGGACAAGCTGGGCACCAAGGCCCTGCCCACCGCCGAGCTGGCCCTGCACGGCGTGCGCGCGCGCCGGGTGGGTGCGATCGGGCGCGGGGTGCCCAGCATCAGCACCATGCTCAACATCACGCGCTACTGGAACGCCGCCAGCAGCAGCTCGGCGATGGCCCAGGCCGCCATCTGGGCCCGGGACTACGCCGGCCGCCGGGTCGCCTTCGGCCGCCCTGTGGCCGAGCAGCCCGCCCACCGCCGCGTGCTCGAGGAGCTGCAGGCCGAGGCCGCCGGCGCCTTCGCCCTGGTGGCCGAGCTGGCCGGCCTGCTGGGGCGGGTCGAGACCGGCCTGGCCAGCGCCGATGAGCAGCGGCGGCTGCGGGCGCTGCTGCCCATCGCCAAGCTCACCACCGGCAAGCAGGCCGTCGCCGTCGCCAGCGAGGCGCTCGAGGCCTTCGGTGGCGCCGGCTACGTCGAGGACACGGGCATCCCGCGCATCCTGCGCGACGCCCAGACCCTGCCCATCTGGGAGGGCACCACCAACGTGCTCTCGCTCGACCTGCTGCGGGCCGAGGCCAAGGAGGGGGGGCTGTCCGCGGTCCTGGCCGACCTGGGCGCGCGGGCCCGGGCGCTGTCCCCCGACCTGGGCGCCGAGCTGCGGGTCGTGGGCCAGGTGCTCGGCGGACTGGTCGAGCGGCTGCGCGCGCTGGCGGCCGACGGCGACCGGGCGCGGATGGAGTGGGAGGCGCGGCGGATCGCGCTCACCGCCGGCTACCTGCTGCAGGCCGTGCTGCTCGGCGAGACCGCCGCCCACGCCGGCACCGAGGCCGCGCGGGAGCGCTTCGCGCGCTTCGTGAGCGTCCGGCTGGCCGGCCCGCTGGGCTAGGGGGCGGGGCGGAGGTGGTGGCGCAGGCGGAGGTGGGTGCGGCGGTTGTACAGGTACCACCTCGCGTATTTCAGACGTCGTGCAGGTGCCGGCTGTTATCCTTTGATCCCATTTCGGGCCTTCTCCCCCTTGGCGCACCGTCGGGCGAGGCTCCAGCCCTCGGGCCGGTCGTGCTGCCTCCCGCTCCAGGAGCCCAGGCCGCCGGAGTCGACGACGCGCAGGTCTGTCCTCCAGGCCATCGCGCCGAGGGCGTCGAAGCCCAGGTGCAGCGCCGTCGTCAGCGCCACCAACCGCGCGCGCGCCGAGCCCGCGACCGCCCGCGATGGGCGGCGTCGAGGGCGGCCCGCCGGGCCATGGCACCTGGCCCCGGCCCGCGGCCCGGCCCTCGCAGGTCCGCCGCCGCGCCGCCGGCCCGCGTCAGCGCCACCTGCAGGCCGTGCTCCCTGCCGGGCTGCGCGATGGGGACCCCGAGACGACAACGCCCCCCGAGGGAGCGGGGGGCGCTGGGCCAGGTGGCTCCCCATATAGGCGCCCAGACGAACCGTCTCCCGCAGAGACCGGCCCTGATGGGGACAGGGTGCGGGGTGCGAGGATGGTGCTGGGGACAGCGTCGGCGAGGGGGTCGGGGTGGAGGGGACGGAAGAATGGGGGGGCATGCTGTCAGGTTGCGGGGCGGGGCGCGGCGGGCGGGTGCGTGTGGACGAGGCAAGGGTTGAGTGGCAAGTGGAGCGTCCTGACCCCGACCTCCTGCACACCGTGGATCGCCACGAAGCGATCGCTTGTCAGCGCCTCCACCCGTGAAGCGATCGCTTCACAAGGAGGTCCCATGTGAAGGCTGACCGGCCTCACCGACCGGGTCTCGGTCGCGGGCGAGAACGTCGACGCCTTCGTGCCCTTCCCCCTTCCGCCCGCCGACCCGCCCGTGGTCCTCGACCCGCCGCTGCAGGACCTGCTCCGGCGTGCCGAGAAAGCCCTGCTGCGCCTGGACCTCGCGGGCGCCATGGTGCCCTCGGTCGAGTGGTTCGTGTACGCCTTCGTCCGCAAGGAGGCCGTGCTCTCCGCGCAGATCGAGGGGACGCAGGCCACGCTGCTGGACCTGCTGGAGGTCGAGGCCGCGGGCGGCCCACCCGCCGACGCGGACGTGGAGGAGGTCTGCGGCTACCTGGACGCGCTGAAGTGGGCCTGGGCGGAGCTGCCGCGCGACGACGGGCTGCCGCTGTCGATGCGCATGCTGTCGGAGGCCCACCGCCGCCTGCTCCAGGGAGCGCGTGGGCGCAGCAAGCAGCCCGGCCAGGTGCGGCGGTCCCAGAACTGGATCGGGGGCACCCGGCCCGGCAACGCCGCCTTCGTGCCCCCGCCCCCGCGCCGCCTGCCTGAGCTGCTGGGCGACTTCGAGCGGGCCATGCACGCCGACGACGCGCTTCCCCCCTTGGTGCGGGTGGGCCTGCTGCACGTGCAGTTCGAGACCCTGCACCCCTACCTGGACGGCAACGGGCGCCTGGGGCGGCTGCTCATCACCCTGCTGCTGCGGCACTGGGGCCTGTCGAGCCGGCCCCTGCTGTACCTGAGCCTCTTCCTCAAGCAGCACCGCGCCGAGTACTACCGGCGCCTCAGCGCGGTCCGGGAGGAGGGCGACTGGGAAGGATGGCTGGCCTTCTTCCTGGAGGGGGTCGCGGTCGTCGCCGACGAGGCGGTCGGGACGGCCAGGCGGCTACACGAGGTGGTCACCGCGGGGCGGGCGGCCTTGCTGGCGCGCCCGGACGCCACGGTCATCGCCCTCCGGCTGTTCGAGCTGCTGCCCGAGCATCCCGTCGTCACGGTGAGCCGGGTGGTTGCCCTCCTCGACTGCTCGCGACCCGCCGCGGGCAAGGCCGTTCAGGTGCTGGAGGATGCGGGCATCCTGGCGCCCGTCGACGCCCGCAAGCGCGACCGGGCCTGGCAGTTCACCCGCTACGTCGCGATCCTGCGAGCGGGCACGGAGCTGGGGGACTGACGGGGAAGGATGGGAGCCCGGGCGGGCCGCGCGAGGGTGCGGGGAGGTGGCGGGACTGGCGGAGAGCGCCGAGGACGACCGGCCCGTGGCATCGGAGCGGGAGGCAGAGAGGGGGCCCGGGTCCAGCGACGCGGGCGCGCGATGGGTCTGGAAAGGGCGGGACTTCATGGGCAGGCGACGGGTCCTGCCCATGACCTTGCTCGCCCTTCCCCCGGCTTCCTGTGCTTCGCGCCTCTGCGCCTTTGCGCGATCCCAGAAGGTCAGCCTCGCGCGAAGACGCCAAGACAAAGGTGGGGTGGACGCAGGCGGCGGGGGCGAAGTGGGGGCGCGAGCACGGGGAGCTGGCGGTGGAGCGGGCGCAGTCTTGGCGGCGTAGACGTTGAGGGGCAAGTGGCACGTCCTGACCCCGACTCACTGTCATGACACCGGCCTTCCCTTCCCGGTGGGGGTGGGTGGGTGCGGCTTGAACGGGCGGGAGGTGAGTGGCAAGGCGTGCGTCCTCACCCCGGGTTTCGGCCGAGAACCTCGAACGAGAAGTCCAGACAATAGAAGACAATGCACCCATTCTCTGCATCAATGACTCGGTAACGAAGCCCCTCCATCTGCCTGTCACTCACGTCACGGACCTCGAAAAGAAGCCCCTTCAGTCCATCAATATCTCCGACCTTCAAGCCAAACACGCCGTAAAATCGAAAGCACGCTCTGTTCGACGAAGCGGTGGGCTCGTCCACCAGCGTCAAAGTAAGGTTGTAAGGCTCGGCAGCATGCTCGCAAAGCCGCCGATCCAGCACCATGGATTCTAAGAACCTGAAACGCGAGGGCGTCAGGCTCCAGTACTCCTCGATCTTCCGTGTCATGGCACATACTCCCCGGGGAGGTGGCTTCCTGTTTCGAGAGGCGTCTTTCCACGCCCCCACTCGTAGGTGTGGTAGTGAATATCCGGTATGCCGGCAGCTTTGTTTCCGGCATTGTAGTCGGTTCGTCCAATCAGTCTACCATACTCGTCGAAATGCGCTCTCCACGGCTCCACTCGTCCGATGTCGTTCACGTGCCGACCTGTTAGAGTGCGAACGCCCGGCGTCACTTGCATGGGGGCCTTGGCAGAGAGGTACTCACCGACGGTCGGCGCAATCCGGAATCTTGGCGCAAGGTTGCTTACCGCTTCCTCCGCCCCCTCATACAGGCCCTCTGCCGTAGCCCGCTCAATCCCACTCCTGAGCTGGTGAACGGGTGAGAGTCTCCTCGCCAGAGCAAGAGCCCGGCCGCCTGCACGGAAGAGCAGACTGACTGGTCCTCCAATGCCGAGCTGGGTTTCGACTTCCTGGCTCACGCCCGTCGGCCCCTGGATCGCCTTGTCGAAGGCGCCGACCATTCCGATGCCGAACGGTGTTCCGTAGAGGCGGTGCTTATTGGCGTTCCACGCACCTCCAGACGGAGGAGCGCCCTCTCGGCGCGCCCAGGTGTCGTCATCCGGTAGCTTCCAGACTTTCTCGCCGACATTCCACTTGCCCGTCTCGGGGTTCCATTCGGGTACGACATCGGCGGGATACCCCCAGCCGGCCTGCTCTGCGACAGCGCGGACTTCCGCCGGAGTGGCATCTGGACCCGCCCGAGAATCGGTCACACTCATCGCTGGTGATGCACCGTCGGAGCTGTCCGACTCCTTCTTGCTGTCAGAACCTGAACTGGTCTCAAGCCCACTCGGATCCCTCCCCCCCGTCGGCCGCCCCCGCGCATACCCCCACCGATTCCCCCCATCCACCAGCCCCGCCGGGTCGGCGCTCGTCCACCGCCCCAACCAGGGCGCGTAGTACCGGTGGTGGTGCACCTGCAGCCCCGTCTCCTCGTCCCGCTCCATCCCGGTGTACCGGTACCGCTTCCGACTGACCTCGACCCCACTCTTCTCCGCCCACCACGCGGTGCTGCCGTAGGGGTGGTACTCCTCATAGCTGAGGACCGCCCCAGCTTCGTCGACCTCCAGCGAGGCGCTGTCGACCTGGTTGCCGAGTTGGAAGCGGAACAGCACCATCGGCGTGGACAGGGTCGGGTGGACGGTGACGCTCTCGACCAGGCACACCCGCTTGTCGCCGTCGAGGACGTGCAGCGTCTCGCGCGCCTCCTGCAAGGCCCCGCTCACGCGCTTGCGCCACACCTCCCAGCCGCCGACGTAGATGCGGTCCTCGACGTTCTGCCCGCGGATCACACGCTTCATCACCCGCTTCTTGTCGGCGCCATACGCGTACCAGGCCACGTCCCCGCTGCTGTTCAGCTCGGCCTTGCGGACCTGGTCCCGGTGGTCGGGCACCAGGTTGTCCATGCCGCTTCGCAGGTGGGGCATGCGCACGATCGCGCCGCGCGCCGAGGTCGTGTACAGGTCGCTGTAGGTGCCCGGGTCGTCCGGATCGTCGCCCGGCACGCTGCTCTTGACCAGTCGGTTGCTGTCGGCCGCCACGGCGTAGCCGCGGCGCCAGACGGTGGAGCCACCCCGGATGTGCTTCATCTCCGTGAGGTTGCCGGCCTGGTCGTACTGGAACTCCTCGGTGTACCGGGCCATGACCGTGTTGGCGGCGCCGCCGTCGGGCACGCCGCCTGGCGTCGGGTCGGCCGCACCGGGCTGGGCCAGGGCCGCCTTCTCGCGGCCGGTGGCGCTCACCAGCCGGTAGAGCGCGTCGTAGGCGAAGGCCTGGTCGGCGTCGACCTGGACGTTGGCGAAGAACTCGGTCTGCTGGGCGGCGTCCGTGATGCCGATGACGTTGCCGACGACGTCGTAGGACAGGGCCAGGTCTTGCAGCTTGGTCGCGGGGCTGTCGCTGGTACGCTCGGTCAGGATGCGCGTGGGCCAGAAGCGGTGCGGGTCGTAGGTGGAACGGGTCCGCGTGTCATTGCCGTACACCACTTCGGTGCGCTGGCCGCGGGCGTTGTAGGCGATGCTGGTCACGAAGTCCCTGGTCCCGGGATCATGGACCAGGGACCCCTCGATGGCAAGCAGCCGGCCGCCGGCGTCGTAGCTGTGGGACAGCGTGCTGGTGTCGGGCGAGGTGGCGACCCGCTCCACAACGCCGATCCTGGATGGCCGATCTGCCCTGGCCCCCCTCCGCCCCTGCGGGGCACCTCCCCCCGGCTGCGCCAGGGGGAGGAACGTGCGCCACGGCCTGGTCGCCGCCAGGGAGAGGAACGTGCGTCATGGCGGGGACCATCGGGAGCGGACCCTGGACGAACCGCCGCCCCTGGCCCCCCTCCGCCCCTGCGGGGCACCTCCCCCCGGCTGCGCCAGGGGGAGGAACGTGCGCCACGGCCTGG
>JAKLKF010000159.1 GCA_023150805.1 Myxococcota bacterium | reverse complement strand
TGTACGCGGCGCTCGAGCTGCAGCGCGTCGGGTACCGCTGGGAGCAGGGCGATCGGGTCCTCAGCATCTTCCACCAGGACAGCCGCCAGGTGCAGGCCATCGCCTGGCAGCGGACCCGCGAGGGCCTGCAGCGCTTCGCGGCGCTGGCGGCGCGGGAGGGCTTCCAGCCCGGGGTCGTGCTCTTCCAGCACGGCCCGCTGGAGGGCATCCCCGCCCTGGCCATCGAGGGCATCCTGGCGGAGAGCGGCATCCCCGCGCTCGACCTGGACCCGCTGTGGGGCGGCTACGCCCGCTTCGTGCGGGAGCACTCCTTCCGCTTCGACCTGCACCCGCGCCCCGCCGCCCACGCGCTCGCCGCACAGACCCTGGCGGCGTGGATGAACCACCAGGGCTGGCTGGGCGCGGCGCCGGACCCGACCGCGACCCGGTGGGCGGCGACGTGGCCCGCGCGGGTCGAGCAGTGGCGCGCCGGGCAACGGGCCCTGGCCCAGGAGCAGCGCCGCCAGCTCCGCGAGCTGGAAGAACGCTACGGCGCGGTGTTGCCCGCGCCCGGCGCCCCGGCCGACCAGTGGCTGTACGGATGCTGGCAGCAGCCCCAGCCCGGCGGTCCGCCGGCGTGGCTGCTCTCCACCCGCGGCGGCTTCAAGCTCCGCGCGGCGGACGCCGGCGCGCGCGCCCTGCGCGTCGAGGGGAGCCGGCGGGACAGGCCGTCCGACCCGCCGCTGTCCCTGGCCGCGACCTGCGAGGGCCACAGCCTGGGCGCACCCGTCACGCCGACCGACGCGCGCTTCACCGCGCAGTGGTCGCTGCCGGCCCCCGCTCCCGCCGGCGGCCTGGTCGAGTGTGAGCTGGTCGCCTCGGGCACCGTCCCCGGGCCCCGGGACCCCGGCGGCAAGCCGGGCATCCCGTCCTCTTTCCAGCTCCACCGCCTGGAGCTGGTCCCGTGACCCGCCGGCCGCGCGCGCTGGCCTGGGCGGGCCGGCTGCTGCTGGGCCTGGGCGGCTTGACCCTGGCGCTGGCCGGCGTCGAGCTCGTGGCCCGGCACCGCGTGGGGACCCCCAACGCCTGGATGCTGATCAACAGCCCCAACTGGTACGACAACGGCATCTTCCAGCCCGACGCCGAGCTGATGCAGGTCCTGCGCCCCGGCGCCGTGGGCCGCTTCGACACGCCGGAGTTCGGCACCGTCGTGCGGGTCGCCCCCGCGGGCCACCGGGGCGAAGCCCTCGGCGACCGCCAGCCGGGCGAGCTGCGCATCCTCGCGGTGGGCGACTCGTTTACGCTGGCGGTCCAGGTCGACGAGGAGGACAGCTTCCAGGAGCTGCTCGCCCGGCGCCTCTCCACCTCGACCGGCCACCCCGTGCGCGTCGTCAACGCGGGCGTCGACGGCTACGGCACCGGCCAGGCGGCCCGCTACGCCCGCCGCCTCGCCGCGCAGGTGCAGCCGGACCTCATCCTGCTCACCTTCTTCCTCGGCAACGACCTGGGCGACAACCGCAACTTCCGCCCGGGCACCTACCCGACGCAGGCCGTCACCCTGCCCTCGCTGCTCAGCCCGGCCGACCGCCGGTGGGGCTGGTCCGCCGTCTACCTGCACTGGAGCGCCTGGCGGCGCAGCCGGGAGCTGGCGACGGACCCCGCCGTGCGCCACCACCGCGGCCAGGTCGCGCTCTTCTCGGCGGGCGCCGACCTGCGGGGCGAGGAGGGCCCCACCCGCGAGGCCCTGCGCGAGCTCGCCCTGGTCGCCGACGCGCTGGGCGTCCCCGCGCGCGTCGCGCTGGCGCCGCCGGCCTTCGCGCTGCACGAGGCCGACACCTCGCGCGCGCTGGAGATGGTCGGCCTGCCGCCGGCCGCCGACCCGACGGCGCCCGCCCGCCTGGTCGCCGGCCTGGTGCCCCCTGGCGTGGAGGTGCTCGACCTGCGCCCGGCCCTGCTCGAGGGCGAGGAGGAGGGTCGCACCAGCTTCATCTTCGACGGACACTGGAACCCGCACGGCCACGAGGTGGTGGCCGAGGCCCTCACCCCCTTCCTGGGCCCGGCGCTGGCCCGGCGGCAGGAGGCGCCGGCAGCGGCCCCAGGTCCCAGACCCGACAGTCCCCCTCCTGCCAGGTAGGGGGCCCCAGGGCGGCCTGGAGCTGCTCGGTGCGCAGCGCGGGAGGCGCGCCCAGGCCGAAGGGGCTGTCGAGCAGGAAGCGGAAGCCCTGGGCGTGGAGCCACCGGGTCGCCTCGACGCTGTCCGTCACCCGCTCCAGGGGGCGCAGGCCCGGGTAGGCCGCGTCGATCGAGGGGGACCGGGTCTGGACGGGCAGCGTGTGGATGGCGCGGCCGTGCAGGGTGGCGAGCATCATGGCCTTCCCGTTCTGCGCCTGGGTGGCCTGCAGCCGGGTGTTCAACACCGCGCCCGGGCCGTCCTGCGCCGCGATGGAGGCCAGCACCGCCCGGCAGGGCACGGCCTCGACCGGGCGTGGCCACGCGGGCCGGGTCGCGCCCAGCCCCTCGCCCAGGGTCAGCGCGGGCAGCAGGAGCCCCAGCCCCAGCGCGACCGGGCCCCGGCGCGCGCTGAGGCCCGCCGCGGCCAGCGCCGCCACGCCCAGGCTCACCAGCGGGAGGGCGCGGTAGTACTGCCCGCCGATCGCCAGCGGGTAGCCCACGCGCTCCAGCAGGGTGACCGGCAGGCGCCAGGTCTGGGGGCCCGGCAGGCCCCAGCGCTCGGGCAGGACGGTGTAGGGCCCGAGGACCAGCAGGAGCCCGAGCCCCAGGACGATCCCGCCCACCGCCCGGCGCTTCACGCCCGGCAGCGCCGCGAGGCCCACCGCGCAGGACAGCCCGATCAGGCCCAGGTAGAAGACGTGGAAGGCCCGCTCGGGGTCGTCGGGCACCGCGGCCACCGGCCAGAACAGGTCCGGCAGGGCCGCCCACGGCTGCGTGAAGCCATCCCCCCCGCCGAAGGTCGTCACCGAGGCCGGCCGGAACACGCGCGCGCCCCGGACCCCCTCCGTGTAGACCGAGAAGTAGGACCGCGCCGGCAGCATCGCGGCCGCGGTCGCCCCCAGCAGGAGCAGGGCCCGCGCCACCGCGCCCCACCGCCGGGCCGCGCCCTGCCCGACGACCTCCAGGGCCACGGCCGGCACGCCCACCAGCGGCAGGAACAGGCCCAGGTAGGGCTCGGACATCGGCGCGAGGAGCGCGACCAGGGTCGCGCCCACCAGGGCCAGGGCCTGCACCGGCACCCGGCCATCGCCCCGCACCACCACGACGCCCAGCCACAGCCACGCCGGGTAGACCCACACCGAGAGCTTGTCGATGTTGCCGAGGGCCAGGTTGTTGAGCATCGCCGGCGAGGTGCCGAACACCACGGCCCCGACGGTCGCCGCAAAGGGAGCTGCGCCGACCGCGGAGCGCAGCCACGCCCAGGCGGCCGCGCCCGCCAGCGCCATCGTGGCCAGCAGCGCGCCGGCGTAGGCGACCAGCGGCCCCCCCAGGGGCCGGAAGGGCAGCGCCAGCAGCGCCGGGCCCCAGCCCAGGGTGGGCGCAGGGCCGCCGGTCGGGAAGCCCAGCGCGTCGGTGTGGACCCGCAGCGGCGCGTGCCCCACCAGCATCTGCGCGATGTGGTCCAGCCCCCAGACGTGGCTGGCGCCGAAGGCCGACATCGGGTGCGACCCGGCCGGATCGAGCAGCCAGCGCCCGTGCAGCAGGGCCGCCACCACGACCGGCACCAGGGCCGCCACCACCAGCGCAGCGACAGCGCGCCGGCCCTGCGCAGCGACAGCGCGCCGGCCCTGCGCGGCGACAGCGCGCCGGATCAGCGGCGCCATCGCGCGCCTCGCGGGGATGATCGACCGAGAAACGCCGGTCTTGGTGCCACGCGGCCTCCGGGCCGGGACCATAGCGCAGGCTCGGACCACCCTCTGGCTGGCCGCCGCCGCGCCCTGTCAGCCCTGTGCAAGTTCCCCCCGGGCGTGGCCGGCGCCCCGATCGTCCACGTATGGTGGGCACCGAGGTGACGATGCGCGCGACGACCACCTGCCACCCCGGGCTGCTGCTCGCCACGCTGCTGCTGGGGTGCACGGACAAGGAGGCGGCGGCTCCCGCCGACGACACCGGCACGACCCCCGGCACCCAGACGACGCCGCCCGAGGTCGAGATCGTCCTCTCCGAGGTCGTGCCCACCGTGGCCCTGGTCCGCTGGCAGACCGACCAGCCGACCACCGGCCGGATCCGCTTCGGCGAGGTCGGCGGCACCGTGTACGTGGTCGAGACCGTCGGCGAGCCCTCGACCTCGCAGGAGGTGGTGCTGGTCGGCCTGGCCGAGGCCGTGGACGCCGAGGCCCGGGTCGAGATCCTCCAGGGAGACGAGGTCGTCTCCTCGCAGACGCTGCCCTTCAAGACCGGCACCCTGCCCACGGCCGTGCCCCGTCCGACGCTCTCGGTCGGCGCCGCCACCGACAGCCTCGGCGGCTTCACCCTGCTGCCCGTGGGCACCCTCGAAGAGCGCTGGGCCACCATCGCCGACGCGCAGGGGCGGCTGGTGTGGGCCTGGGGCGGCGAGGATCTGGACACCCAGCGCATGCGCCTGACCCGGGACGGTCGGGGCGTGATCCTGTCCCACCGCGAGCTGGGCCGGCCGGGCATGGACCTGCTGCGCGTGGACTTCGACGGCACCCAGCGGTGGCGGTTCAACGTGCCCGACGCGCACCACGACTTCGACCTGGTCGACGACGACACCTTCGTCGTGGTCGCCGCCGAGCAGCGCGAGGTGCAGTTCATGGGCGCGCCGATGGTCCTCGTCGGCGACAAGGTCGTCGAGGTCGAGCTGGACGGGACCCAGCGGGTCGTCTGGAACGCCTGGGATCACCTCGCGCCCCAGGACGGCGACCGCATCGAGCCCTCCTCGGAGTACATGGGCGCCTGGTCGTGGTCCCACGGCAACTACCTTCGCTTCTCGCCCGAGACCGACACGGTGCAGTTCATCCTGCGCAACCTGGCCTACGTCACCGAGATCGACCGGGGCAGCGGCCAGGCGGTGTGGACGCTGAGCCCCGCCACGAGCGCCGGCACGGCCCTGTCCTTCCCCCACAGCGTGTGGACGACCGACCAGGGCCTGATGGTCTTCAACCAGCGCGACTACATCGCCGAGCAGTGCTCGGGCGCCTCGCTGCTGGAGGTCGACGAGCCCTCCGGCGCCGTGCAGGAGACCTGGCGCTACGACAGCGAGCAGTGCCTGTCGGTCTACTACACGGGCAACGCCCAGCCGCTGGAGGACGGGCGCGCCCTGGTGGCCTTCGGATCGTCCGGCCTGCTGGACGAGGTCGACATGGCCACCGGGCAGCTGCACTGGCGCCTGGCGGTCGAGAGCGGCTGGTGGCTGCTGTACGCGGAGCGGGTGGCCGCCCTGGGGCCGACCGGCGGCTGATCGTGCGGGCGACGCGCCCCCGCCCTCACCCGCCGACCAGGGCCTGCGCCTCGTCCCGGTAGATCGGCAGCGCGACCGCGTGGTGCTCGTACTCCGCGACCTGCCCCTGCTCGGCGTCGTAGGCGGCCAGCAGGCGCTCGGCGTAGGCGCGGGCGCGGGCCGGATCCCCGGCGGCCAGGGCGGCGCGCTGGCCGACCCCCAGCGCCAGCAGGTGGGTGGGCCGCGTGGCCAGCACCCCCTCGGCCGAGGCCAGCGCCTGCCCGGGGTCGCCCGACGCGAGCTGGAGCACCGCGACGTGGAAGCCCGCGTCGGTGTCCAGGGCCGGCAGCGCGGCGTAGGCGCGCAGCGCCTCGGGCAGGGCCAGGCGGGCCGTGGCGGCGTCGCCCGTCTCGTGGGCCCGCATGGCGACGTTGAAGGCCTCGTCGGCGATCGTCCGCGGGTCGGCGGGCGCGACCGGCGCCGCGGGCGAGCCCCCCGGCTGGAGCCAGGGCAGGTCGGCCTGCTTGCCACGGACGTCCAGGTCCAGGGGAGGCACGGCGGGCGCGTCCGCCGGCGCGGGGGGAGGCGGGTCGCAGGCCCACAGGCCGATCAGGACGAGCGGGGCGAGTCTCACGGGCCCTCCAGGGAGGCGCGCCGCCTAACCCCGCCCGGCCGGGGCCATGACGACCTGCCGCAGGCGTCGCCGCACCTTGGGCCCCTGCGCGGGCGGAGCGCCGGATAGTGCGCCCTTCCGCCCTCTTCCAGGTGCGCGTGGAGGCCTCGTGACCCGCCGGATCGACTACGAGAAGCTGGACCTGATGGACGCCCTGGACCTGGCCATCCTCATCGAGGCCGAGGCCCTGCAGCGCTACGAGCTGTTCGAAGAGCAGCTCGGCCACACGGGCCCCGGCGACGCCGCCAGCATCTTCCACACCATGGCGAAGCACGAGGGCGAGCACGCCCGCGTCCTCTTCGAGCGCCGCAAGGAGCTGTTCGGCGACGCGCCCGCGCGCTTCCAGCGCGACGACATCTTCGACGTCGAGGCGCCCGACGCCGGCTCGCCCTACTGGAACATGTCGCCCTACAAGGCGCTGCAGGTCGGCCTCTCCGCCGAGAAGAAGGCCTTCGTCTTCTACGACCAGGCCCACCTGCACGTCAAGGACCCGGCGGTGCGGGCCCTCTTCGTCGAGCTGCGCGACGAGGAGACCGAGCACGTGCGCCTGGTGACCCGGGCCATCGCCGACCTGCCGCCCGGCGCCGACCAGGACCTCGAGGACCTGGACGAGTAGCCCCCTCCCCTGGAGGCCCCGTGCACCCGCGCCCCCCCGCGGTCGAGCGCTACCTGGACCGCCACGTCGCCCCGCAGGCCGCCCAGGCCGAGGTCGTCGAGGTCGACATGGAGGGCCGGATCAAGCTGAAGGCGCGGTGGTACGACTTCCGCTCCACCCTGCGCGTCGGGGCGCTGCAGTCCTTCCGCTGGGACGCCCGGGTGCACGGCGGGGCCCTGCGCTTCTCGGGCCACGACCAGTACCTGGCTGGCAAGGGCGAGATGGACTGGCGCGCCTACGGCCTGGTGCCCGTGGTGCACGAGGACTCGCCCGACGTCACGCACTCCGCCCGCGGCCGCGCCGCCCTGGAGCAGGTCTTCCTGCCGGCCGCGCTCGCCCGGCCCCAGGTGCTGTGGTCTGAGACCGCCGACGGCTGGGCGCGGGCGAGCTGGGTGCTCGACGGCGAGGAGGTCGAGGTCGACCTGCGCCTGGACCCCGACGGCACGATCACGGCCGTGCGCGCCCAGCGCTGGAGCGACGCCGAGGGCCGACCCTGGCGCCACCTGCCCTTCGGCGGGACCTGCGAGGGCGAGGTCGAAGGCGACGGCCTGGTCGTCCCGGCGCGCTTCACGGTGGGGTGGTTCTACGGCACCGCCCGGTGGCCGGAGGGGCGCTTCTTCGAGGGCGAGGTCACCGGGCTGCGGGTGCGCTGACCCGCTACCCGGCCAGCAGCGTGTTGAGGATCGCGACCAGCACGCCCATGATCGACACGCCGGCGATGATGCCGGCCGAGACGGGGACCAGGTAGGCCTCGCTCTGGGCGGCGTCCTTCTTGTTCCAGAAGTACGCGATCACGGCGCCCAGCAGCATCGACAGCGGGTACTGGAAGGGCAGGATCAGCCCCAGGCCCAGGCCGGTGGCGCTGGGCAGCCACTTGCGCAGCTTGGGCAGCGACAGCTCCAGCACCGTGATGACCACGCCCAGCGCCAGGCCGACGAAGATGGCCTTCTGGTGCATCGGGTGCATGTTGGCCAGGCCCATCTTGAAGACCTCGGCCACCGCCTTCCACGCCTGGGCGGCCGGCGCCGGGAAGGCCGGCGCCTGGTCGCCGACGCCGTTGAGCGCCGTGGCGTCGGGCACCAGCAGGTAGAAGCCCGTCACCGTCGCGGCCGTGCCCGAGAAGATGCCCGCGAACTGGGCCAGGAACTGCCGCCGCGGGTTGGCGCCCAGCAGGTAGCCGCTCTTCAGGTCGTTGAGCAGGTCGGCCGCCGAGCCGGCCGCGCTGGCCGTGATGCTGGCCGTCATCAGGTTGGCCGTCGTGCTCTGGGGGATCAGCACGCCGTAGGTGAGCTGCATGATCTTGCCCATCGCGCCCACCGGCGTGATGTCGCTCTCGCCCGTGGCCCGGCAGGCGACCAGCGCCAGGAAGAAGGTCATGCCCACCGCCAGCACGCCGTAGAACCAGGGCACGTCGAAGTAGGCGTGCGCCGTCCAGATGACGCCGGCGCCCGACAGGCCGCCTCCCACCAGGAACCAGCTCATCGGCACCTCGGTGGCCTGCACCCGCGCGCTGTCGCCGCCCCCCTCGCCCCGCTTGAACAGGCCCGAGAAGGCCCGCACGATGGTCTTGTACTGGGTCGCGAAGCCCAGCAGGCCCGAGCTGACCATGATCGGCACGCCCAGCCAGATGCCGATCTCCTTCCAGGCCTTGTAGGGCGCGCTGGCCGCCCGCAGCGTCTGCCCGGTCGCCTCGCTGGTCCACACCCAGTCGTAGGCCGGCGGCCCGACCACGTAGATCAGCGCCAGGCTGCCCAGGATCATCCAGATGCTGACGCGCAGGCCGACGATGGCGCCCGCGGCGATCATCACCGGGTTGCTGTCGAGCACCATGGTCCAGTCGCTGGGCTTGAAGCTCTCGACCTTGCCGTCGACCTCGTGGCTGCCCCGGGCCGGCAGCCAGTCGAAGATGGGCCAGTCCGCCGGCATCAGGCCGTGCCGCTCGCCGTCCGCGCCCTTGCGCAGCGGCAGGTCGATCAGCAGCGGGAAGAGCGCGCCGGTCAGGGCCGACACCATCAGGGCCCGCGCCTTCTTGATCGCCTCGGCCCCCTCGCTGTACAGGCTCTGCAGCGTCACGGCGGCCGCGGTGCCCGAGGGGAACTTCAGCCGCTCGTGGTTGATCAGGTTGCGCTTCATCGGGATGGCCAGGACCGTGCCCAGCACCGCCAGGAAGAAGGTCCAGGACACCAGCACCGGCACCGGCAGGTGCTGGCCCTGCGGGTTCTGCTCGGTCGCCGACAGCATCACCAGGGCCGCGATGGCCGAGACCATCGTGCCGCCGGTCGCGTAGCCGGCCGAGGAGGCCGTCGACTGCATGCAGTTGGTCTCGAGGATGGTCATCGGCGTCTTCGCCACGCCCACCTTGAGCAGGATGTTCCAGATGGCGTAGGCCAGGATGCAGGCCGTGATCGCCACCCCCAGGCCCCAGCCGGTCTTCAGGCCGATGTAGAGGTTCGTGAACGCCAGGAAGAAGCCCAGCAGCGAGCCCATCGCCACCGCGCGGAACGTGAGCTGGGGCACGTCGTCGCCGCGGTAGATCTTCTCGTACCAGGTCGCCTCGTCCATCTCGAGCACCTGGTCGGGCGGGATGGACAGGGGCTTGCTCTTGTCGACCTCTTCCTGGGTCTTCGGGGCGGGCTGGAACAGCGGCATCGGGGCTCCACGGGCGGACGGCGCACTCTACGCCCCGCGGGGCCCCGGCGGGGCCGCTTCAGCCCTCCAGCCCGTGCCGGCGCCGCAGGTCGCGCCGCAACCGGCGCAGCTCGACGACCAGGTCCGGCCCCACCCGGTACTTGTCCTGCACCCGTGCGATGGCGTCCATCAGGAAGCCGACGAGGATGGCGAAGCGGCCGTCGGAGAGGAAGGCCAGGGCGCGGCTGCGCTCGGCGAGCTGCTCGACGAGCTGCAGCTTCACGTAGTCGTAGAAGTCCAGGAAGGAGGTGCCCGCCGGGTCCCGCTGCCGCACCAGGTCGTGCAGGTAGAAGGTGTGGTCCAGCCAGGTCTCGGCCTTGACCAGCATCCGCTCCACCGCCGCGAAGGCCGCCACCTCGGTCGTGCGCAGGTTGTCGACCAGGTCCAGCCCCTTGACCACCAGCGCGCCCTCGTACAGCGGCCAGGCGCGGGACCGCGCGTCGTCGGCCAGCTCCTCGACGAAGGGCCGGTAGGCCAGGAGCGCCAGCTCCTTCTTGAGCGTGTAGCCGTGGTCCAGGCGGGCCTTCTGTGCGCCCCGGGTCAGGTCCACGCCATGCAGGAACCAGTACAGCCGGTGGAACTCGCGGGCGTAGGTCTGCCGCACTTCGGGCGGCAGGCTCTCGTACAGCCGCCCGACCGCCTCCTGCACCCTCGGCACGCTCTCGGGCACCAGCGGCACCCCTGCCGGCAGGAGCGCGCACGCCTCCTCCAGCAGCATCGCGTAGCGATTACTGACCACGCGCAGGTCCGCCGCCACCTGCCCGCCGAAGCGCGCCTCGACCACGTCGAGCAGGCGGAGCGCCTGCTGCACGCCGCCGCTGGTGTCCTCGACCACGTCGTGCAGCAGGCCGACCACCCGCACCGCCTGCCCGTAGCCCAGGTCCGCCGCCCGCAGCGCCAGGTCCGCGGAGTGGCAGAAGGACGGCTCGCCCGTGGTCTTGCGCACCTTGCCGGCCATGCGGGCCTGCGCGAAGCGGAAGGCGTCGAGCACGTCGGGCCCCAGCGCGGTGGCCACGTCCTGGTCGTCGACCTCCTCCCCCACCGCCAGGCGGGCCGAGAGCCGGCCGAGCTGGGGCGCGCCCTCGAAGACCGCGCGGTCCTGCACAGGGAGAGGGTGCCCGTCGGGGGGAGATCGCCTGGGTTCCGCCACGAGGGAAGCGTACCAGCCGCGTCAGCGCCCCGGATCGGCCCCGTTCACGTGCCGCACGGCCGCCACGACCGCGTCCGGCGAGGCCGAGGCCAGGGTCGTCGCCCGGGCCCAGCCCATGAAGCCGTCGTTCAGCGCGCTCCACGCCGGGTGCAGCGCGCAGGGCTTGTTCGGGTTGCAGCGCCCGAAGCCGAAGGCGCAGCGCTGCTCCTCGGCCTGGAAGTCCACCGCCTCCAGCACCTGCATGAAGGTGATGCGGCCCGGTGAGCGGGACAGCCGGAAGCCGCCGCCGTGCCCCCGCTGGGCGTCGACCAGCCGCGCCAGCACCAGGCGGCGCATCACCTTGGAGACGTAGTGGCCGGGGATGTTGGCGCCCTCGGCCAGCTCGCCGCTGGTGACGCGGCCCTCGGGCCACCGTCCGGCCAGCACGGCCATGGCGCGCAACGCGTACTCAGCGGTCTGGTTGAGGAGCATGGGGGGACTCTCCGCCGCGACGGCTATCGCGACCTTGACGGACTTGTGCATCCATTGATATGATCTGGTCAGTAGATCCGCAACTCCGTGGGGACTCGAAATGCTGCCGTCGCCCCGCATCTTCCTCTCGGTCGTGCTCCTCTCCGCCTGCCAGGGCGAACCCGCCTCCCCCGAGGGGGCAGATCCGGCGAAGTCAGTGGTTTCCAAAGGATCTTCCGGCGCAGACCAGGGCCCACCCCAGGGGGAGCCGGTGCGTGCCATCTTGACGCAGGCGCCCGCCGTCCCGCCTCCCACCGGCCGCAATGCGCCGGCCAAGGTCATCGTCGAGCTGGAGGTGCGAGAGGTGGTCAAGCCCATCAGCGAGGGCGTGGACTACACCTTCTGGACCTTCGGCGGCGACGTGCCCGGCAGCTTCATCCGCATCCGCCAGGGCGACACCGTCGAGTTCCACCTGCAGAACCACCCCAGCAGCAAGATGCCCCACAACATCGACCTGCACGCGGTGACCGGCCCCGGCGGCGGCGCGGCCAGCAGCTTCACCGCCCCTGGCCACGAGTCCCAGTTCACCTTCAAGGCCCTCAATGCGGGTCTGTATGTCTACCACTGCGCCACCGCGCCGGTCGGCATGCACGTCGCCAACGGCATGTACGGGCTCATCCTGGTCGAGCCGCCCGAGGGCCTGCCCCCCGTCGACCGCGAGTACTACGTGATGCAGGGCGACTTCTACACGGTCGGCAAGTACCGCGAGAAGGGACTGCAGCCCTTCGACATGCAGAAGGCCATCGAGGAGAACGCCACCTACGTCGTCTTCAACGGAGCCGAGGGGGCCCTGGTCGGCGACAAGGCCCTGCAGGCCAACGTCGGCGAGACCGTGCGCCTGTACATCGGCAACGGCGGCCCCAACCTGGTCAGCTCCTTCCACGTCATCGGCGAGATCTTCGACAAGGTCTACTACGAGGGCGGCTCCAAGACCCAGGAGAACGTCCAGACCACCCTCGTCCCCGCCGGCGGCTCGGCCATCGTCGAGTACAAGGTCGAAGCTCCCGGCACCTACGTCCTGGTCGACCACAGCCTGTTCCGCGCCTTCAACAAGGGCGCCCTGGGCATGATGAAGGTGGACGGAGGCGACGCGCTGGAGATCTACAGCGGCAAGGAGGTCGACAGCGTCTACCTGGCCGACAAGGCCGAGCCCGGGGCGGGCCAGGCGGTGGCCCAGGCGTCGGCCGAGCTGGCCCAGGGCTCGGTCACCCTGGCGAGCCAGGTCGCGGCCGGCCAGGCGCTGTACGCCGGCACCTGCTCCACCTGCCACCAGGCCGACGGCAAGGGCCTGGAGGGCATCTTCCCGCCCCTGGCCGGCAGCGACTTCCTCAACGCCGACCCGCTGCGCGCGGCCGGCATCGTGCTCACCGGCCTCAACGGCCCGGTGACCGTCAACGGCAAGGAGTACAACAGCGTCATGCCGCCGATGTCGCAGCTCAACGACGACGAGGTGGCCAACATCCTGACCTACGTCTACAGCCAGTGGGGCAACCAGGGCCACGTGGTGACCGCCGACCAGGTCGCCAAGGTCCGCGCCTCGGCCGCCATGCCCCAGGGCGCGGCGCACTGATGGACCCCGGGGCGGCGCTGGCGCTCTCCGGCCTCACCGTCCTGGTGCCGGCGGGGGAGCACCGTCCCTTCTACCCCTCCCCGGGGCAGGAGACCGTCCAGGTCGCCACCTTCGCCATGGACGCCACCCCGGTCACCCACGCCGAGGTGCTCGCCTTCGTCCGGGACCAGCCCCAGTGGCAGCGCGGCCGGGTCAAGCGCCTGTTCGCCGACGAGCGCTACCTGTCCTCGTGGGCCGGCCCCACCGACCTGGGCACCCTGGACCCGCTGGCCCCCGCCACCGAGCTGAGCTGGCACGCCGCCCGCGCCTTCTGCCAGGCCCAGGGCGGCGACCTGCCCACCGTCCACCAGTGGGAGCACGCCGCCGACGCCACCGCCGACGCGCCCACCGGCGCCCGCCAGGATCCGGCCACCCTCTCCCTCATCCTGGACTGGTACGGCCGCGGCGACACCCCGCCGGGCCCGGTCGCCCAGGGGGCGCCCAACCTGCACGGCCTGTACGACACGCACGGCCTCATCTGGGAGTGGACGCTCGACTTCAACAGCCTGCTCATCGCCTCGGACGCGCGCGAGGGCGGCGACCAGGACCGCATGCGCTTCTGCGGGGCCGGCGCCATCTCCGCCATCGACCCCGCCGACTACGCCAGCTTCATGCGCTTCGCCTTCCGCAGCAGCCTGAAGGCGGACTCCACCACCCGCGACCTGGGCTTCCGATGCGCCTACCCCCTCTCGCCCTGAGCTGGGCCCTGATCCTGTCCGGCCTGCTCCTCGCCACGGCGCCGGCGTGCGAGCTGCCCCCCTCCGCCGACCCCGCGCCCGTCGACCTGGGCCCCCTGCCCGACGACTCGCTCTACCAGCTCGGCATGACCCTGACCGACCAGCGGGGCCAGGCCGTCGACCTGGGCCTGCACCGCGGGCACCCCACCCTGGTCACCATGTTCTACGGCTCCTGCCCGGCCGCCTGTCCGATGCTCATCGCCGACATGAAGGCCATCGAGGAGGCGCTGCCGCCCGCCGTCCGCGAGGAGCTGCGGGTCGTCATGGTCAGCTTCGACCCCGAGGTCGACCGCCCCGAGGTGCTGGCCGGCCTGGCCCGCGAGCACGGCCTGGACGAGGCCCGCTGGACCCTGGCCAGCAGCCACCCCGACGAGGTGCGCAGCCTGGCCGCGGTCCTGGGCATCTCGTATCGGCGCCTGGACAGCGGACACTACAACCACAGCGCCGTGATCACCCTGCTCGATTCGCAGGGCCGCCCCACCGCCCGGATCGACGGCCTGAGGCAGCCGGCGAGCCCGATCCTGGCTGCGCTCTCGCCCTGATCCCCCCCGGGGGTGCGCGGATCCGCGCACCCCTGCGACCCAATTCCGGATATACAGGTCCACAACTACACCAAAGGAGCCCCGATGCTCTCCAAGTCCCAGGCGAAGGCCTTCTTCTTCTTCGCCACC
>JAKLKF010000158.1 GCA_023150805.1 Myxococcota bacterium | reverse complement strand
GGCCCGCGGCCCCAGGCGGCGACCGCCCCCGCGCCCGCGGCGCCCGCGACACACGCGACCCGGGCTGCGCCGCCGCAGGCCGCGGAGATCCTGCAGGCGCTGGAGGCGGCGGGCGGACGGCGGGAAGAGGCGGCCGCGGCCCTGGGGATGAGCCGGATGACGCTCTGGAAGTGGATGAAGCGCCTGGACATCGCCTGGCCGCCCGAAGCATCGGGGGACTGAGCGCCGGGCCCGGCGCCTGCTCCCGCGCCGCTTGCTACCGTGGCGCCGATGCGCCCCTCCCCTCCCCGGCCCTGGCCCCGCGTCGCCGCCGGCCTCGTGCTGGCCGAGCTGCTGGCCACCGGCCTGGACCTGTGGCTGGGGCCCTTCGCCCGGGTGCACTGGGAGGAGCGCTTCAACGCCCGGGTCGGGGTGCAGCTGCTCTGCGGGCACGCCGAGAAGGCGCTGGACCTGCAGTACCGGACCTTCTGCGGGGGCTGCACGGCCGAGGCCTGGCTGGCCGTGCCCCTGTTCGCCACCCTGGGGCCCACGCACCTGGTGTGGAAGCTCGTGCCCGCGCTGTTCCACGCGGCGATCCTGGCGCTGGGGGCCGGCGTGGCCGCGCGGGCGGCGGGTGCGCCGGCGGCGGCGGCCTGGGCGCTCTTGATGCTCGGGGCGCCCGGCTACTACCGGGAGCTGGCCCACACCGGCTGGGGCAACCACGCCGAGTCCACCGCCCTGCCGCTGCTGGCCCTGGTGCTGCTGCTGGGCGCGGAGCGGGCCCCGGCCCCGGCCCGTGCCCTGCGCGGCGCCCTCGCGGGGGCCGCGACCGGCCTGGGCCTGTGGTTCGCCCACACCAGCGCCCACCTGCTGCCGGCCGCGCTGCTGGTCGCCCTGCTGTCGCTGCGCGGGCAGGTCCTGGCCTTCCTCGTGGCGCTGCCGATCGGGCTGTGGCCGTGGTGGGCCTACCACCGAGACCGCGACCCGGCCCGGGACCACGCCGGCGACTGGTTGACCGCGGTGGACCTCGCGCCGCCCGGGGCCCTGTGGGACTGGCTCTTCGGGCCCGACCTGCGCCAGGGGCTGTGGGACGCGGCCGACTACGGCCCGATGGCCGCGGGGCCGACCTCCTGGTGGGCGCTGGCCTGGGCGCTGGCCGCCGTCGGCCTGGTCGTCGCGCTCCGGCGGGCCGCCCGGGCCGATGGACCCCACCGCGCCGCCCTGCTGGTCGGCCCCCTCGGCCTGCTCGCGCTGATCGCCGCCTACGCCCTGCGCCACGACCTGTGGTCGAACCTGCCCGACCCCTACGTCAACGCGGCGTTCAACCTCCGGTACCGGGCGCCGCTCTGGCCGATGCTGGCCCTGTGCGCCGCCCCCCTCGTCACCCTGCCCGGCCCTGCCGCGCGCCGCCTGGCCTGGCTGGGCATCGGCCTGGTGGCCGCCTGGGGACTGGCCTGGCGGGCCAGCCTGTGGACCGGCGGGCGGGACGCCTGGCGCGGCCTGCACGTCTTCGCGCACGACGGCTGGGCCGACGCCATCGTGCCGCTGGGGCAGCCCCCGGAGCAGATCCGCCGCCTGCAGGGGCGCCCCCAGGACCTGCAGGCCGCGCTGGCCTGGCTCCAGGCGCACCGCGACCCGCTGCCCGCCTGCCGCTCCGCCCACGTCTTCGAGCTGGGACGCCGGATCGGGGTGGCGGTCGGCCAGGATCCCGCGCGCCAGGACCTGGCGCCCGCCCTGGCCGGCGCGCTGGCCCTGCCCGACCCGCACCCCCTCGACCCCCGCTTCCTCGCCTTCGGCATCGCCAAGGCCCTGGATCCCAAGGGCGAGCTGCGGCGGCCCGACCTGTCGCGGCTGCTGGACGGCCTGGCCGCGGCCTCCCCGCCCGGGCTCGCCCTGGACCTCGACGTCGGCCGCGAGCTCGGGCAGCTGGGCTGGGAGCAGGCCTGGGTCAAGGACGAGGAGTCCCGACCGGACTGGCTCGATCCGCGGGCCTGGGAGGGGGTCTGCGCCGGCCGGGGCGCCCGCGACGTGGCCCTGGCGACCGGCGAGGGCGCCCACCGCCCGGCCGAGGTCCACGGCGAGGACTGGGTGCGGGGGCAGTGCCCCTCCCGCGACAGCTACTGGCGGGGCCTGGGCGCAGCCTGGGCGCGGCTGGTGGGCTGCCGGGACGGCGACGCGCGGGACCTGGCGGCGCGCGCCGGCGACCGGGCCGCGGCGGCCTGGCAGGGCTACGAGCCCGCCTGCGTCGAGCACCGGGGCCACGCCGCGCCCACGCTCGTCTCGAGCGGCCCGCCGCGCTGACCCCGGGCCGCCGCACGGCCCCGCGCTCCCCCTCCCTCCGCTCGCCCGACCGAGGCCCCATGACCGTCGAACCGCTGCTCCGCCTGCTCGGCACCCAGCCGGCACAGGTCCTGTCGGCCCTGCTGATCTCGCTGCTGGTCGGCCTGCTGGTGAGCGCCCAGGCGCAGAGGCTGGGGCAGGATGCGATCCCCCTGCCGGGCCTGCCGGCCTGGCGCTGGTCTCGCCTGGCCGGAGCGCTGGGCACCTGGCTGTGCGCGCTCGGCCTGCTGCAGCTCGCGGTCCCGGGGCTGACCGGCGCCGGCGCGGTGCTCGAGCTGGTGGGCCGGGTGGGCCTGGCGGCGGCAAGCCTGCTCCTGGGCGCCTGGCTGGGCCAGGCCCGCGTGGTGCTGGCCGAGGACGGCGACCGGGCCTCCCGCGAGGCGGCCGAAGCCCACCGCTGGCCCGCGCTGGCCGTCGGCGCCAGCGGGGCGCTCCTGGCGCTGTCGGGGGGGCACACCGCCCTGCTCCTGGTGCTGGGCGTCGCCCTGCTGCTCGGGCTGCTGCTCACCGACTGGCCTGCTGACCACCTGGATCGAAGATCCCTCGACGGGCCCGCGGGCCCGCGCCAACGCCGCCCTGCTCGACAGCCTGCGAGAGGCCGACGAGGACCCGGCTCAGAGGTCGCGCACGTCCACGTAGAGGTGGCGCAGCGGCGGACCCGGCGCCTGCCGGCTGGCCAGGTACAGCCGGTGGCGCAGCACCGGCGCGAACAGGGCCGGCAGCTCCTCGCGCAGGGTGGGCAGCAGCGGGTCGCCCTCCTCCAGGATCACCGTGCAGCAGTCGATGCCGGCGGCGCGGGCCTCGCCCAGGACGTGGCGCAGGAGCGAGCGCGCGATCTCGGGGCCGGTGGCGTGCACGTCGAAGAGGGTCCAGCTCCGCAGGCCCTGGCCGGGCTCGGGCAGCCGCGGCAGGTCCAGGTGGGCCGCGCGGCCCCACCGGGCCAGGCGCGAGACCAGGGCGGCGCCGGTGGGCAGGTGCAGCGCGGCGTCGCGCAGGCCGTCCTGGTCGTCGCGGACCGAGCAGCCCGCGACCTCGTCGTCGTCCTCGACCAGCCAGCTCCCGGCGTGGCCGTCGATGCCTCCCTGGACCGGCTGGTCGAAGTAGAGGTCGCACGGAGGCCGGACCGCCAGGTACGAGGCGTGCACCTCGGCCAGGCTGGCGGGCCGTACCGTCGCGCCGGTGGGCAGGTCCAGGGTCGTGGGCGCCAGCAGGGTCAGGAAGGCGCCCTCCTGGACCCTGCCGTGCAGGGCCGCGAGCTCGGACATGCCGGCCTGGCCCTCCAGCACCGTGGCGTAGAGCACGGGGATCCGGTCGCCCACCAGGTCGACCACCGCGCGGGCCAGCTCGCGCGAGACGCCGGTGCCCCGGTGGTCCGGGTCGACCCGCAGGTCGAAGACGTGCGCGGCGCGGACCGGGTGGCCGTGCAGCCGCGCGTCCTTCAGCGTCACGGCCACGGTGCCGACCAGCCGCCCGTCCCGCCGCGCGATCAGCACCTCGTGCTCCTCGAAGCGGCGGGCGCGGCGGAGCATGGCCGGCGTGGCGCCCTCGGCCTGCACCAGCTTGCGCTCCAGCTCGCGCAGCTCGACCAGGTCGCCGTCGGCGAAGGGCCGGATGTCCAGGGGGGTCAGGGAGGAGGTGGTGGGCGCGTCGGGCGACATCCACCTACCGTAGCTCGCCGCGCCGAGCGCGCTCGATCCACTCCGTCACCTCGCGCTCGATGACCTGCAGGGCCGCCCGGCGCAGAGGACGAAAGACCAGGGGGACCTCGAGATCCAGGACGATGTCCTGCGGGCCCACCTCGATCGTGCCCTCCAGGCGGACCCCCGCCGCCTTGAACCACACGGTCGCCCGGTCCGGGGTGATCCACTCCCCCCCCGGGTCGTGGCCCGCGAAGCGCTCGCGGTAGCTCTCCAGGGCCTGCTGCGTGGCCCGCCGGGCCAGGTCCGGGTCGAGTCCGTGCGGGATGCGGTGCTGCATGGCCTCCTCGGTCGGGCAGGCTCAGGGCGTCGCGGCGGGCGCACCTCGCGCCTCGGCCCGCGCCACCATCTCGCAGGCGCGGGCATCTCCCAGGCTACACGCCTTCCGCAGATCGGCCAGCCCGACCAGCGGCTCTTCGCCGCGGACGCGGCAGAAGCCGAGGTTGGTCCAGGCGGGCGCCAGCTCGGGGTGGGACTCGACCTGCTGCAGCAGCAGCGGGACCGCCTCCTCGCAGCGCCGCTGCGAGACCAGCAGGTCTGCGAGCTGCTGCCGGCCGGCGAACCAGGTCGGATCGAGCGCGACCGCCTGCCGAAGGTCCCCCTCGGCACCGGCCGGGTCCTGCTGCGCCTGGCGCGCGCGCCCTCGCCAGTACCAGGCGTCGGGGTCGGCGGCGGCCCCCGGGGCCGAGGTCGCCGCGATCCGCGCGTCCAGCAGGGGCACGGCGTCGGCGGCCTGGCCGGCGAGCACGGCGTCGCGGGCCCGGGCGACCGTGGGCTCCAGCTCCCGCGGCTCGGACGGCATCCAGTCCAGGCCGGTGCGGGCGCGGTCAGGGACGGCGGGCGCGGCGGGCGCGGCCGGCGCGGCGGGCAGCTCGCGCCCAGCGGTGGCCGGAGCCGGCGCGGGGGCCGGGGCCGCGGTGGAGGAGGAGCCTTCGGGCCCGGTCGCCCGGCCAGCCGTCGCCCCCCCCTCCGACGGGGGCTGTGAACAGGCGGAAACTTCGACGGCGACTGCCTGGACGCCGGGTCGAGGACCGGCGAGACGGTGCGCCTTCCCTCGCGGGGACCCGGCGGCCGGCGCCCCGCACTGGAGATCCCCATGGCAAGCCTCCCCCTCTCCCTCGTGCTCGGCCTGCTGGCCTGCTCCGGCCTGTTCAAGGGAGGCGGCGACGAGCCCGACGACAACGACCCGCGCCCGACCGACGGCGGTGCTCCGGACGGCGGTGCTCCGGACGGCGGCGCCGACGACACCGGCACGCCCGGGACCGACGGCGGCGGCGGGGACGGCGGGGCCGACGGCGGCGGCTGGGACGGGGGCGCGGACGGCGGGGGCGGGGACGGCGGCGCGGACGGCGGCGCGGACGGCGGCGGGGACGGCGGAGGCGACCCGCTGCTCAGCGACGACGACGGCGACGGCTGGAGCGAGGACGAGGGCGACTGCGACGACGCCGACGACGCCATCGGCCCGGGCGAGGCGGAGATCCCCTACGACGGCGTCGACAACGACTGCGACGAGGCGACCGTCGACGACGACCTGGACGGCGACGGCGTCGGCAGCGACGAGGCGGGCGGGGAGGACTGCGACGACGGCGACGCCGAGGTCGGCCCCGACGCCGAAGAGGACACGACCAACGAGGTGGACGACGACTGCGACGGCGACGTCGACGAGCCCTTCGAGGTCGAGACCGCGGTGAGCGGCTGCGACTGCGGGGATCCCTCGTCGATCGCCGTCGACAGCGAGGGGCAGGTCCACCTGGTGTGGTTCGACGCCGACCGCGGCAGCGTGGACCACGCCCTGCACGACGGCGCGAGCTGGAGCACCGCGGAGACGGTGGTCCGCTACTCCTGGGGCGTGGCCGGCGAGTACCTGGACAGCGTGGTCGACGGCGCCGACCGCCTGCAGATCGCCTACACCCTCTGGGACGAGGCCCGCACCGGCTACACCGAGGTGGACTTCCAGTTCCGGGACAGCGACGGCGAGTGGTCGGAGGCCTTCATCGTCGACGACCACGCGCTGTCCGGCAGCGAGCAGCTCGGCTTCTACGTCTCCATCGACGTGGACGACGAGAACCTGCCGAGCTTCGCCTACTACGACTACGACGCCCGCGAGCCGCGCCTGGCCGACGTGCTCACCTCGCCCTGGTCGCTCTTGGGCATCGACGCCCTCTACACGAACCTCGACGAGAACTACCTGTACCAGCTCGGGCTGGAGGACTGCGACATCGGCCTGTGGACCAGCCTGCAGGTCGACGAGTCGGGCTTCGACAACGTCGCCTACTACGACGGCTGCGCCCTGGCGCAGGAGGCGCAGTTCACGCGCCTGGACTGGGACCTGGACGCGCTGGCCTACTCCGAGACCATCGCCGCCGACGGTGGGTACCCCAGCCTGGCGCTGAGCACGGCCGGCGATCGGTGCGCGGCCTGGTACGACGGCGCCACGGCAGACCTGGAGTTCGGCTGCAGCACCGACGGTGGCCTGAGCTGGACCGAGGAGACGGTCGACGACGACGGCGCGGTCGGCCAGTACGCGGCCCTGGCCTTCGACGACAAGGCCGACCCCTGGATCGCCTACTACGACGCGACGCACGGCGACCTGAAGGTCGCCCACCGCGACGGTGGCGCCTGGGAGGTCTGGACCGTCGACGAGGACGGAGACGTGGGCCGCGCCCCCAGCATCGCGGTCGGCCCCGACGGCAGGGTGCACCTGTCCTGGTACGACGCCACCAAGGGCGAGCTGCGCTACGGCCGGGCGAACTGATCCAGGGCCTGGGAGAGCGCCTGCTGCAGGGCGGGGTCGTCCGCCGACAGCACCCCGACGTGCTTGTACAGCAACGCCCCGTCGGGGCCGTAGAGCAGGGTCGTCGGCAGTTCCACGGTGTCGAAGGTCACGCTGGCCCGGTTGCTGCCGTCCAGCGCCTGGGGCCAGGTGATGCCCCGGGCGTCGGTGGTGGCCAGCACCCGCGCCGGCGGGTCGTCCACGGCCAGCCCCACCAGGACCAGGCCCCGCGGCGCGTGCTCGCGCTGCACCGCCAGCAGGGCGGGCAGCTCCTCGTGGCAGGGGGGGCACCAGGTCGCCCACAGGTTGACCAGGACCGGGCGGCCCGCCCACTGCGCGAAGGGCACGGGCGCGCCGGTGGGGTCGACCGGCGTGTAGGCCAGGGGGAAGGTCGGCGCCGGGGCCGCCGCGACGGCGACGGCGGTCGGGGCGCTCGCCGCGGGAGCGGGGGGCGCCGGGCGGGCGCAGGCCCAGGCCAGGAGCAGGGCCGCCCTCATCGCAGCCCCAGCTTCACCATGCGGCTGCGCAGGGTGCTGGGCGGCATGCCCGCGATCGCGGCGGCCCCGTCCGGGCCGTAGAGCCGGCCGCCCGTCCAGCCGAGCAGCGCCTCCAGGTAGCGCCGCTCGTTGTCCTCGAAGGACCCCGGCGCGCGCGCGCCCGCCCCCACACCCCCCGGACCCCCAGGTGCCGGCTGTTGTCCTTTGATCGATGCAGGTCCCCCCTGCCCGCGGGCCCCGACGGCGCCCGGGGCGGCGAGGGCGTCGGACGCCAGCCCGAGGTGGACCGGCTCCAGCGGACCACGGGGCTGGAGGATGGTCGCCCGCTCCAGCGCGTTGCGCAGCTCGCGCACGTTGCCCGGCCAGGGCGCGCTCCGCAGCGCCTCGATCGCCGCCGCCGACAGGGTCCACGGGCCCGCCCCTCGCCGCCGCGCCTGCTCCTCCAGCAGGTCGAGCGCGATGGGCACGATCTCCTCGACCCGCTCCCGCAGCGGCAGCAGGCGCAGGGGGAACACGGCCAGCCGGTAGTACAGGTCCTCGCGGAAGCGACCCTCCGCGACCGCGCGCAGCAGGTCCACGTGGGTCGCGGCCACGACGCGCACGTCGACCTTGTAGCCGCGATCGGCGCCGACGGGCTCGAAGGTGCCCTCCTGGAGCACCCGCAGCAGCTTGGCCTGGGCCGAGAGCGGCAGGTCGCCCACCTCGTCCAGCAGCAGGGTGCCGCCGTTGGCCGTGAGAAAGCGCCCCGCCCGGTCGCGGGCGGCCCCCGAGAACGCGCCCTTGACGTGGCCGAACAGCTCGCTCTCGACCAGGCCCTCGGGCAGGGCGGCACAGTTGAGCTTGACGAAGGGCCCGTCCGCGCGAGGGCTCCAGTGGTGGATGGCCTGGGCGACCAGCTCCTTGCCGGTCCCGGTCTCCCCCAGCACCAGCACGGGCAGGTCGCTGCCGGCCACCTGGCGGGCCTGGCGGGCCAGCGCGCGCATCGCCGGCGCGGTGCTGGCCTCCAGCCGGCTGCAGGCCAGGTCCGCGCCGCCGGCCTCCTGCATCAGGATGCGGTTCTGGGCCTCGAGCTGGTGGCGGTAGCGGTCGAGCAGGGCCGCCTGGTCGGCGAAGCGCAGGGCCATGCTGACGAGCTGCCCGTAGACGGCGGCGAGCTGGACCGCCTCGGGCGGGTAGACGGCGCACTGGGTCCGGTCCAGCGTGATGAGGCCCAGGCTCTCGTCGCCGGCGAAGAGCGGCACGACCATGCAGGAGTGGCCGTCGGGCAGGTCGAGCACGCCGTCGTAGGGATCGCCCTCGGCGCCCGCGTGGTCGTGGGCCTCCAGGGGGATGGGCTGGCGGGTCTGCAGCGCGCGGCGGATGGTCGGGAAGCGATCCAGGCGCAGGCGGTGCCGCCGGATGGCCGGGCCGTCGAGCGGGCCGGCGGCGGCGACGACGCGCAGCTCCTGGTCGCGCAGGCGGAACACGGCGGCCAGGTCGTAGGGCACCACGCCGCGCATGGCGGCCAGCGCCTGCTCCAGCACCTGCGGCAACTCGGCATCCGCTGCCACGAGGCGCGCGAGGTGATGAAGGTCTCTGGAGTAGTCGGGCATCGGCCCCTCGCGGTGTCGGACCACGACATATCGCTGCCAGCGACATTTCGCTGACCTCCAGCGCGACATTTCGCGGTGTCCGCCAAGCACTCAACGCAAGTGCTTGACTTTACTAGACACCCCCCTCTGGCACGGCCCCTGCATATTCCCGGACCCGAACCCCCCTGAGGACCCTCCCCCATGACCTCTCCCTCCCCCACCCTGGCTGCCCTGCACGTCGACGTGGCCGTCATCGGCGCCGGCACGGCCGGCCTGGCCGCCTACCGCAACGCCGTCGCCCAGGGCGCCCGCGCCGTCCTGATCGAGGCCGGCCCGGGCGGCACGCTGTGCGCCCGCGAGGGCTGCATGCCCAGCAAGCTGCTGATCAGCGCGGCCGAGGCGGCCCACCGGATCGAGGACGCGCACCACTTCGGCGTCCACGGCGGCCCCCCCCGCGTCGACGGCCCCGCCGTCCTCCGCCGGGTGCGGGCCGAGCGCGACCGCTTCGTGGGCTTCGTGCACGCCGGCGTGCGGGCCATCCCCGAGCAGGACCGGATCTCCGGCCGCGCCCGCTTCGTCGGGCCGGGCCACCTGCGGGTGGACGAGCGCCTGGACGTGCACGCCCGCGCCGTGGTGATCGCCACCGGGAGCCAGCCGCTCATCCTGCCGATCCTGCGGGAGCTGGGCGACCGGCTGATCACCAGCAGGGACGTCTTCGAGTGGCCCGACCTGCCCGACAGCGTCATCGTCTTCGGGCCGGGGGCCATCGGGCTGGAGCTGGGCCAGGCCCTGCACCGCCTGGGCGTCCGGGTGCGCGTGGTCGGCGTCGGCGGCTTCCTGGGCCCGCTGACCGACCCCGTGGTCAAGAAGGTGGCCACCCAGGCGATCGCGCAGGAGCTGCCCCTGGACACCGACGCGCAGGTGACCCGCGCCTGGCGGGACCAGGACCGCGTGTACATCGCTCGACGCGTCGACGGCGAGGAGGTGGTCGAGGACTTCGCCTACGCGCTGTCGGCCGTGGGGCGCGCCCCCGACCTCTCGTCCCTGGGCCTGGAGGCCGCCGGCCTGCGGCTGGACCGCGGCCGCCTGCGCGTGGATCCGCACACCATGCAGCTCGGCGACCACCCCATCTTCGTGGCCGGCGACGCCACCGGTGACCGCCCCCTGCTGCACGAGGCCGCCGACGAGGGGCGCATCGCGGGCGCCAACGCGGCGCGCTACCCCCGCGTGGAGCCGGGCGACCGCCGCAGCCTGCTGGGCCTGGTCTTCACCGACCCGCAGCTCGCCGTGGTCGGCGCCACCTGGGCCGAGCTCCAGGGCCGCGACGTCGTGGTCGGCGCCGTCGACCTGTCCGACCAGGGGCGCAGCCGGGTGATGCGGGAGAACCGTGGCTGGCTGCACGTCTACGCCGAGCAGGCTACCGGCCGCCTGCTGGGCGCCGAGCTGGCCCACCCCCGCGCCGAGCACCTGGCCCACCTGCTGGCCTGGAGCCACCAGCTCGGGCTGACCATCCCCCAGATGCTGGACCTGCCCTTCTACCACCCGGTGGTCGAGGAGGGACTGCGCACCGCGCTGCGCGACGCCCACAGCAAGCTGCTCCTGGCGCCGGTCGCCCGGAGCGCCTGAGTCCCCCCCCCCCTCACCTGCCACCCCAACCCCAACCCCAACCCCAACCGATCCCCACCCACAGGAGTACCCATGAAGCCCGCCATCACCGAAGGCCAGCGCGTCCCCGAGGTCACCTTCCGCGTCCGCGACGGCGCCACCTGGCTCGACGTCACCACCGCCGACCTGTTCGCCGGCAAGACCGTCGTCGTCTTCAGCCTGCCCGGCGCCTTCACGCCGACCTGCAGCAGCAGCCACGTCCCCCGCTACGAGGAGCTCTACGACGCCCTGCAGGACGCCGGCGTGGACGACGTGCTCTGCGTCAGCGTCAACGACACCTTCGTCATGAACGCCTGGAAGGAGGACCAGGGTGCGGACCGCGTCGTCTTCGTGCCCGACGGCAACGGCGCCTTCACCCAGGCGATGGGCCTGCTGGTCGACAAGTCCAACCTGGGCTTCGGCCCGCGCTCGTGGCGCTACAGCATGCTGGTCAAGGACGGCGTGATCGAGAAGATGTTCATCGAGGAGGAGGTCCCCGGCGACCCCTTCTCGGTCTCCGACGCCGACACGATGCTCAAGTACCTGGGCGGCAAGGCCCCGCCGGACATCACGCTGTTCACCAAGCCCGGCTGCAGCCACTGCGAGCGCGCCGTCGCCGCCCTCGACGAGGCGGGCCTGGAGTGGGACGAGCTGCCGACCAGCCCCCGCATCCTGCGCTCGCTGCCCGGCGCCCGCACCACCCCCCAGGTGTTCATCGACGGCAAGCACATCGGTGGCGCCGACGAGCTGATCGCCTGGCTGGCCGGGCGCTGACCCTCGCGCCTGACCGAAGGCACCCCGACCCCCGAGGCCGACGCCGATCCGCGCTGGCCTCGGGGGTCTCTCGTTCGCCCCGCAGGAACCGAGCGATAGTATCAAACAGTTAGTCGTAGCGTATTTTTGTGATACATCTTCGCACAGTTTCTCGACACGTGGCCGATGCTTGTGCGAGCGTCCCTTCACAACGGGAGGACTGGATGATCACGCTCGCGACGCTGCTGGCCCTGGGGTGTGGGACCGCCGATCGGACCTCGCAGTTCGACGAGGCCGCGGCGCCCACCGAGGAGTCCCCGCCGAACCTGCTCGTCATCGTGCTCGACGACTTCGGGGTCGAGGCCAGCGCCTGCTACCCGGACATGGGCGTGCCCCGCGCACCCCAGCCGAACATGGAGGCGCTCTGCAACCGCGGCGTGGTCTTCGACCAGGCCTGGGCCCACCCCCTCTGCTCGCCCACCCGCGCCGCCCTGCTCACCGGGCGCTCGGCCTGGCGGACGGGCGTCGGCCAGGCGATCGCCGACGAGCAGATCGCCCTGGCCGAGGACGAGCCGACCCTGCCCCGCCTGCTGACCGACAGCGGCCTGGACTACGCCACCTCCCTGGTGGGCAAGTGGCACCTGGGCATCGACACCGCCGGCCCCGGGCTGGCGGGCTTCCAGCACTTCACCGGCACCATGCCCGGGCACATCGACGACTACTACCACTACTCCAAGTACTCCAACGGGGAGTGGGTGGACGTCGACAACTACGCCACCACCGAGCAGGTCGACGACGCGGTGGCCTGGATCCGGAGTCGGTCCCAGCCCTGGATGATGATGCTGAACTTCAACAGCCCGCACACGCCGCTGCACGAGCCTCCCAGCGACCTGCACAGCCTGGACTTCGACGCCGTGGGCGCCGACGAAGACCTCGACTCGCTGCACTACGTGGCGATGGTCGAGGCGATCGACGCCGAGCTGGGGCGCCTGCTGGCCTCCCTCGGCGACGAGCGGCTGGAGAACACCACGATCGTCCTGATGGGCGACAACGGCAGCGACGCCACGACCACCTGGGACCTGCTCTCGCCCGACCACGCCAAGGGCACCCTGTACAACGGCGGCGTGCACGTCCCGCTGGTGGTCATCGGCGCGGGCGTGCGGGAGGGTGGCCGGCGGGTGCCGGACATGGTGGGCACCATCGACCTCCACGCGACCCTGCTGGAGCTGGTGGGCGTCGACTACGAGAGCCTGACCGACCTGGAGACCGACAGCCAGAGCCTGGTCCCCTACCTGGAGGACCCGCAGGCCGCGCCCGCCCGCGACCACCTGCTGGTCGAGCTGTACGGCTCGCGCGTCCAGGACCACAAGCAGGGCCGGGCCGTGCGCGACGAGCGCTTCAAGCTGGTCCGCATCGAGACCACCGGCGACGAGCTGTACGACCTGCTGGCCGACCCGTGGGAGAGCGACGACCTGCTGGTCGCCGACCGCCTCTCGCCCGAGGCGGAGACGGCCTACCAGGCCCTGTCCGAGACGCTGGACGCGCTGCCGCCCGTGCCCGAGGACGAGGTGGAAGAGCAGCCCTGGTAGGGCGGGGCTGCCGCAGGCGCTCGGTGACAGGGACGGTGGCATGCGCCCGCATGGCGCGCCCCGTGTCGTGCAGCATCGGGGTAGAGCCCGCCCATGATCGGCGCCCTGCTCGAGAAGTCCTGGTCCGTCCTGCTGGAGCTGTCCCCCTGGCTGCTGCTCGGGGCCGTCGCCGGCGGCCTGCTGCACGGGCTGGTGCCCCCGGGCTTCGTGCGCCGCAAGCTGCGCGGCCCCGGCGGCGTCCTGCGGGCGGTGCTGCTGGGCGTGCCCCTGCCCCTGTGCTCCTGCGGGGTCATCCCCGCCGGCCTGTCCCTGCGCCGCAGCGGCGCCAGCACGGGCGCCAGCCTGGGCTTCCTCATCGCCACGCCCCAGACGGGCGTCGACAGCGTCCTGGTCAGCGCCGGCTTCCTGGGCTGGCCCTTCGCCCTGTTCAAGGTCGCCGCCGCCCTGGTCACCGGCCTGCTGGGCGGCGGCCTGGCCGAGGTGCTGGCGCCCGACGCGAAGGGCGAGCTGGGCGCCGAGGTCGAGGAGGCCGTCGACCGCAGCCCCAAGGGCATGCTGCTGCACGCCATCGACCTGGTCCGGATGATCTGGCGCTGGCTGGCCTTCGGCGTGCTGGTGAGCGCCGCCCTGTCGCTGTGGCTGCCACCCCAGGCCATGCAGGGCCTGCTGGCCTACGGCACCGCGGCGGCCTTCGTCCTGGTGCTGGCGATCAGCGTGCCTCTCTACGTCTGCGCCACCGCCAGCGTGCCCATCGCCGCAGCCCTGGTCGCCGGCGGCCTGCCCACCGGCGCCGCCCTGGTCTTCCTGATGGCCGGACCGGCGACCAACGTCGCCACCATCGGCGCCGTGTACCGGGCCTTCGGCGGCCGGGCGCTGGCGATCTACCTGTCCACCATCGTCGCCGGCAGCGCCCTGCTGGGTCTGCTCTACGAGCGCCTGCTGGGCGGCCTGACCGCCGTCCACGCGCACGGCGCCCACGACCACGCCGCCCCCTGGGCTGCCGCCGCCGCCCTGCTGCTGCTCGCCCTGTTCGCCTGGTTCCTGGGCGAGGACCTGCGCAGCGCCTGGGCCCGCTGGCGCGTCGCCCGCGCCGGCCCGTCCAAGGTCGAGATCGCGGTGGACGGCATGACCTGCAACGGCTGCGCCGCCCGCCTGGAGCGCGTGCTCAGCAAGCAGGAAGGTGTCGAGAGCGCCAGCGTGCGCTTCGAGCTGGGCAGCGCCGTCGTCGTCGGCAAGGTCGACCTGCCCGCCCTGCACGAGGCCATCCGCGGCGCCGGCTTCGAGCCGCGCGCGG
>JAKLKF010000157.1 GCA_023150805.1 Myxococcota bacterium | reverse complement strand
CGGCGCGCAGGGGCTGGCCGCGCGGGTGCTGCTGGTCGGGACGGCCGCCCACGCCCTGGCGCTCGGGCTGAGCCTGCTGCTCCACCTGGGCGTCGCCGTGCCATGGGTCGCCTGGCGGCACTTCACGATGGAGCTGGACAGCCCCGGCGAGGACGGGACGGAGCCCGGCCAGGCCGGGAACGACGGCGGCGAGCTGGTCTCGCTGGCGACCCCGGTGCAGGTCAGCCTGTACCAGGAGCCGCGCCGGAGCCGCCCGCCGACGGTGAAGGCGGCGGCGACGGACGCGGCGGGTCCGGCCGCGAGCGCGGGCGAGGGGGACGCCGCCGCCGCCGCCGAGGTGGTCGAGGGCGCCGCCCCGACCGGCACCGTCGCCCCGCAGAAGGTGCTGCGCGAGGGGGTGCAGGGCAAGCCCCCGCGCGGCAAGAAGAAGCCCTGCGAGCCCATCGA
This sequence comes from Myxococcota bacterium, assembly GCA_023150805.1. Lineage (GTDB taxonomy): Bacteria > Myxococcota_A > UBA796 > UBA796 > UBA2385 > UBA2385. The sequence continues at coordinate 13,774 of JAKLKF010000157.1, read as the reverse complement.
GGAGGTCGTCAAGATCGGCGAGGATCGCTGGCGGATCGAGCGCGACCTGATGGACTGGTACGCCACCCACCTGCGCGAGCTGGAGAAGCAGGTCGGCGTCTCCTCGCACCGGGGCGACGACGGCAAGCGAGACGGCGCTCGCCTGTACCTGCCGCGCTGCTCGGTGCTGCGGCAGGGGGGCCTGCTCAACGGCGACGTGATCCACACCGTCAACGGTCGCAAGGTGAACACCGTCGCGCAGGGCGTGGCGACCTGGCTGGCCGTCCGCAACGACAAGACCATCGTGGTCGAGCTGTCCCGCAAGGACGGCTCGCCGCGCACCCACACCTACAAGCTCAAGTGAACCCCTCCTCCCCCGGCGCCTGCCCATGACCCTCCCTCCCGCCCTCCAGGCCGTCCTCGGCGAGCTCACCGTCGAGCACCTGCTGGTCGCCTTGATGCTCCTCGTCTCGGTCGGCGTCGTCGCGCTCGCCTTGGAGCGCCTGCTGATGCTCGGCCGCGTGCGCCTGTCGATCGGCGCCGCCCACCGGGTCGTGGCCGCCGCCCGCACCGGCACCATCGAGGACGCCGGCCGGGTCCTGCCCGCCCTCAAGGGCCCCGTCCAGCCGGTGTTCGCCGCGGGGATCGCCCGGGCGCTGGGGCGCGTGAAGGGCGACCCGGCCAAGGCGATGCTGCGTGAACAGAAGCGCGTCGGCGGCGCGATGAAGGCGCGCACCTGGCTGCTGGGCACGACGGGCGCGTTGATGCCCTTCGTGGGTCTGTTCGGGACGGTGCTCGGCGTGATGACCAGCTTCCAGGCCATCGGCGAGTCCGGCCAGGGCGGCTTCGCCATCGTGTCGGTCGGCATCTCCCAGGCGCTGATCGCCACGGCCGTCGGCATCGCCGTCGCGCTGGAGGCGGTCGTGCTGTTCAACCTCCTGCAGAGCATGTCGCAGAAGCTCGCGCGCGACCTGTCCCTGCTGGTGGACGAGCTGATCGAGCTCATCGAGCACGAGCGGAGGGCCCATGCAGGCCGGTCCGCCGACTGAGCACTCCGGGGACGAGGAGGACGAGGGCGGCTTCTTCGCCGAGATCAACATCACGCCCCTGACCGACGTCTTCCTGGTCCTGCTCATCATCCTGATGGTCGTCTCCTCCTCGGTCATCGAGGACGAGAAGGAGGAGGCCTACCAGAAGGGCCTGCTCGCCGAGCGCGCGCTGCAGGTGATGACGCCCGAGGGCGCCGGCAACGAGGACCTGGTCCCCGAGGACGTGGTGATCTCGGTGCTGCCCGACCGCACGGTCTACGTCGAGAACGAGGAGGTCCCCCGCTCGGCCCTGGACGCGCGCCTGTCCGCCATCGCCGCCGAGAAGCCCGGGGTCCGGATCATCCTGCGCGCCGACAAGACGGCCAGCTACGACGTGGTGATGGACATCCTGGCCCGGTGCAGCAAGAACGGCCTGGGCAACGTCGCCCTGGCCAGCCGGGACTGACCGGGCCGCGTCAACGCGGCACCACGACCAGGCTCTGCGCGCTGCGCCCCAGCGTGCCCCGGGCGTCGCGCAGGGCCGACTCGGCCAGGCCCGCGCCCAGCGGCCCGCCGACCGAGCGGATGTCGAAGCCGATCCAGCCGGGAGCCGGGGGGCGCTCCAGGTAGATCGTCAGGTCGGGGTTCACGAAGGTGTAGCGATCGGGGTCCGCGGGCACGCCCATGCCGCTCTGGGCGTCGGCGAGGGTGACCAACGCCTCGACCGGCGAGGTGGCCTGGCCCTGCACCAGGGGGATGCGTGGCCGGGCCCAGAAGCCGATGGGCGTGGTGCCCCAGGCGCCGAAGGCGATCCGGCCCTCGACGGCCATGTGGTAGCCCTGGTCGGTCTTGAAGAAGGGGAAGGTGAAGGGCTCCAGGCTGTCCGGGTCGGGCCAGTCCTCGCCGGCGGGCTCGTCGGGCAGCCCCGTCGGGGCCTGGCGGATCCGGATCGCCCGGGCCTCGATCAGCAGGTCGTCGCCGGCGAGGAGCAGGGCGCGCAGCCGCTGCACGCTGCGCCCCATGCGCTCGGCCAGCACCTGGACCCGCACCGGGCCGATCGGCGCCGGGCGCAGCAGCTCGAAGGAGAGGCGCGCGAGCTGGTACTCCGAGGCCTCGGCCCCGAAGCGCTCCAGGGTGCCGGCCAGCAGGGCGCAGGGGGGCCCGCCGTGCTGGTGGCGGGGGTCCCAGGGGCCCCGGGTCTCGCTCGTCGCCAGGTAGCGGTCTCCCCCCTGGTGGAGGAAGAAGGCGCGGCTCACCGCTCTTCCAGGATGACGATGCTGCTGCCCTTGGCCGTGTAGCTGCCGTCCACCTCGGCGGAGCCCGCCGGCGTGATGTTGCGGCTCAGGTAGGGGTCGGCGTCGGGGTTCTCGGTGAACCAGCCCCCGTCCTCGTTGTTGTCTCCGGGCATGTCGTAGTACTCCTGGGTGTCGAGCACGACGGCCCAGGTGCGCCCGCCGGGAAGGGTGAAGGCCACGTCCTCTCGCGCCATGTTGACGAGGATGGCCAGCTCGGGCCCCCAGTCGCCGGCCCCGTCGTCGTAGTAGTGGATCATCACGCTGCGACCGGACCAGTCCCCGTCCTGCATGTCGCCGTTGCCGGCGTTCTTCCATGCGTAGGGCATGCCGCCACCGTACTCGGCGGGGGAGAGCGCGTAGGCGTGGTCCTTGCGGAACTGGATGAGCTGCCGGACGAAGTCGTGCATCCGGTAGCGGTGCTTGTTGAAGGTGCTCTGCCACTCGCCCCAGCGGAACCAGTTCCACTCGTTGTCGGCCCAGGTGCTGTAGGCGTTGTTGTTGCCGTACTGGGTGCGCATCCACTCGTCGCCGCCCAGGATGAGCGGCGTGCCGTGGCTCACCATCATGGCGGTGAACATGTTGCGCATGAGCTGGCGCTTGAAGGGCTCCTGGTCCTGGCCCCAGTCGCGGGAGCGGTTGTTCTCCTCCCCGCTCTCGGTGTCACACCAGGCGCTGGTGGGGTCGTCGCAGCAGATGGGGTTGAGCAGGCCGCACTCGTTCTGCTTCTCGTTGTAGCTGAAGAGGTCGTACATCGTGAAGCCGTCGTGGACGGTCACGAAGTTCATGGCCGCAGGCGGGCGCCGGCCGTTCCAGGCGTACAGGTCGTAGGAGCCGGTCAACACGGCGCCACCGTCCAGGCCCTCGGTGCTGTTGAGCGCGAAGCTGTCGTTGTTGACGAAGCTGCGCCACCAGTCGCGGAAGTGGGCGTTCCACTCCGCCCACCCCGCCTGCCCGTCGCTGCTGGCCGGGAAGCCACCGATGCCGGGGCCGGTGCCCGCGGCGGTCCAGGGCTCGGCGATGATGCGGGTGTTGTACCGGCGCAGGACCGGGTCGTCGATGATCTCCTGCAGCACCGTCTGCGAGGGATCGACCCAGGTGTTGTAGTCGAGGTCCTGCTCGCCCAGGATGCCGGCCAGGTCGAAGCGGAAGCCGTCGACGTGCAGCTCCTCGACCATGAAGCGCAGGCTGTCGAGGATCAACCTGCGGCCGGGGGTGTGGTTGGGGCGGGTCTGGTTGCCGACGCCGGTGTTGTTCCAGTAGGTCTGTCCGTCGTTGGACAGGGCGTACCACGACCAGTTGTCCAGCCCGCGGTAGCTGTAGATGCCGGCGATCTCCTTGGGGTCGAAGTTGTACGACTCGGCCTCGTCGAAGCTCTCGAAGTACAGCTTCTCCCGCCACAGGCCGCCCTCGCCCGTGTGGTTGTAGACCACGTCGACGATCACCTCGACGTCGTGCTGGTGGAGCTGGTCCACCATCCACTTGAACTCGTCGAGGACCTCTCGCACGTCGCCGTCGGCCTGCCACGCGGCCGACATGCGGACCTCGGGCGCGAAGAAGGACAGGTTGTTGTAGCCCCAGTAGCCGCCGTCGTCGGGCTTCTCGTGCACCGGCAGCAGCTCGACGGCGGTGATGCCCAGGTCCTGGAGGTAGGGCGCCAGCTCGCCCACTCCCCGGAAGGTGCCGGGGTGGTCGACCCCGCTGGCGGGGTTGGCGGTGAAGCCCTTGGGGTGGACCTCGTAGTAGACCAGCTCGTGCTCGGCGTGCCCGGGGTGGTCTCCGTCCTGGCGCATCGCCCGCCAGGCCTCCTCCTGGCTGGACCACTCGTAGTCGCTGTCCACCACCACCGACTTGCTGGCGGCGGCGTAGGTGATCTGGTAGCGGTGCGGCCCGCTGGCGCTGCTGCCCTTGGACCAGTCGAAGTCGCGGTGCAGGGCCTTGCTCCACGGATCGTACAGCAGCTTGTTGGGGTTGAACCGGTTGCCCCCCTCGTCGACGTCGGCCAGGAAGCCACGCGTGGTGCCCGGCACGAAGTCGTCGACGAATGGCCAGTTGGGTCCCCAGGCGCGGTAGCCGTAGTGGGTCCCCACCCCCAGCCCCTCGACGAAGACGTTCCAGACGTCTCCCTGGCGGGCCATGTCATAGGTCTGCGTCGGCAGGTCGCTCTCGGGATCCTCGAAGACCAGGAGCTGCAGGCGGGTGGCGCGCGCGCTCCACGTGGCGAAGTTGACGCCACCGTCCACCATCGTCGGGCCCATGTGGTCCAGCGCCTCGATGGCGTCCCAGGACAGGCTGGGGGCCTTCTCCTGGCTGTAGTAGAGCCGGGCGTAGTCCTCGCTGGCGCAGCCGGAGACCCCCAGCAGCGGCAGGGCGAGGAGGGCGAGACGGGCGAGGGGCGAAGCGGCGTGCCGCACGGCGGGCTCCCGGGCGAGGAGGGAGCTTAGCCGGTCGGACCGGATCCCAGGAGTGGGGGTGCGGCGGCGGGGAGGCCAGCATACCGGGAGGCAGCCCCCCCCTTCCTCGGAGCCCCGCTCGGAGGCCCCATGCCCGACAGCTCTGCGCCCGACGCCCTCGACCGTCAGCCCAACCAGCGCGAGCAGCAGCGCCTGGAGACCCGGCGCCGCGTGTTCGAGGCGGCGATCGAGGTCTTCCGTCGCGACGGCGTCCAGGAGTGCCGGGTCGAGGACATCGCGACGCTGGCCGGCGTCTCGCGTGGCACCTTCTACTTCCACTTCCCGACCAAGGACGCGGTGCTGGCCGACTTCCTGGGCGAGGCCGAGGCCGAGTTCGTCGAGCGGGTCGCGGCGCTCCCCGAGCAGGCGACCATCGAGGAGGTGGTCGACGCCACCGCGCTGGCCATCGCCTCGAGCTGGAGCACGGATCCCCGCCTGTTCGTGGAAGTGGGCCTCGTCGCCCTTCGGCGCACCGCCGACAGCCTGCAGAGCCGCGAGGCGGCCTACGGCATCCGGGAGGAGCTGGCCCGCCGCTTCGAGGGGGCCTCGGCCCGCGGCGAGCTGATCCACGGGGTCCCGCCGCAGTCGCTGGCCGACCTCATCCTGGCCAGCTTCTTCGCCGTCGCGATGGGCTGGACCCAGAACCACCCCGAGATCAGCCTGGAGGCGGCGCTGCAGGGCGCGGGCTTCCTGTTCCTGCACGGCGCGCGCGCCAAGGGCTGAGCGCCGCCGGGGCGGGTCAGTTGCGCCGCGGCCGCGCCGCGCGCTCCTGCGACGCGACGGTCCACGGCGGCGGCACGACCCCCTGGTCCTGCCACCACAGGCAGGCGGTGCCCACCAGCAGCCAGGCCAGGAGCGCCAGGCGCAGGGTGGAGGGCCCGTGTGCGCGGGGCGCGGTGTTGGCGGGCGGCGGCAGCAAGGTCGCCAGCGGGGTGGTGATGCCGACGTGCTGCCCCTGGCGAGCCTCGGTGCGCGCCACCTGCAGCGCGTCGGCGAGCGCGCGCGCGGTGGGGAAGCGCTCGTCGGGGTCCTTGGCCAGGCAGCGCCGGACGGTCTCGCACAGGCTGCCGGGGATCGGCACCAGCGTCGGGACGCGGGACAGCCAGGGCACCGGCTCGACGCAGTGCTGGACCATGGTCGCGGTCGCGGTCGGGCCGGCGAAGGGGAACTCGCCGGTGAAGGCGACCCAGGTCAACACGCCCAGGCTGTAGATGTCGGTGCGGGCGTCCAGGTCCTGGCCGCGGGCCTGCTCGGGCGACATGAAGTGCGGGGAGCCCATCGTGACGCCGTGCTGGGTCAGCTCCTGCTCGTCCTCGATGAGCTTGGCCAGGCCGAAGTCCAGCACCTTGACCAGGCGCTGGCCGTTGCGCAGCACCACCATCGCGTTGGAGAGCTTGACGTCCCGGTGCACCACGCCGCGCGCGTGGGCGTGCTGGATGCCCTCGACCACCTGGAGGATCACGTCCAGCCGGTCGGCGGTGGAGACGTCCGGGTCGCGGAAGAGGTCGGTCAGGCGGGGGCCGTCGAGGTACTCCATCGCCAGGTAGCAGCGGCCGTCCTCCAGCCGCCCGAAGTCGACGACCTCGACGATGTTGGGGTGGGCCAGCGCGGCCAGGGTCCGCGCCTCGCGCAGGAAGCGCGCCTCGAACTGCTCCTCGCGCCCGGTCCCCGGCGGCGTGAGCACCTTGAGCGCCACCTCGCGCGCCATGGTGATGTGCCAGGCGCGGTAGACGATGGCCGTGCCGCCCCGCGCGATGCGGTCGACGATCCGGTAGGTCCCGCCGACCACGCTGCCCCGCTTGAGCCCCAGCCGAGGCCGCACCTGCACGCCGGTGTGGACCTGCATCCGCTCGGCCGGGAGCTGGCCCTCGACCCGGGCGGCGACCCGGGCGTGGGGCGCGTTCTCGGCGCTGGCCACGGCCGCCTCGACCCCGCGGCGCACCCGCACCCGGTCGGCCACCGACACGCGCTGCGTGCGCGGGATCGGGGTCGTGATGTCGCCGTCGTTGCGAGCCATGGGCGCCAGGGGAGGAGGGCAGGTCACGACGATACTGTAACGGCAGGTGAGGGCTTGTCTCTGCATGTCACCGATGGTGGCCCCGGCCAGCGAGCCGGGAAAGCGCGCCGTGCAGGCGCGGAACCCGCCAGGCCCGCCGACCTCGCTCCGACCGGGGTCACGCACACGGCCGTCCGGCCGCGTCGGTGCATCGACCGATGCGCGGCCCGTCAGTCCGCGACCAGCACCCGCGCGCTGCGCGCCTCCACCCACACGCTGAGCTGGTCGCCGCTGGCCCACAGCGTCTCGCCGGTCACCACGTCGGTCCACGACCCGCCGGTGGGCAGGCCGGCGAAGGACAGGCCGTTGGTCAGCCACTGGCCGGTGTCGCTGGGGTTCAGGACGACCAGGGCGTGATCCTCGCCGGTGGTGCGGGCCCAGGCCAGGACGTCCGTGGACAGCCACCACTCGGTCTCCACGCCGCTGTACAGCGCCGGGTGCTCCCGACGCGCCCGGCCGATCGCGCCCACCTCCCGCAGGACCGCCGCCCGCAGCTCGTCCACCTGCCCCTCGGCCTGCGCCGTGGTGGCGGGCACGCCGTCCAGGTACCACCACAGGGGCTGGCGGTTGTCCGGGTCGCCGTAGCCGGGCATGCCCAGCTCGTCGCCGTAGTAGATGAGCGGCACGTCCGGGCGGGTGAGCACGAAGGCCCAGGCGACCGACAGGCGCTCGTAGGGCCAGGCGTCCCAGGGTCCGTCGGCGCGGGCCAGGGGCTCGCCGGCGCAGATGTCGGCGCCGCCCTCGGCCACCTCGGTCGTGAACCGGGTGACGTCGTGGTTGCCCAGGAAGGTGCTCATCAGGGCGCCCGCGTAGCGGGCCTCGCTGTCCGCCATGGTGCTGGAGAGGTCGGCCAGGCTGCTGCTGCGGCTGCCCAGGGCGCCGCGGATCCCCCAGTAGATCGGGAAGTCGAACTGCCCGTCGAGCTGGTCCTCGCCCACGTAGGCGGCGATCCGGTCGGCGCCGTCGAAGGTCTCGCCCACCGTCCAGAACTCGGTGTCGCCGCCGGCGGCCCGGTGCTCGATCTCGGCCTGGACCCGGGCCTCCAGGTTGTACTGGACGGAGTGGGGCATGTGCTTGGCCGCGTCGACGCGGAAGCCGTCCAGGTCGTAGGTCCGCGCCCACCACAGCGCGTCGTCGAGCATGGTGGTCATCACCTCGGCCTGCGCGTAGTCCAGGTCCGGCAGGTAGGGCGCGAACCAGCACTCCTCGGGCATCGCGGTCCAGTTCTGCTCGCTGCCGCTCCAGTCCTCGCACAGGGCCTGCGGGTGGAACCACTCGGGATGGTCCACCGCGTAGGGGTGCTCCTCGTGCACGTGGTTGGCCACCCAGTCCATCACCACCCGCATCCCCCGGGCGTGCGCCGCCTCCACCAGGGCCACCAGGTCGGCATCGGACCCGAAGTGCTCCTCGACCGCGCGAGCGCCGACGGGCCAGTAGGCGTGGTAGCCGGCGTAGTCCTGCTCGCACAGGCCGGGCCAGGCGCCGCTGACATTGTCCTGCGGGTTGCTGATCCACAGGGTCCGCACACCCAGGTCGTCCAGGTAGGGCAGCATCGCCATCGTGCCGGCCCAGTCGCCGCCCATGAAGCCGGCCAGCTCGGCGGTGGCGCCCTCGTCGGCGTCGTTGCCGGCGTCTCCGTTCACCAGGCGGTCGACGAAGGCGTAGTAGACGCTGCCGGCGCGCCAGCCCTCGTCGGGATCCGCGTCCGTCCAGAAGGGGACCCAGGCCTCCTCGCTCTGGTTGCCGGCGGCGTCGGTCACGGTGAACCGCAGCGTGTGACGGCCCGCGGACAGTCCAGACTGTTCCACGTGGAACGAGGCTCCGTCCCACGCGTCCACGGGCACACCGTCCAGGGTGGCCGACGCGGACGTGATCTCCGCGGCACCGGGGGTCGCCAGGACAGTGACGGAGATCGCACCCACCGCGCGGTCGATCAGGACCTGCGAGACCTCCAGGGTTGGACGTGAACAGTCCGGCACCACCAGCAGGCTGTCGCAGGCGGGCTCGGCCACCGCGCAGTCGTGGGTCCAGCCCACCTCCCAGGGCTCCTTGTACCCGGCCGGGCAGAGGATCTGCTCGGCCTGGGGGTCGCACCAGGACAGCTCCTCCTCGGACTGCGAGAAGCGCAGGGTCTCGACGAAGCGGTAGGGCCAGGCGCCCGGCGGCAGGTCCAGGGTGGTGGTCCAGGCGCCGTCCTCGCCCAGGGTGAGCTGGGGGTCGAGCACGGCGTCGAGAATGCCGCCGTCCAGGCGCACCGCCGAGACCGCCTCGCCGCCCTGGGGCCAGTGGGTCAAGGTGACCGGGCAGGCGGCGCTGCCGACGACGACCGGCAGGGTCGCCTCGTCGCTGCGGCCCTGGCGGTCGGTGACGGTCAGCGCGACCGAGGTGCTGCCGCGGAAGCCGGGGGCGGGCAGCAGGGAGAGGCGGCCGCCGTGGACCTGGGCCAGCAGCCCTCCGGCGGCGCGGGCCCGCAGGTAGGGGCGCCCGTCGCCCCGGTCGGCGAGCCAGTCGCCCGCGTCGAGGATGACCCCGCCGCCGTCGGGCTCCAGGGTGACGGGGGCCAGCTCGCCCCAGGCGGGCGGGCCGGAGGAGCCGCAGGCGAGCAGGTGCAGGAGGAGCATGGCCGCAGGCTATCGCCGGGAAGATCGGCTGGCGTGGCCGTGCGGCGCCTTGCCGGCTACCCTCGGCCGATGACGCCCCTCCTGGTACCCCTCCTGGCTCCCCTGTTCCTGGCCTGCACCGCGGACGGCCCCTCCTCGCCCGCCACGGTCGAGGACCGCCAGCCCGGTGAACGCGCGCCGGTGACCCGCGCCTGCGACGACCAGGATCCCGCCCGCTGCGTGCTGCCCTGGCCCTCCAGCGCCTTCCTGGCGCAGGACGCCGACACCGAGACGGGCCTGCGGGTGTCGATCCAGGACGACGCCTTCGTGGTGCCCGACGATCCGCGCTACCTGAACCTGGCGGACGGCTTCTCGCGGCTGACGCCGGTGATGACCATGGTCGAGGGTGAGCTGTCGGGCGCGGGCCTGGCGCCCTACCCGGCGGCGTCCACCGACGCGGCGCTGCGCATCTACAACGCCGAGCCCGGGCACCCCGGCTACGGGCAGGCCGTGCCGCTGTGGACCGACGTCTACACCGGGGGCGGCAACGTCAGCCCGGACAACCTGGTGCTGGGCTTCCCGCGGGCGCCGCTGGCCGCCGACGCCGAGCACGTGGTCGTGCTGACCGACGCGCTGGGGCTGGCCGACGGCAGCGCCCCCGAGGTCACGCACGAGACGGCCGTCATCCTGGGCCTGGAGGAGCCCCTGACCGACACCGAGGCGGCGCTGGTGGCCTACCACGCGCCGACGCGGGCGCTCCTGGAGCAGGTGGGCATCGACCCCGCCCACGTCGTGCGGGTGTGGGACTTCACCACCCGCAGCGTGGACGATCCCACGCGGCGCCTGGCCAGCATGGTCAGCCAGGTCCAGGCGGCCAGCGGCGAGCTGGGCGTGACCCTGGACAGCCTGACCACCTCGTCGGACGAGAACATCGGGGCCATCGTCTTCGGGCGGGTGACCGGGGTGCCGGAGTTCCGCGACGCGGACGGGCGGCTGGTGCTGGACGACCAGGGCCAGCCCGTCGCCCAGGGGGTGACCGAGGCGCCCTTCCGCCTGCTGGTGCCGGCGGGAGAGGGCAGCTACCGCGTCACCCTCTACGGGCACGGCACCGGCGGCGACGTCAGCGACAACTCCTTCGACGCCGACTTCGCCGCGTACGACATCGCCAAGGCCGGCACGCGCTTCATCGGCTGGACCGGCGACGAGCTGGTCACCCTGTTCGCCTCGCTGACCGCCTTCCAGGCGGGCATCGAGGGCAGCACCACCGGCTTGATGCAGGCGGTGGCCAACACCCAGGCGATCCTGCTCTCGCTTCAGGGGCCGCTGGCCGTGGCGCTGCAGGCCGACACCGTGCAGGGGACGAAGAACCCGGTGGCGGGGCGGACCCCCGACGTGTCCGAGCCCATGTGGATGGGCGGCTCGCTGGGCGGCGCCATGGGCAGCCTGATCAGCGCGAGCTTCCCGCAGATCCACTACAGCGTCTGCAACGTTCCAAACGGCGCCTGGAGCCACACGATCCCCGGCTCGTTGCTGTACGACACCGCGCTGGCCGGGGTGCTCAGCAACATCTACGGCGACGAGACCGACGTCGTGATGCAGCTCGTGATCAGCCAGACCTCGTGGGACGACATCGACGGCGCGGCCTGGGCCGAGCCGGCCCTGGAGAAGGGCACGATGTTCCTGCTCCAGCAGAGCATGGACGATCCGGTCGTGCCCAACGCGGGCACGGACATCCTGGCCCTGGCCCTGGGCGCGAAGATGGTCGGCCCGGCCCTGCAGGAGATCCCGGGCATGGAGGCAGCGGACGCGGTGACCGAGGGCGCCGCCCTGACCCAGTTCCGCGTGCCGGACAGCGGCGTGTACGACGTGCATGGCTTCGCGGCGCGAGACACGCCGGCGGGGGCCGCCGCCTTCGAGCAGATCATCGAGTACGTCAACAGCGTCTGGCTGGACGAGAGCCCTCTCATCACCTTCCCCGACGCCTGCGCCGAGGTCACCCCGGCCGGGGACTGTGACTTCAGCGAGGTCTGGACGGAAGAGTAGACCGCGCAGGACAGGATGATCACCGTCACCGACCTCTCGCGTCGCCACGGGATGCGTACGCTCTTCGAGCAGGCCAACCTGCAGCTCAACGCCGGCAGTCGCTACGGCATCGTCGGCGCCAACGGCTCGGGCAAGTCCACCCTGCTGCGCATCCTGGCCAGCCAGGAGAGCGCCAGCGGGGGCAGCGTGCAGATGCCGCGCAACGCCCGCGTGGGCGTGCTCGAGCAGGACCATTTCCAGTACGAGGACGCACGCGTCCTGGACGTGGTCATGATGGGCAACCCGATGCTGTGGGCGGCGATGGTGCAGCAGGAGGAGCTGCTGGCCAACGCGCACGAGCGCTTCGACGACGACCGCTACATGCTGCTCGAGGACATCATCCTGGCCAACGACGGCTACACGCTGGAGGCGCGCGCCGGCGCGATCCTGGAGGGCCTGGGCATCCCCACGGCGCAGCACGAGCGGCCGCTGCGGGAGCTGTCCGGCGGCTACAAGCTGCGGGTGCTGCTGGGCCAGACCCTGGCCGCGAACCCCGACGTGCTGCTGCTGGACGAGCCGACCAACCACCTGGACATCCTGGCGATCCGGTGGCTGGAGGAGTTCCTGGGCGAGTACCGCGGCTGCGCGGCCATCGTCTCGCACGACCACCGCTTCCTGGACACGGTCTGTACGCACATCGTCGACGTGGACTACGAGCGGGTGACCATGTACCCCGGCACCTACGCGGACTTCGAGGAGCGCAAGGCCGAGGACCGGGAGCGCCTGGAGGCCGAGATCGCCGGTCGCGAGAAGGAGATCGCCGACCACAAGGCCTTCGTGGCGCGCTTCAAGGCCAAGGCCAGCAAGGCGCGCCAGGCGCAGAGCCGCCAGAAGCGCATCGAGCGCATCGTGATCGAGGACCTGCCCCGCAGCTCCCGGCGCTACCCGGGCTTCCGCTTCAAGGCCCGCCGGCAGAGCGGGCGGCTGGTGCTCAAGGTGCAGGGGCTGGGCCGCGACTTCGGCCCCCGTACCGTGCTCGACCAGGTGTCCTTCGAGGTGCACCGCGGCGACCGGGTGGCGATCATCGGCCCCAACGGCATCGGGAAGTCCACCCTGCTCAAGATCCTGGTGGGAGCCCTGCCGGCGGATCGCGGGTCCTTCGAGTGGGGCCACGAGGTGGACCTGGGCTACTTCCCGCAGGACCACCGCGACGCCCTGGGGGATCCCGATCAGACCGTCTCGAGTGCCTTGTGGGAGGTCTGTCCACGGGAGGGGCTGGGGGCGATCATGGGCCGCCTGGCGGCGGTGCTGTTCACCCGGGACGACGCCGACCAACGCGTGGGCAACCTGTCCGGCGGCGAGGCGGCGCGGCTGCTCTTCGCCCGCATCGGGGCGCCCGAGCCGACCGTCCTGGTGCTGGACGAGCCGACCAACCACCTGGACCTGGAGGGCATCGAAGCCCTGGCGGCGGCGCTGTCGGAGTACGACGGGACCATCGTCTTCGTCTCTCACGACCGCTGGTTCGTGGACCAGCTCGCGACGCGGGTGATCGCCGTGGGGCCCCGGGGCATCGACGACTACCCGGGCACCTACGCGGAGTACCTGGCGCGGGACACCGTGGACCACCTCGACCGCGCGGCCGTGGTGGCCGCCGCGCGTCGGGAGCGCGCGCGGAGCTGAGGCACGCGGGCGCGCGCACCGTTCAGCGGCGTCGGCAGACCAGCCGAGCGGGCCCAGCCGGGCCAGCCCCACGTCGCCCGCGTTGACCCTCCCCAGGGCGTCCCCGGCGATGGCCGGACCCATGGCGCTGCCGTGGGGCCTCCGGGAAGGCCAGGCGGGCCTTCCCGGAGCTTCGCCGCGGAGAGATCCTGCCGGCGATCCCGCGCCGAGCGCCTACTTGGGGAGCGCCACCGAGAAGCGCTGGGTGGCCAGGTGGCCGCCCTCGTCGTCGAAGCGCGCCTCGATGGTGTAGGCCCCCTCGGCCAGCTCGCCATAGGCCCAGGTGGCGTTCTCGCGCCCGCCCGGCTCCAGGATCCAGTCGCGGAAGCCGTCCTTGCAGGGAGGGTTGCTCTCCTGGGGCGGGCCGGACACCGAGGTCAGCACGAAGCGGGACACCAGGCAGTTGGTGGTGGTGGTCACCCGCACCGGCTCCTTGCAGGTGTTCTCCATGGAGGCGCGGAAGTTCAGCGCGACCTCGGGGGGACAGGTGACACAGGGGGTGCCCTCCACCGTGGTGGGCGACACCGTGAAGGTCACGCACCGATCCACGTCGGTGTCGGTGTCGGTGTCGGTGTCGGTGTCGGTGTCGGTGTCGGTGTCGGTGTCGGTGTCGGTGTCGGTGTCG
>JAKLKF010000156.1 GCA_023150805.1 Myxococcota bacterium | reverse complement strand
TCGCCAACCCCGCGGGCGAGGCGCGCCCCGGCCCCGTGGCGCGACGGGTGGACGCTATGGGCTACAGGCTGCTAGCCCGCACATGAGAGGGCCTGGGCCGCGGGGGCGCGCGAGGCGCTGTGGTCGTCGTCGCGCCAGGGGGGGCGTCCGCCGCCGAGCCCCTCGATCACCACCAGGTCGTCCAGCCAACAGGCGTCGTCGTCGCGGCGGCACACCAGCATGCGCCCCTCGTTGCGCGGGTCCCGGGCGCGGTGGTAGCGCAGGTAGATGTGGCGCCGGTCCACGCCGACGATCTCGATCTTGCCGCTCTCGTGCGACATCACCAGCCGCGCGCGCTTCGCCAGGCCGGAGACGCGCGTCTTGGCCTCCTCCACCACCCGGTAGGAGTGCACGATCGTCGTCTCGAAGGGCTTGTTGCCGGCGGTGGGGCGGCCCTGGAACAGGTAGTACTGGGCCACGCCGGCGAAGGAGAGGCGCCGGAACAGCTCGGCCAGGACCTCGGGGTGGTCGTTGATGCCGGCGATGATCGGGTTCTGGTTCACGATGGCCAGCCCCGCATCCAGCCCGGCCGCCAGGCCCTCCAGCGCCGGCTCGGTCAGCTCGCGCGGGTGGTCGAAGTGCGCCATCAGGTAGATGCGCTGCTGCGGCGTGGACATGCGGCGGAACAGGTCGAGCAGCGCCGGGTCCCCGGAGATCCGCCAGGGATCGAAGGCCGGCATCTTGCTGCCGATCCGGATGATCTGCACATGAGGGATCGCTCGCAGGCCCTCGATGATCCGGCCCAGCCGCCGCGTCGACATCAAGAGCGGGTCGCCTCCGGTCAGCAGGACGTTGGTGACCTGCGGCCGCTGCGCGATGTACTCGAGGCCAGCCGAGACGTCGGTCGAGACTTCGTCGTTGTCGTTCATGAACAGTCGCTTGCGGAAGCAGTAGCGGCAGTAGGCGCCGCACACCTCGTTGCACAGCAGCAGCACGGTGTGCGGGTACTTGTGCTGCACGCCGCGGACGGGGCTGTTGGCGGACTCGTTGCTGGCGTCGAGGGCGCCCCAGTCCTCCAGCTCCTCCTGGTCGGGGATCACCAGCCGCCGGATCGGGTCGGCGGGGTCCTGCCAGTCGATGAGGCCCAGGTAGTAGTCGTTGACCCGGAAGGCGTAGCGGGCCGCGACCTGCTTCAGGCGCTCCCGCTCCAGGGGGGGGATCCGGGTGAGCTTGTCGAGGTCGGTGATGTAGCGCACAGCGGCTCCAGGGGGCGAGGTCACCCTGGCGGGGACCACGCGGGGGACCCTTCCTGTAGCCCTGGAAGGTTTGATGTCAAACATTGGGGGCGGGAGCGCGGGGCGGAGCGCGGCCGGGTCGCCGGGGTCAGCCCGAGGTCGAGGAGTTGGCCCCGCCTGCCCGGGCGGCCTGGTCGAGCTGCTCGGCGAGCAGGCCCAGGACTCGCCGGAAGGTGGCGGCGTCCTCGGGGGGCACCCGCGCCAGCGTGGCGCGGACCGCGGCCTCGGCCGTGCCCTCGTGGATGTGATCGACCTCGACCCCCGCGTCGGTCAGGCGCAGGCGCACGCGGCGCTGGTCGTCGGGATCACCCTCGCGCCGCACCAGGCCCTGGGCGACCAGCCGCTTGAGCATCGGGGTCAGGGTGCTGGGGTGGTCGTGCAGCGTGCGGGCCAGCTCCCCGGCGGACAGCCCGGGCCGGCGGCCCACGACCCGGAGCACGAAGCGCTGGGGGCCGGTCACGCCCAGGCGCGCCTGCATCGCGCGGGACACGGCCTGCAGCCCGTGGTCCATCGCCCACAGCGCGTCCAGGGTTCCCAGGATCTCGGGCTCGTCGATGGGGCGGCGGGGCTCGTTCATGCGGCCCGCTATCGCGGCGGGCCCTGCGAGAGCCGGCGGAGAGGTCAGGAGGGAGGTGCCCCGAAGCCGGGTGGGAGGCGCTCCAGGTACAGGCTCTGGCTGGGGAAGGCGAAGGAGACGCCCAGCTCCTCGGCGATGCGCATCCACTCCAGCAGGATCCGGTGCCGGTGCTGGAGCTCCTGGGACCAGTCGGGCACGTCGAGGAAGGCGTAGACCAGGACGTCCAGCGAGCTGGCGCTGAAGTCGTGCAGGTGCACCTCCATCGTGCCCTTCCACACGGCCGGGTCCTCCTTCATGAAGGCGCGGATCCGCTCGACAAAGGCCTGCACCCGGTCGCGAGGGGTGCCGTAGGTGATCCCCAGGGTCATCTTCAGGCGGCGCACCTTTCGCAGGCCCATGTTGTCGATCCGGGCCATCGCGACCTTGCCGTTGGGCACGCTCAGGACGGAGTTGTAGAAGGTGCGCACGCGGGTAGTCCGGAAGCCGACCTCCTCGACGACACCCTCGGTGCTCCCGTCGATGACGACCCAGTCGCCGACCTGGAAGGGGCGGTCCAGGAAGATCACGATGGAGCCGAAGACGTTCTCCAGCGTGTCCTTGGCCGCCAGGGCGAAGGCGAGGCCGCCGATTCCCAGGCCGGCGACCAGGCCGGCGACGTCGACGCCCATGTTCTCGACGACGACCAGGGAGGCGACGGTCGCGATCAGCACCTTCAGGGTGCGGCGCACCAGGGGGACGACCTGGTCGTCGATCTTGCTGTCGGTCTGGCGGGCGCGGTGGGCCCACAGCGACGAGCCGATGTCGACGACGCGAACGGCCACCACGACGAATGCGCCGGCCATGACGACGCGGGCGACCAGGAGCAGCGCCTGGCTCTGCCGGACCGAGAGCTGCAGATCCGTGATGCCCCAGAGGAAGACCGCACCCGCCGCCATCCACGTGAGCGGGTCGCGGGTACGGGTGAGCAGCTCGGCGGTGGCGGGCACCGCGTAGCGCCGAGCCAGGCGCAGCACCTGGTTGGCCAGCAGGAGCTGGGCCAGGCGCCCGGTGGCCACGGAGAGGCCCACCAGCAGCAGGAAGTAGAGGACCTGCCACAGCTCCAGGCCGGCGAAGCGGCGCAAGAAGACCTCGGGCAGGGCGTCCTGGAAGTCCTGGGAGAAGGAGCTGAAGGTCTCCCGGTAGAGGTTGTCGACCTGGTTGACCGTGTCCCGGCTCACCCGCCACTGCCCGTCCTCGCTCCGCTCCAGGACGAAGGCCTCGAAGGTGGGCAACGGCTCGACCCTCGCGCGGCCCAGCTCGTCGGTGTGCTCGCGCTCGCCGGGGAGCTCGCTGGTGGGCACGTACAGCCCCCGCGCGTCGAGCACCTTCTTGAGCTTGATGGCCAGCCGCGCGCGCTCGGCCTCGCGCTCGGGTGGCACGTCCAGGCAGCGGGCCGCCTGGTCCGGCAGCCAGCGATCCGGCTGCAGGTTGTCGAGCAGGCTGGCCGCCGCGCTCCGCGGGGAGGTACAGGGCTCGGCCCCGCGCGCGGGCAGGGCCGCCAACATGCTGACGGCAAGCAGCCAGATCCAGGTCCGATGCATCTTTCCTCCTGGTGGTGGGGACCCGGCCATCGCGCCCCCAGGAGTGGCCCCTAAGGCGTTTGGGGGGAGCCTCCGCCCGGCAGCAGCCCCGCCCAGGGGTCGGCCGCCGTGCCCACGCGCGCGCAGACGGCGTCGGGGTCCTTGTCGATGGCGGCGGTCAGCACCTGGGGACCCGCCTCGGTGCACAGCACGTCGTCCTCGATGCGGATGCCGCCCAGGCCCTGCCAGGCCCGGGCGCGCTCCAGGTCGACGTCCCCGCGGAAGCGCGCGGTCAGGGTCGGGTCGCCCAGGATCGCGGGCACGACGTAGAAGCCAGGCTCGATGGTGACGCACATGCCGGGCTCCAGGTCCAGGTCGATGCGCAGGAAGGCGGTGCCGAACTGGGCGCTGCGCGGGCGGCCGGGCCCGTAGGTGGCGCGGTCGCCGAAGGCCTCCAGGTCGTGCACGTCCAGGCCCAGCAGGTGGCCCGTGCCGTGGGGGAAGAACAGGGCATGGGCGCCGCGCTCGACCAGCCCCCCTGGCTCGCCGCGCAACAGCCCCTCGTCGACCAGCCAGCGGGCCAGCACCAGGCTGGCGGCGTCGTGCACGGCCCGGTAGCGCACTCCGGGCCGGACCCGGTCGATGGCCGCCCGCTGCGCGGCCAGGACGGCGTCGTAGGCGGCGCGCTGCCGGGGCGTGAAGCGGCCGGAGACGGGCCAGGTGCGCGTGACGTCGGTGGCGTAGCCGGTCGGGGCCTCGGCGCCGCCGTCGAGCAGCAGGAGCTGGCCCTCCCGGCAGGTGCCGGTGCTCTGCTCCATGTGCAGGACCTCGCCGCGCACGGTGCAGATCGTGCCGTAGGCGGGCTGCATGCCGGCGGCGTGCAGCAGGCCGTCGAAGAGGGCGGCGACGTGGCGCTCGGGCACGCCCGGGCGGGTGATGGCCATGGCGGCGTGGTGGGCGGCGGCGGTGACGGCGGCGGCGCGCTGGATCTCCGCCACCTCCTCGGGGGACAGGCGGCGCCGGAGCGAGATCAGGGCGTCCACCAGCGCCGCAGAGCCCATCTGCTCGGGGACGCCGAATGCCAGCGGCTGGCCGACCAGGGCGGCGGCGCGCGCGGTGGCGGCGCGGTCGGGCACCGCCAGGCCGAGCAGGCGGCCCCGGTGCCGGGCACAGCGCTCCTCCAGCGCCGTCAAGGGCAGCACCTCGTCGAAGCGCAGCTCCTCGCGCACCTCTTCGAGCGTCCAGGTCGCGCCGTGCCACAGCGGGTCGTCCTCGTCGGGCGGCACCAGGAAGAGGGTGGAGCGACCCCCCTCCTCGATGAGCGCCGCGGCCTGGGGGCGGTCGCAGCCCGTGAGGTAGAGGAAGCTGCTGTCCTGGCGGAAGGGGTGCTTCGTCAGCGGCAGGTTGCGGGTGAAGGGACCATTGCCCAGCAACAGCACGGGGGCGTCGTCGACGAGGTGGCTGAGCGCGGCGCGGCGCCGGGCGTGCAGGTCGGCGATGGACAAGCGGGCTCCCTCAGGGCGCGGACAGGGTCCAGGTCAGCGTGCCCGCGCCCATGGCGCCGCTGACGGTGAGCGTGGCCGTGCCGGCCTGGCCGCAGGCGGCGTCGAAGCGGGCCCGCCACAGGTCGGACCAGGCGTTGGCCTGGGGGTAGAGGACCCGCAGGGCGGCGTCCTGGTCGGGGTCGAGCGGGGCGACGTCGATCAGGGCGCAGTCCCGCCCCTCGACCTGCAGCCGCAGGCGCCAGGGGCTGTCGGGGCCGGCGCCGAAGTCCGCCAGCGCGGGGTCGACCCGCATGCTGGCGAAGACCACGGGGTGGCTGCCCTGGTCGGCCTGCTCGGCCCGCGCCAGGGCGGCCTCCAGCTCCGCCGGGGTCGACGCGGCGGCCCAGGCGAGCTGCCGCTGGCCGGCCTCCCGCACCGTGGGCCCGACCCAGGTGGCGCGCAGGAGCATGCGGGTCTCCAGCTCGCCGTAGAGCCGCAGCTCGCGGGTCCAGGCGCGGTGGACCCGGCGGTAGGGTGGGTCGGGCGCCGCGACCTCGCGCGCCGGGCCGGCCAGGGCGCCGCCGGCCAGCAGCAGCAGCAGGCCCGGGCCCATCGCTCAGCCCAGCTCGGTCCGGGTGACCAGCGCCTCCAGGCGCAGGCCGGCGGCGGCGATCCGCTCCGCGGCCCCCTCCTCCCGGTCCACCACCGCGATGACCTGCACCACGTCGAGCCCCGCCTCCTGCACCCGCTCGACGGCGCGCAGCAGGCTCCCGCCGGTGGTGACCGTGTCCTCGACGATGCAGACCGCCGAGCCGTTGGGCAGGTTGCTGCGGCCCTCCAGCCACTGCATCAGGCCATGGCCCTTGGGCTCCTTGCGGACCATGAAGCCGTGCACCGGGCGGCCGTGCAGCCAGGACAAGGCAGCCACCGCGCCGGCGATGGGGTCGGCGCCGGTCACGGGGCCCCCGACGCCGACGACGTCGGGGCGCAGGCGGTCCAGGATCATCGCCGCGATGAGCGCGGCGCCCTCGGCGTGCAGGGTTGTCTGGCGGGCGTCGACGTAGAAGTCGCTCTCCTTGCCCGAGGCCAGCGTGAAGCGGCCGCGGCGCACCGAGCGCTCTTCCAGCAGGCGGACCAGGCGGGCGTGCCGCGCGGCGGCGTCCAGGGGCAAGGGAGGGCTCACGTCGACTCCTGCGCGCCCAGCCAGGCCACCAGGTCCGCGAGGACGGTCGCCTTCTCGGGCTCGTTGAACAGCTCGTGGTAGTAGCCTTCGTAGACCTTCTCGGTGTGCGACCGGTGGCCCCAGGCTGTCGCCAGGCGCAGCGTGGCCTGGTGGTCGCAGATGCGGTCCGCCGTGCCGACCATGGCCAGCAGGGGCAGGGCGTAGCGGCCGGCGTGGGCGTGGACGCGTGCGATGGCCGCCTCCATCTCGGTCGCCCAGCGGGGCGTGATCGTGGTGAAGACCAGGGGGTCGGCCTGGTAGGCACGCACGACCTCGGGGTCGCGGCTGATGTCCTTGGGGTCCAGCGGGTTCTTGAGCGCCAGCCGCGGGGTCAGCCGCGACAGCAGGTTCTTGGCCAGCTCCAGGTGCCTGGGCGGCACCACGGCCACCCCGGTCAGCGGGTTGGACAGGGCCAGCGTGCGCACCTGCTCGGCCAGGGGGCCCCGCAGCGCGTCCAGCGCGACCAGGCCGCCCATCGAGTGCGCGACCAGGTGGACCGGCCGCCTCACGAAGGCCGCGGCCGCCTGGAGGTCGGCGACGTACTCCTCCCAGGTGGCGATCGCGCCGCGCTTGCCCTCGCTCTGCCCGTGGCCGCGCAGCTCGACGAAGGTGACGCGGTGGCCGGCGGCGGTCAGGGCGGCGGCGACGTGGCCGTAGCGTCCGGCGTGCTCGGCCAGCCCGTGGACCAGCAGCACCTCGCCGCGGGGGCTGCCCTCGGGGGACCACTGGACGAGGCGGAGGCGGGTGCCGTCGGCGGACTGGATCGAGTGCTCGAGCATGGCAGGAGGCCCGGTTGCGGGGGAGGGGAGGGGAGGGGAGGGTCAGCGGCCGGCGTTCGACGCGGCGTCGGCGGGCAGCAGGGCGGTGGAGAGGGGCTCGAACAGCGAGATGACCGCCAGGCAGAAGAGCATGAGCAGCAGGAAGGGGATGACGGCCTTGATGACCTCGACCACCGAGCGCTTGAAGACCGTGCTGGCGACGAAGAGGTTGATGCCCACCGGCGGGGTGAGGTACCCGATCTCCAGGTTCACGATGAACATGATCGCGAAGTGCACCGGGTGCAAGCCGAAGCGCTCGGCGATGGGGGCCAGCAGGGGGGCCACGATCAGGATGGCCGAGAGGATGTCCATCACGCAGCCCAGCGCCAGCAGGAACAGGTTCACCAGGATGAGGAAGCCGAGCTTGCTGTCGATGTGGCCGACCAGCCAGTCGGCCGCCTGCTGGGGGATCTCCTGCAGGGTGATGAAGCGGTTGAAGGAGATGGCCAGCACCAGGATGAGGAACAGGCTGCCCATCATCACGCCCGACTCCGCCAGCACGTCGGGCAGCTTGCGCAGCTTCAGCTCGCGGTGGAAGACCAGCTCGACCACCAGGGCGTAGACCACGGCGACGGCGGCCGCCTCGGTCACCGTGAACTGCACGGCCAGGTCGATGCCCAGGGGCTCCAGGGTCAGGAAGCCGTAGATCCCGCCCAGGATGAGCACGGGCAGGAGGATCGAGAGGAATCCGCGACGCAGCGCCGCGCCCAGGTTGCGCAGCCAGCCGCCCCAGGTGCCGTCGCCGCCCACGTCGGGCGGGAGCACGACGTGGCGGGTGCGGTAGACCGTGTAGATCATCAGCATCGAGGCGATGAACAGGCCGGGGAGCACGCCGCCGAGGAAGAGCTCGCTGGGCGGCAGGGGCCGCTGGGGGCTGCTCACCACGATGGCGTAGACGATCATCGGCACCGAGGGCGGGATGATGATGCCGAGCCCGCCGGCGGTCGTCAGCACCCCCAGGCCGTAGCTCTGGGGGTAGCGCTCCTTGACGAGCATCGGGAACATGATGCTGCCGATGGCGATGACGGTGACCGGCGAGCTGCCGGAGATCGCGGCGAAGATGGTGCAGGCCAGCACGCTGGCCAGGCCCAGCCCGCCGGGTGTCCGGCCCATCACCGCGCGCGCCACGCCCACCAGCCGCTCGGCGATGGTGCCCTGGGTCATCAGGTTGCCGGCCAGCACGAAGAAGGGGATGGCCAGCAGCTCGTGCTTCTTGGTCGCCTCGAACATGTCGGTGACGATGGCCACCGTGTCGTAGCCGCCGATCAGGTTGGCGCTGGCGACGGCGGCGGTGCCCACCGCCACGAACAAGGGCGCGCCGACCAGCACCATCAGCGTGCTGGCCAGGAAGATGAGCGCGCCGTGCCCGAAGTAGAGGGCGGCGCCGAGCCCGGCCAGCAGCCCGGGGAAGATGCCGGCGACGATGACGTCGCGCGGGGTGCGGGTGCCGTGCTTGGGGGGCTCGGGCAGGGGCGCGGGCAGGTTCTCCGCCTCGGGCTTCTCGGGGGGGTCGAGCTTGCCCAGGATGGCGATCACGGCGAAGCGGGCCGAGATGAGCACGAAGGACAGCGGCAGGACGGCCTGGGCGATCCACAGCGGGAAGTTCTGGCTCGGGTCGACCAGGGGCCAGTCGACCCCGGGCGCGGGCTGGCCGGGCAACAGCTCGATGAGCGGGTTGAGCGCCTTGTCCACCCCCGGCCAGACCGACAGCCCCTCGACCGTGTCCTCGTACTCCAGGCTCTCCCGGACCAGGGTCCAGGAGCCCTTGGCCAGCATCCAGGACAGGCCCGCCGCGATGGCCGCGGTGAAGCGCTTGACGAAGCGGGCGGCCCCGGGCGCCAGGATCCGGTCGGTGGCGTCGACGGCCAGGTGGCTCTTGCGGCGGGTCGCCAGGCTGGCGCCCAGGAAGCCGACCCAGACCATCAGCACCAGGGACAGCTTCGGGCCGTCCGCCAGCTCGACGGCGATCCGTGGGAACTCGCGGAAGAGGTAGTCGTTGAAGGTCAGCGCCACCATGACCAGCAGGGCCAGGGTGATGACCAGCCGCTCCACCCAGGCGATGACCCGGTCGACCCGCTCGATCAGCTCGTCGACGACGATGGCCAGGCCCGTGAAGAGCAGGATCAGGCCCATCACCAGCGTGCTGAGCCAGCCGGCCCAGGCGGCGCGCCACGCGGCACGAACGGCCTGGCCCAGGCCCGACAAGGCGCGGTCGAGGGCGTCGAAGAACCGGACCAGGAGGCGATGCACGGGGACCTCGGCGAGCGAGAGGGGGACGGCGGGTGGCGAGGCTCCAAACACGACGGCCGGAGCGAGGGCCCCGGCCGCGCGACGTCGAGGAGCGGCTCAGCCTCCCCGCTTCTGCTTCAGGGCGGCGTTGACCTTGTCCAGCAGCGGGCGGGCCCCGGACACCTCGGCGGCGAACTGCATGTGCACGGCCAGGGTCACGTTCGCGAAGGCCTGGCGCTCGGCGTCGGTGAGCTCGACCACCTGCACGCCCAGCGAGGGGAAGTTGGCCAGCAGCTCCTTCTCCAGGGCCCGCACGCCGGTGCGTCCCTTGATGCTCTCGGCCTTGGGGTCGCCCATCACGATCTTCTGCAGGTCGGCGGGCAACGAGTCGTAGAAGGTCTTGGACCAGACGACGGCCGCCGGCTGGTAGATGTGGCGCGACAGCGAGTAGTAGTCGATGGGCTCGTACAGGCCCGCGGCCTGGGTGAACAGCGGCGTGTTGTCGAAGCCGTCGACGATGCCGGTCTGCAGGGCGGTGAGCACCTCGGAGATGGGCAGGGTCACGGCCTGGGTGCCGAGCGCCGCGTACATCTTCTGGTGCACGTCGGTCTCCTGCGAGCGCATCTTGAGCTTCTGCAGGTCGCCGGGGTTGCGGATGGGGTGGCTCTTGCTGCCGAAGCTGCGCCAGCCGTTCTCCGCCCAGGCCATCATGACGAAGCCCTTCTCCCGGAGCGCGGCGTCGATCGGCTGGTAGAGCACGTTGTCGAGGACGTGATCCGCCTCCTCGTTGGTGCGGAAGAGGTAGGGCAGCTCGGGGAGCTGCAGGAGCGGGATGTTCGCGCCCTCGGCGATGGCGGCCGTGGAGAAGCCGCCGCCCTGCAGGCGCGCGTTGCGCCGCACGTCGCGGACCATCTCGACCTCGCCGCCCATCACGCTGCCCAGGAAGAGCTTGAGCTTGACCTTGCCGCCGGACTCGGTCTCGACGCGGGCCTTGATGTCCTGCAGCTGGTCGGCCCACGGCGTGCCCTCGGGCGCGGCCGTGCCGAAGTTGGCGACGAACTGGGGCTCGGCCTCGCTGGTCCGGGCGGGCAGCAGGGCCAGCGCCGCGGCGCCCAGGGCGACGAGGGTGGAGATCAGGCGGGTGCGCATGGGAGACTCCAGGGAGGAATGGGCGGGCGCGGCGGCGCGCACCGGCCGGAAACCGTGGCGGGGGAGGGCGCGTCCGGGCTTCAGTCGGCGAACAGGTCGCCCGTCTTGGCCAGCAGGGCGCGGGCCTTGGCCTGCTCGGCGCGGTTCTCGGGCGCCACCTCGGGGATGGCGTCGGGGTTGGCCGCCAGCACCTTGTTGAGCGAGGCCTCGAAGGTGGCCTTGTCCTGGGACTTCACGGCCCAGAACTCGGCCAGCAGGACCGTCGTGCCCAGGTAGTCGGGGTGGGCGGTGATCGACTTCTCGAGGTACTCCTTGGACTTGCCCAGGTCCTGGCCCGAGAAGCTGGGGATGGCGGCGTAGTAGGCACCCCAGTAGCGATCCGGTCCGCCGTAGAAGTAGTCGGGCTCCAGCTCGCCCACCCGGGTCATGTAGGCCTTGACCGTGGGGAGGTTCGCCAGGGTCTTGCCCAGGCCGGAGAGCTTGGCCCACTTGCCCAGCGCGGTGCTGGTCCAGTACAGGCAGGGCACGTCGTCGGCGCCCAGCACCCGCACCGCGGTGGCCTCCTTCTCGTCGCCCTTCTCGAGCAGCGCCGCGAAGTCGCCGTTGATGGCCAGGCAGCGCTTGCCCCAGGAGACCGAGGTGTCCCAGGCCGCGAGCTTGGCCGCCTCGTCGGTCTCGTGGCCGTCACCGAGGAAGTACCAGCCGCGCACCAGGCGGCCGATCACCTCGCGGTTGGTGGGCTCGGCGGCGGCGATCTGCTCGTACTTGCCCAGCGCGGCCTGGAGCTGGGCCTTGTCGGAGCGCTGGGCCCACGCCGCGTCGGCCTCGGCCTTGAGCGCCTCTGTCGAACCGGTCGGCGCCACGGCCGCCGCCACCTCGTAGGCGCCGGTGTGGCGGGTCGAGCAGCCGGCGAGCAGGGCGCCGAGGAACAGCACGGAGAGCAGCCGCATGGGGACCTTCCGGAGTGCGGGGGAGGAGACGGGGAGGGAGGATTCGGCGTGCGCCGATCCGCCGCAGGGGATCGGGCGTTTCTACCGGCCTCGGCGGGCGCTTGTCAACGGCTTGGAGGAGCCTCGGGCGGCCCCTTGCCCCTCCCGGGGTGGCCGGCTACCCGCACTCTCCCGCGCTCGGGTCGCCGCCGCCGGCACAGCGCTGCGTGAGGGGGGCCCGCCGCCACCTGCCGCCCCTCGGAGCCGACCCGATGCTGATCCGCGACGTCCCTCTCGCGCTGACCTTCGACGACGTCCTGCTCTTACCGGCGCACTCGCAGGTGCTGCCGGCCGAGGTCGACGTGTCGACCCGCCTGCACGATCGCCTGCGGCTGCGCATCCCGCTGCTCTCGGCGGCGATGGACACGGTCACCGAGTCCCGCACGGCCGTCGCCATGGCGCGCGAAGGGGGCCTGGGCATCGTGCACAAGAACATGAGCGTGGCGCACCAGGCGCGCGAGGTCGGCCGCGTGAAGAAGGCCATGACCGGGGTGGTGGCCGACCCGGTGACCCTGGGGCCGGACCTGCCCCTGCGGGCGGCCGTCCGCATGATGCGCGAGCACGACGTCTCCGGCCTGCCGGTGGTGTCCGACGGCCGCGTCGTGGGCATCATCACCGACCGCGACCTGCGCTTCGAGCGGCGGCTGGACCGGCTGGTGCGCGAGGTGATGACCCCCGAGGACCGGCTGGTCACCTGCGCGCCCGGCACCGGGCTGGAGGCGGCCAAGGACCTGATGCAGGCCAACAAGATCGAGAAGCTGCTGGTGGTCGACGCGAAGGGCGGGCTGGCGGGCCTCATCACCTTCAAGGACATCCAGGCGGCCGAGCGCCACCCGCGGGCGACCCGCGACGCGCGGGGCCGGCTGGTGGTCGGTGCGGCGATCGGCGTCGGCGGGGATCGGGACGAGCGGGCGGCGGCGCTGATCGAGGCCGGCGTCGACGTGCTGGTCATCGACACGGCCCACGGCCACTCGCAGGGCGTGCTGGACGCGGCGGTCGCGGTGCGCGCGCGCCACCCCGAGGTCGTGCTGGTGGTGGGCAACGTCGCGACGGCGGACGCGACCCGGGCCTGCATCGACGCCGGCGCGGACGTGGTCAAGGTCGGCATCGGGCCGGGCAGCATCTGCACGACGCGGGTCGTGGCGGGCGTCGGCGTGCCCCAGCTCACGGCGGTCGCCGACTGCGCCGAGGTGGCCCACGCCGCGGGTGCCACCGTGATCGCCGACGGGGGCATCAAGTACTCGGGCGACGTGGCCAAGGCCCTGGCCGCCGGCGCCGACGCGGTGATGATCGGCTCGCTCTTCGCCGGCACCGACGAGGCGCCCGGCGAGCTGGTGCTCTACCAGGGCCGCACCTACAAGACCTACCGGGGCATGGGCTCGGTCGAGGCCATGCAGGCGGGCTCCTCGGACCGCTACTTCCAGGAGGGCGGCGACCGCGAGGGCGAGAGCCGCAAGCTCGTGCCCGAGGGCATCGTCGGCCGGGTCCCGCACCGCGGCTCGCTGGCCGACAACCTCTACCAGCTCGTCGGAGGGGTGAAGGCCGCGATGGGCTACACCGGGTGCCCCGACGTGCCCTCGCTGCAGCGCGACGCCCGCTTCGTGCGCATCACCTCGGCCGGGCTCCGCGAGAGCCACGTGCACGACGTGATCATCACCAAGGAGAGCCCGAACTACCGGCTGGACTGACCGGCCCCCGAGTCACCCTGGAGGACCCGATGGACAAGACCTTCGCCAGCGCCGCCGAGGCGGTGGCGGACATCCCCGATGGCGCGACCCTGATGGCCGGCGGCTTCGGCCTGTGCGGCATCCCCGAGAAGCTCATCGCGGCCCTGGCCGATCGGGGCTGCAAGGAGCTGACCTTCATCTCCAACAACGCGGGGGTGGACGGCTTCGGGCTGGGCATCCTGCTGGAGCGTCGCCAGATCAAGCGCATGATCTCCAGCTACGTCGGCGAGAACAAGGAGTTCGCGCGGCAGTTCCTCAGCGGGGAGCTGCAGGTCGATCTCACGCCCCAGGGTACGCTGGCCGAGCGCATCCGCGCCGGTGGGGCCGGCATCCCGGCCTTCTACACGCCGACCGGGGTGGGCACCCCGGTGGCCGAGGGCAAGGAGGTCCGCGACTTCGGCGGCCGGCAGTACGTGCTGGAGACGGCGCTGACGGCGGACTTCTCGCTGGTGAAGGCCTGGAAGGCCGACCGCCACGGCAACCTGGTGTACCGGGAGACGGCGCGGAACTTCAACCCGATGATGGCGACCGCCGGGCGGATCACCATCGCCGAGGTCGAAGAGCTGGTCGAGCCCGGCCAGCTCGACCCCGACCAGGTCCACACCCCCGGGATCTACGTCCAGCGCGTGATCCTCGGCACCGGCTACGAGATGCGCATCGAGCGGCGGACCACCCGCCCGCGCGCCTGAACCCCCCCTCCTCCGGAGCGAACATGCCCCTCTCTCGCGATGGCATCGTCCGCCGGGCCGCACAGGAGCTGCGGGACGGCGACTACGTCAACCTCGGCATCGGCATGCCGACCCTGGTGGCCAACAACCTGCCCCCCGGGGTCGAGGTCGTGCTCCACTCGGAGAACGGCCTGCTGGGCATGGGCCCCTTCCCCTTCGAGGGGCAGGAGGACCCCGACCTCATCAACGCCGGCAAGGAGACGATCACCGCCCTGCCGGGATCGGCCTTCTTCTCCTCGGCCGAGAGCTTCGCCATGGTGCGGGGCGGCCACATCGACATCACCATCCTCGGCGCGATGGAGGTCAGCGAGACCGGCGACATCGCCAACTGGATGATCCCGGGCAAGATGGTCAAGGGCATGGGCGGGGCGATGGACCTGGTCGCCGGCAGCAAGCGGGTGGTGGTCACCATGAACCACACCAACAAGGAGGGCGACCACAAGCTGCGCGCCCGCTGCACCCTGCCCCTGACCGGCGTGGGCTGCACCGACCTGTTGATCACCGACTAC
>JAKLKF010000155.1 GCA_023150805.1 Myxococcota bacterium | reverse complement strand
CCGAGGAGGCCGCGCGCCTCGCCGCGCAGGCGCCGCCGCCCCCGCCGCCGGGCCCCTCCCTGGCGCCCGGGCAGGTCCCCTCGCCGGCCCCCGCGGTGGGCCCCGGCCCGGCCGCTGCTCCTGCGACCGGCCCCGCCTCCACCGCCGAGCACGCCGCCCGCATCCGCGCCGCGGTGCAGGCCGAGAGCTTCTCCTCCGACCAGCTCTCGGCCCTGGAGTCCTCCGCCCGCGGCGCGCGCCTGACCGCCGCCGAGGTCCGCGAGATCCTCGACCTGCTGAGCTTCTCGGGCGACCAGCTCAGCGCGCTGAAGACCCTGGCGCCCACCGTGGTGGACCCGGCCAACTGGCAGGTCATCGTGGACGGCTTCAGCTTCAGCACCGACCGCGAGACGGCGCGGGGGCTGTTGCCCCCCCGGTAGGAGCCCCCATGACCGACCAGGCCATCGAGCTGTGGATCCGCGCGCACGGCGCCGTCGGCCTGGCCGCGCTGGCGCTCGGGCTGCTGGCGCTGGCCGCCCCCAAGCGGCCGGGCGCCCACCCCTGGCTGGGCCGCGGCTACCTGCTGGCGGTGCTGGCCGCCATCGCCGTCGCCGCGCCGGTCATCGTCGCGCGCGACAACCTGTTCCTGGTCGGCATGGGCCTGCTGGTGGTCGCGCACGGCGCCACCGCCTGGGCCGCGGCCCGCTTCCGGCCGCTGCGCCCCATCGCCGGGCCCGCCCGGGTGGCGGCGATGGGTGCCGGCGCGGGCTTCCTGGCCTTCGCCGCCTGGGGCGGGCTGGCCCTGGCGCGCGGCCACGGCATGGGCGGCGTCGTGGTCGGCATGGCGGCCATCGGCCTGGTGCTGGTGCGCCGGATCCTGCGCCACCAGGGCGACTGGCGCGGCCTGCACGTGCACGGCGCCGCGGGCGCGTTGATCTCGGCGGTCACGGCCTTCGCCGCCGCCGCCGGCCCCCGCCTGGCGCCGGCGCTGCCCGAGCCCGTGCTGTGGCTGGCGCCGACGGCGCTGCTGACGCCGGTGTTCCTCCGCCTGGGCCGGCCGCCGGGCGCCCCCCGCTGAGCGCCGCTGCCCGCGGGCCGCCCGCCCGGCTAGGAGGGCCGCCCGCTCCTCGCCCGGAGGCCCGATGCCCACGCTCCTCGCCCTGCTGCTGTCCTGCGCCCACCCCGCCCCCACGCCCGAGGCCGCCGCCGAGGCCGCGCCCACCGAGGCCGCACCGACGGCCCAGGTGGCGCCCCTGCTGCCGGGCGCCATCGGCGGCGACGCGCCTGCCCAGGCCCCCCCCGCGGACGCGCCCCAGGCCTGCCTGCGCGCCGAGGACTGCGGCCCCGACATGCTCTGCGAGGGGATGGGCTGCGGCGACGACCAGCCGGGCCAGTGCGTCGGCAACCTGCGCCCCTGCACCGCCGACCTGCGGCCCTACTGTGGCTGCGACGGCCAGACCTTCCTGGCCTCGGGCACCTGCCCCGGCCGCCGCTACGCGGCCGCGATGCCCTGCCCCGGCGCCACTCCCACCGCCCCCTCCCCTCTCCCGCGGTAGGCTCCCGCCGTTCCACCCACCCGCGGGCAGAGGATGTCGACCAAGGACCAGGCGCCCCCCCCGACGCTCGACGAGGCCGACCAGGTCCGCGGCGAGCGCCACCGCGGCGTCGAGGCCCCCGCGACGGCGGCGCCGGCCGCGCCGACCGCCCCAGCCGCGCCGACGCCCCCCCGACCGGCACCGGTGGCCGGCATGGGCTGGGTCGCCGCCGACGCCGGTGAGCGCATCGGCCTGCGCGCGCCCCCCGAAGAGACCGACGCCGCCGAGCCGGACACCTCCGCCTTCCGCCGCCCCTCGGCCGACGGCCCGCTGGGGAAGGTGCTGGCACCGCGCCTGGCGGGGGGACCGGGCAGCCCGCTGGAGCCCCTGCTGGCGATCCCCGTCCTGACGGTCGCGACGGCCCTGCGCCCGCCCGCCCCCCAACCGCCTCCGCCGGTCGAGCCGGCCGCCCCCCCGCCCATCCCCCGGGTGACCCTGCTGTCGTCGCCCGGGCCCGGCCAGGTCTGCCCGGTCTGCAAGGGCCCGCTGCGGGTGCTGCGCACCACGCGCGAGGACCGGCTGGAGTGCACCTGGTTCCGCCTGGAGTGGCTGGAGGTCGAGCGCGACCACGCCGACTGCCCGCGCGACCTGGCGGTGGAGACGGCCCCCCTGCACCGGCCCGCCTTCGCCCTGCCGCGGGCCCCCCTCGGCAACGGCCTGCTGGCGCGGATCGCGACCTGGCGCTGGCAGGACCACATGCCCGGCCACGACATCGCCCGCCTGCTGGCCGCGCTGGGCCTGCGCTGCACCGACAGCCACGTCGCGCGCTGGCTCCTCGCCGCCCACGACGCAGTCGCCCCCGTCGCCGCCGCCATCCGGGCCCGCTGCGAGGGAGGGACCACCGATCCCATGGGCATCCTGGTGGTCGACGAGGGCCGGGAGGGCCGGCTGCGCGCCACGATCCGCGGCGACCTGGTGAGCTTCGGATGGACGCCCTCGGAGGACGGCCCCCGTCCCGACACCCCCGAGGAGCGCGCCCGCCGGGTCCTGCTGGACGCCCGGGGCTGGAGCCGGGGCGGGCGGCAGGCCCACCTGCGCCGCACCGTGGCGCGGGCCCTGGCCACCGATCGCGACCGCGCCGCCCGCGCGAGCTGGACCCTGGAAGAGCTGCGGGCCGCCCCGGACCCACAGGTAGAGGTGGCGGCCATGGACCGCGTCGTCGCGGCGCTCACCCCCGGCGAGCCGCCCGACCCCCACCTGCTCATGGCCTCCCGGATGCTCAGCGTCGACGGCCCCCCGGGCCTGCTCCGCCTGCGGCCCGACGGGAGCCCCGCCGCCGACCCGCCGCTGCCGGACAACGCCCGCGGCACCCTGCCCCGCTGGTTCCTGGGCATGGGCGACGGCGGCGCGGCCCGGGTCGCCGACTGGCTCACCGTCACCGAGTCCTGCGCCAGCGCGGGGGTCTCGCCCTGGCGCCACCTGCGCGACCTGTTCGACGCCTGGGCGGACGGCGGCTGGACCCCGGTCGACGGCGCGCGCTGGGTGCCCGGCCGCAAGGGCTGAGCGGGAGGCGGGAGGCGGGAGGCCGGTGGCCCCTCACCGCCCGCCGTACCAGCGCTCGGTCCAGCTCCGCCAGGAGGCCCGCGCCGTCACGCGCGACAGCCAGGCCGGGTTGTCCAGGTACCAGTCCACCGTGGCCGCCAACGCCGGCTCCAGGTCCAGGCGCGGCCGCCAGCCCAGCTCGTCCCGGATCCGGTCGGCGGCCGTGTGGTAGAGCCGGTCGTGCCCCGGGCGGTCGGCGACGTGGGTCACCAGGCGGGCGTGCGGCGCCCCCGCGGGCCGGCGCTGGTCCAGCAAGGCGCAGATCCGCCCCACCAGCTCCAGGTTGCTCGTGCCCCGGTCGGGACCCACGGCCCAGGCCCGGCCGGGCCTGCCGGCCTCCAGGGCCAGCAGGATCGCGTCGCAGTGGTCGTCGACGTGCAGCCAGCGCCGCACCTGGGCGCCGTCGCCGTACAGGGGGATCGGCAGCCCGGCCAGGCCCCGCAGGATCACCATCGGCACCAGCTTCTCGGGGTGCTGGCGCGGCCCCAGGTTGTTGCAGCCGTAGCTCAGGCTGACGGGCAGGCCCCAGGTGTGCTGGTAGCTGCGGACCAGGTGGTCGGCCGCCGCCTTGCTGGCCGCGTAGGGCGAGCGGGGCGCCAGCGCGGTGTCCTCGTCGGCGGGGTCCCCCTCGACGCCCCGCCCGGCCGCCCACCGGTCGCCGAAGACCTCGTCGGTGCTCACCTGGTGGAAGCGACAGCCGCCAGGGTCGTGCCCGGGGCGCAGCCAGCGCAGGCGCGCCGCCTCCAGCAGCGTCCAGGTGCCCAGCACGTTGGTGCGGACGAAGGCGCCCGGCCCGTCGATCGAGCGGTCGACGTGGGTCTCGGCGGCCAGGTGGACGATGGTGTCGGCGTCGCTCTCGGCGAGCAGGCGCTGCACCAGGGCGGCGTCGCAGACGTCGCCGCGGACCAGGTGGTGCCGCGGTCCACCCACCCCCTCCAGGTTGCCCAGGTGCCCGGCGACGCCCGTGAGCACGTCCAGGCTCCAGACCTCCACCTCGGGTCGCTGCTCCAGCAGCCGCCGCACGAAGGCCGAGCCGATGAAGCCCGCCGCGCCGGTCACGATCACCCGCTTCATCCGCCCACGCCTCCCTCGCCCGGCAGCGAAGGGTCCGGGAGCCACGGCGGCGTCTCCGCCCAGGACCGGCCCTGCCGGTCGCGCTCCGAGAGCAGCGGGAGCCCCTCCAGCGGCCAGGGGATGGCCAGGGTCGGATCGTCCCAAGCCAGGCACCGGTCCCACTCCGGGGCGTAGGGCGCCGTCAGCTTGTACTGCACCAGCGCGGGCCCTGCCGTGACGTAGAAGCCGTGCGCGAAGCCCGGCGGCACCCACAGCGCCTCGACCCGCTCCTCGCACAGCTCCAGCGCCACCCAACGCCCCCGGTTCGGCGAGGCGGCGCGCAGGTCGACGACGACGTCCCAGACGCTGCCCACCAGCACCTGGACCAGCTTGCCCTGGGCCTGGCGCTCCTGGTGGTGCAGCCCCCGCAGCACCCCCGGGCGGGACCAGGCCTGGTTCTCCTGCGGGAAGTGCGTCGGCAGGCCCAGGGCCGCGAGGTGGTCCGCGCGGAAGCTCTCGGCCAGCCAGCCCCGGGCGTCCCGGTGCACCTGCGGCTGCAACAGGCGGACGTCGGGCAGGCGGGTCGGCGTGGAGCGCATCGCGGCAAGGTGTAGCACACCGGCCCGAGCGCCCGCCCCCCTGGTCGCCGACGTTGCGAATACGCTCTCCCGGTGGCGTCCCCGCGGGGCGCCGCGCTCCCGACCCCGTGCCGCCGGAGCTGTCGTGTCCCACCTCCTCGTCCCCGACTGGATCCGCGCCACCTGCCCCGACCTGCGGGCGGCCCTGCCGCTCAAGGGCAGCCTGCCCGGCGGTGCCGGGGAGCCCTGGCTGGTGCACCGGCCGTCCGGGCCCCACCTGGTGGGACGCCGCGAGGGCCAGGTGGAGCAGGTGGACCTGGCGCAGGTGTCGGCCCGGCACCAGGCCCGCTTGCTCGGCGACCAGCTCCTGGTCGACGGCCAGGCCCTGTCGGTGCCGGTGGGCCAGGGCGACCAGGCCCGCGCCCTGCTGGCCGCGGCCCGGCTGGAGGCGTGGGCCGGCCATCCGCCGCCGCCTGCCCCTCCGCCGCCGGGCCCGGCCGACCTGGTCGACCCGTGGATCCAGGATCCCCTGCCCCAGGACGCGCTGTGGACCGCGCTCCGCCTGGCGCCGGGCGAGGAGCTCATCGCCTGGCTGCCCACCACCACCGAGGCGCCGCTGCGGGACCCGCTGGACCCCGCCGCGCGCGTCGCCTGGCGCTGGTGCCTGACGGACCGCCGCAACCTGCTGGTCGCGCTGTCGCCGCTGGGCGTCGCCCTGGAGGTGGAGCTGCCCGCGGGCACCGTCCTGGTCGACGGCGGGGGTGGTTGCCACGCCGCCGACCGCCGCTGGCAGGTCGACAAGCGACGGCTGGCCGTGGCCCGGGAGCTGGCGCCGCTGTGCGGCCTGCCGCCCGAGGACCGCGCCCGCGAGGCCGCCCGCGCCCTGGCCCACCGCGACGACGCCGCCGCCCGCGCCCACGCCGCCCGGCTGCTGGCGTCGCTCAGCCCGCTGGGGCGCCCCCTGGGCTTCCTGCGCCGCGCCGCCGTGGCGCGCCTCGCGCCGCCCCTGCCGCCGGAGGTGCGGGAGGAGCTGGCGCGCCTGCCGTCCCGGCCGGACCTGGAGCCCGAGGACCTCGTCACCTGGGTCGAGACCTGGCCGGCGTCCGACGCCCTGGCCCAGGCGGTCATGGAGGCGCTGCGAGCGGTCGACCCGGCCTTCGCGCTGCCGCTGCACGAGGTGCTGCACGAGCGGGCGGCGCTCTCGCTGCGCGCCGGTCATCTCGACCGCGGGGCCGACCTGGGCCTCGCGCGGCACCACATCGAGGCCGGGCGGCCCGACGGGGTCGAGCGGCTGCTCGCGCCCCACCTGGCCGGCCTGGCGCCCGGCGGGCCCGACCGGGTGCTGCCCGGGGAGGGCGCCGACGCCGACGGGACCAGCAGCGAGGAGGTGGCGCTGCTGGAGGCCCTGGCGGCCGCCCGGCGCGCCCGCGGCGCCGAGGACGCCGGGCTGCTGGCCGAGCTGGCCCGACGCGAGCCCCTCTCCGCCGCACGGCTGCAGGCCCTGGCCGACGCCCGGCAGGCACCGGCCCCCCTGCGGGAGCGCGCCCGGCGGGCCCTGGCCTTGTGGGACCCGGCGCCCGAGCCCCTGCCCCCGCCGACGCGCGCGCTCCCGCGCACCCTGTCGCCCTCGGACCTGGACCGCCTGGTCCACCCCGGCATCGGCGGCGGCGGGCCCGTGTCGGCCCTGGCCACCGCCCTGGCCCGCGTCGAGCCCCCCGACACCGGCGCGCTGGCCGACTACTGCGAGCGCCTGGACCCGGCCCAGCACCCGGCCGCCGCCGCCGCGCTGGCGGAGGCCGCCCAGCTCCTGGGCCTGCCGGCGGTGCCCGCCTTCGTCAGCCGCGGCCAGCGCAACGTGGGCCTGCGCGCCCACGAGCGTCCCGAGCCCTTCCTGCTGGTGGGCGGCGCCCACCTCGATCCGGCCAGCGGGCTCTGCATGCGCCCGGCCGAGCTGGCCTTCGCCGTCGGCGCCGAGCTGGCCCACCTGCGGTGGCACCACACCCGCGTGCGCACCGACGAGGTCTGGGCCGGGCTGTGGGACAAGGGCAGCATGGCCCTGTCCACCACCGCCGCCATGCTGCCGGTGCTCGACCTGTTCCGGGTCCCCGGCCGCCTGGTCCGGCTGGGCGCGGCGGGCGTGAGCGCGGCCGGCCCGCTGCGCGCGGTCGGGGAGCGGCTGGCGGGGGAGCGGGCCCCGGGCGCGCCGGCGCCCGACGTCGGGGTGGACCCGGCGCGCCTGCTCGCCGCCCACCGCGCCATGCAGCTCTCCGCCGACCGGGCGGGCCTGGTGCTCTGCGGCGACCCGGTCGCCGCCGCGCGCGCGATCTTCCTGCAGCACAGCCGGCTGCAGCCGGAGCTGACCCTGGCCGCGCGCCAGGGCCTGCTGCCGACCATCCAGCGGCGCGACGAACAGGGGCGACCGCTCCTCCCGCACATCCAGGAAAGACTCGCTTCGCTCATCGCTTTCTGGCTCTCCGACGACTACGCCGACCTGGTCGGACAGGCCTGGCCCGCCGACCCCGGTTGAGCCTCGCGAGCCCCACGACATGGGGCACGCAGGAAGGGCGACCCCCTTCCGCATCGCCAGTCAGGGCGCAGTCGAGGCCGTCCCTTCCTATGAACCGCACCAGGACGGAAAAAATGCACTGTCCGCCTATTGCGCGGCTTGATGCGCTCGCGATACAACGTTGACGCGTCAACCAAGACGCGATCCCACTCCCCCGCGCTCCACGGAAGGACAGCCATGAACAAGAAGGAGATGGCGGCCAAGCTCGCCAAGAAGACCGGTCTCTCCCAGGCCAAGGCCCTCGAGGTCATCAACGCCATCTTCAGCGCCGAGCCGCGCGAGGGCATCATCGCCGTCGAGCTGGACGCCGGCCGCAAGGTGACGATCCCCGGCTTCGGGACCTTCGCCACCAAGAGCCGCGCCGCCCGCACCGGCACCAACCCCGCCACCGGCGCCAAGATCAGCATCACGGCCAAGAAGTACGCCTTCTTCAAGCCCGGCAAGACCCTGCGCGAGCGCGTCTCGGACTGAGCCGCCCGCGGCGATCCGGCCCTTCGCCGGACGCCTTCTGATGGACGCACGCCCCGACCCGGATCCCCGGGCCGGGGCGTCGTCGTCTCGGCTATGGTGCGCGCCCACGCCCGAGGTGCGCCGTGCCTCTCTCCCTCCTGCTCCTGCAGCTCGCCTGTGGAAACGACAACGTCATCGCCTACCCGGTGGGCGACGGCGGCCACGCGGACGGAGGCACGGACACCGACGGGGGCGGCGCGGGCGGGGACGACACCGGCCCGCCGGCCGACGGCGGCGCGACCGCCCCCACCGTGGCGCCCGGCGAGCTGGTGCTCACCGAGCTGATGATCGACGCCAGCGCCGTCAGCGACGAGCACGGCGAGTGGGTCGAGCTGTTCAACGTCACCGACCGGACCCTGGCGCTGGACGGGCTGGTGCTGGGCGACGACAACGTCGACGCCTGGCCGCTGGACGGCGGGGTCCAGGTCGCCGCCGGACAGTACGCCGTGCTCTGCGCCGACGCGGCCGCGGGCGCCAACGGCGGGGTCTCCTGCGACGGCACCTTCCACTACAACACCTGGGGCGAGGGCTTCGCCCTGGCCAACGCCGGCGACGAGGTGACGCTGGCGCTGCCCGACGGCACCGCCGTCGACCGGATGAGCTACGGCGAGGCCCAGGTCAGCCCCGGCGTGGCCCTGGGGGTCGATCCCGACAAGGTCGACGCGACGGACAACGACAGCGCCGGCGCGTGGTGCCTGCAGGACAGCCCCCTCTCCGGCGGCGACCTGGGCACCCCCGGCCAGGCCAACGACGGCTGTTGAGCGGGCCGCCGCGGGCTACCCTGCCGCGGTGCGGATCGCCCTCGTCCTGCCCCCGCTGACCCAGGTCAACACGCCCTACCCGGCCGTGTCCTACCTGGCGCGCTTCCTGCGCGACCGCGGGATCCCGAGCACGCAGTGGGACCTGGGCCTGGCCCTGGTCCTGCGGGCGCTGTCGGCGCGCGGGCTGGGCGAGGTCTTCGACGCCCTGCAGGCGCGGGTCGAGCAGGGCGAGGGGCTGCCCGAGCCGGCCTGGCAGGCCCTGGCGCTGCGCGCGCGCCACCAGGCCGTGGTGGAGCCCGTCGTGCGCTTCCTGCAGGGCAAGGACCGCACCCTGGCCAGCCGCCTGGCCGCCCCCGGCCTGCTGCCGCCCGGCCCGCGCCTGGACGCCGCCGACCCGCATGCCTTCGGCGCTGCCAGCCTGGACGACCGCGCCCGGCACCGCGCCACCCTCTACGTCGAGGACCTGTTCGACCTGGTCGCCAGCACCGTCGATCCCGGCTTCACCATCTCGCACTACCAGCACCACCTGGCCGTCGGCGAGACGTCCTTCGCGCCCCTGGCGGCGCGCCTGGCCACGACGACCCTGGTCGACGGCTGGCTGGACGCCCTGGTGGACGCCCGGCTCGACGCCCACCCCGCGCTGCGCGTGCTCGGCCTGTCCGTCCCCTTCCCCGGCACCCTGTACGGTGCCCTCCGCATCGGTCGCCGGGCCCGGGCCCGAGGCGTCCACGTCGTGATGGGCGGGGGCTACGTGAACACCGAGCTGCGGCAGGTCGACGAGCCCCTGCTGTGGGACTGTGTCGACACCCTCACCTACGACGACGGAGAGGGCCCCCTGCTGGCCCTGCTGGAGCACCTGGACGGTGGCCCGGACCGTCGCCATCGCACCCGCACCCGCCAGGGCCTGCACCAGGCGCCGGCGCCCCGCCCGCCCATGACCGCCGCCGCCTGGACCGGCGACCTGGACCTCTCCGCCTACCTGCAGCTCGTCGACAGCACCAACCCCGCCCACCGGCTGTGGGGGGACGGCCGCTGGAACAAGATCACCCTCGCCCACGGCTGCTACTGGCGGCGCTGCGCCTTCTGCGACGTGCAGCTCGACTACATCGCCCGCTACGAGCCGGCGCGCATCGAGGCCCTGGTGCAGACCATGGCCGAGGTGGTGGAGCAGACCGGCCAGTCCGGCTTCCACCTGGTCGACGAGGCCGCGCCGCCGCGCCTGCTGCGCGACCTGGCCCTGGCGCTGCTGGCCCGCCGGCTGCCGGTCAGCTTCTGGGGCAACATCCGCTTCGAGAAGGCCTTCACCCCCGACCTGTGCCGGCTGCTGGCCCACGCGGGCCTGGTCATGGTCACCGGCGGCCTGGAGGTGGCCAGCGACCGGCTGCTGGCCCTGATGGACAAGGGCATCACCGTCGAGCAGGCCGCCCGCGCCGGCCACGCCTTCCGCCAGGCCGGCGTGCGGGTGCACGCCTACCTGATGTACGGCTTCCCCACCCAGACCGACCAGGAGACCGTCGACAGCCTGGAGGTGGTCCGCCAGCTCTTCGCCGAGGGCGCGCTTGACAGCGCCTTCTGGCACCGCTTCGTGCTGACCGCCCACTCCGACGTCGCCCGGGATCCCGACCGCTTCTCGGTGCGGATCCTGCCCCCCTCGCCCGGTCGCTTCGCCGGCAACGACCTGGCCCACCAGGACCCGGTCGGCGCCGACCCCGACCGCTTCGACGGCCTGCTGGAGCCGCCGCTGTCGGCCTGGATGCGGGGCCAGGACCTGGAGCGGCCCGTGCGGACCTGGCTGCCGCGCGGCCTGCCGGCGACCACCGAGCCCCCCGACCGGATCCGCCGGGCGCTGTCGGCCCCCGAGGAGGCCCGCGGCGACCGGCTGGTCTGGCTGGGCGGCGAGCCCCTGGCGGTCGAGGACGGGCTGGTGCTGTTCGGACAGGGCCCGCCGGTCCCCGTCCGGTGCAGCGAGGAGGCCGCCGACTGGCTCTGCGAGGTGCTCGACGCCGCCCGGCCCGACCAGCCGCCCCTGTCCTGGGCCGAGGTCGAGCCCACCTTCCCCGGCGGCGCCAAGGCCCGGCGGACCCTGCTGCGGGCCGCCCGCCAGGCGGGCCTGCTGCGGGTGTGAGGGCGCCGGGCCTGCGACGCCTCGCCCGGCTGCACATCGGCGGCTGGTCGGCTACAGGCGCGCCTCTTCCGACCCGAGGCCCTCCATGCTCGCTCCCCTCGCCCTCGCCCTGGTGCTCGCCGCCTGCAGCGAGACCGACCCCGCCGCCGACGCCCCCTCCGCCGACGCGCCCGCCGCCGAGGCCCCCGCCACGGCCGAGCCGGCCCCCGCCGCCCCCGCCCCGCCCACGGGCGACGTCTACGGCGAGCCGCTGACCCTGACCGAGAGCACGCCCATCTCGACCCTGCTGGCCGACATCGACGCCTACGACGGCAAGAAGGTGCGGGTCGAGGGCCTGGTGACCGAGGTCTGCGCCAAGCGTGGCTGCTGGATGAGCATCGCCGGCGACCAGCCCTTCCAGGAGCTGCGCTTCAAGGTCGAGGACGGCGTCATCACCATCCCGCTGGAGGCCAAGGGCCGCTACGCCGTCGCCGAGGGCACCTGCCGCAAGGTGGCGCTGTCGCCCGAGGACGCCATGGCCATGCGCGAGCACGAGGCCGAGGAGCAGGGCAAGCCCGTGGACACGACCACGCCGCTGCCGACCTTCGTGGTCAAGCTGGAGGGCACCGGCGCCGTCATCCGCGACCGGAGCTGAGTTGTCCGAGCGCGAGGGACGAAGCTGGTTCCGGTGGAACCGGAACCTGCACCGGGACGTGGGCTACGCGGTCAGCGTGCTGACGGCCTTGTACGCCGTCAGCGGCCTGGCCGTGAACCACATCGACGACTGGAACCCCAACTACGCGATCAGCACCTCGACGGTCGCCCTGGGGCCGGTGCCCACCGCAGACCTGGACGCCGCCGAGGCGCGCATCGTCGCCGGGCTGGCCCTGGACCCCTCCGAGGTACGGGGCCGGCACTTCGCCAGCCCCACCGAGCTGAAGGTCTTCCTGGAGGAGGGCGGCGAGGTCGTCGTCGATCCGGCCACCGGCCAGGGGTTCATGAAGCGCGTGCAGAAGCGCCACGGGCTGTTCCAGGCCAACGCCCTGCACCTCAACCGGCTCAAGGGCGCCTGGACCTACGTGGCCGACGCCTACGCCGTCGTGCTGTTCTACCTGGCGGTGGGCGGGCTGTTCATGCTCAAGGGCAAGACGGGCCTGGCGGGCCGGGGCAAGTGGCTGGTCGCGGCGGGGACCCTGGTGCCGATCGCCTTCCTGCTGTGGGGTTGAGGCGCGGGCGATAGGCTCGGGCAGCCCCCGGAGTCCGCCTGCTGCTCGCCCTGCTCTGGTCCTGCGCCCGCCCGGCCGCCGCCCCGGTCGCCGAGGGGGTGCACCACGACTTCGCGGCGACGGCGACCGACTTCTGGGCCGCGCCCCTGCCCTCGGCCCACCGGCTGCAGGGGGACGGCGCGGTCGACCTGGCGGCCTATCCCAACCCCGACGGCACCCCCTTCATCGCCGACCTGGTCTCGCTGCTGCACGGGCGGGCCGGCGGCTTCTCGACCACCGGCGGGGTGGCCTTCCGCCTGGGGGTGGACCTGGACCCCGCGAGCCTGCCCGACCTGGCCGGCAGCGTGCAGGCCGACGCCGCCGCCTTCCTGGTCGACGTCGACCCCAGCTCGCCCACCCCCGGCCGGCGCTTCCCGGTGGACGCCACCTTCGAGGCGGACGGCGGGCCCTTCGGCGACGCGCGCCTGCTCACCCTGCTGCCCCTGCAGGGCCTGCCCCTGCGGCCGGGCGGGCGCTACGCCGCGGTGCTGACGACCGGGCTGCGCAGCGTCGACGGGGGAGCCCTGCCCGCCTGGCCGGGCGCCGCGACGCTGGCCCAGGGCCGCTGCCCCTCGGGGCTGGAGGGGGCCGCCTGCGCCGAGTACG
Organism: Myxococcota bacterium; assembly: GCA_023150805.1. Lineage (GTDB taxonomy): Bacteria > Myxococcota_A > UBA796 > UBA796 > UBA2385 > UBA2385. Next base: position 1,820 of record JAKLKF010000155.1, on the reverse strand, counting down.
GGGCCGCCGTCGCCGCCCTGGCCGCCCAGGGCCAGCCCGCCGACCGCGTCGCCGGGCTGGCCGCCTTCACCACCCAGGACCCGCGCCGGGAGCTGGCCGCCTGGGCCGCCTTCGCCCGCGCGCAGAACCCGGCGCCGTCCCCCGCCGACCTGGCCCTGGTCGAGACCTTCGACGACTACTGCGTCTTCCAGGGCACCACCTCGATGCCCGTGTACCAGTCCGGCGAGCCGCCCTACCTGGACGGCGGCGGCGAGATCCTGCTGGCCCAGGACGGCGCGCCGGTCCTGGACCACTGGGAGACGGCGCGGGTGGTCCTGACCCTGCCCCGGCAGGCGCCCCCCGCGGCGGGCTTCCCGCTGGTGATGATGATCCGCACCGGCGGCGGCGGGGACCGGCCCCTGGTGGACCGCGGCGCCCACGACGCGGCGGGCGCCCTGCTGGTGCCCGGCTCGGGCCTGGCCCAGACCTTCGCCCAGGCCGGCTGGGCCGGCCTCAGCGTCGACGGGCCCCTGGGCGGCCTGCGCAACGGCACCGGCGGCGACGAGCAGTTCCTGATCTTCAACGTCGGCAACCCCACCGCGATGCGGGACAACCTGCGCCAGTCGGCCATCGAGGTCGGCCTGTGGCCGGGCCTGGTCGCCGGGCTGTCGGTCGACGCGTCGGGCTGCGAGGGCCTGGACACGGTCGCGGGGCTGGACCTGGACAAGCTAGCGCTGCTAGGGCACAGCATGGGCGCCACCATCGGGCCGCTGGCCGCCGGGATCACCCCCGAGGTGGACGCCCTGCTCCTGTCGGGCGCCGGGGGGAGCTGGATCGAGAACGTGGTCCACAAGCAGAGCCCCCTGGAGGTGCGCCCCATCGCCGAGGCGATGCTGGGCTACGACGACCGCAGCCTGGGCGAGCACGACCCCGCCCTGCAGCTGTTGCAGTGGGCGGGCGAGAGCGCCGACCCGCCGGTGTGGGGGGCCGACCTGCAGGCCCGCGGCCTGCACGTGCTGATGGTGCAGGGCATCGTCGACACCTACATCCTGCCGCCCATCGCCAACACCACCAGCCTGGCCCTGGGGCTGGACCTGGGCGGCGAGGCGCTGGACGCCACCCACCCCGAGCTGGCCAGCTACCGCCCCCTGGCCGAGGTCCTGCCCTACGCCGGCGGCCAGGCCCTGCCCCTGCCCGTCCAGGGCAACCGCGACGGCGCCACCCGGGTCGTCGTGCAGCACCTGGAGGACGGGATCGAGGACGGCCACGAGGTGCTGTTCCAGCTCGACCTGCCGCGCCAGCAGGTGCGCGGCTTCCTGGAGGGGCTGGCCGGGGGACAGGCGCCACCGGTAGGAGAGTAGGTGGGTCGACCAACCTACTATGTTGGCAGGGCGCGCTGGTAGATCCGGTAGCGCTTGTAGACCTCCAGTCCCAGCCCCTCGACCGTCCCGCGGCTGGCCGCGTTGCGCTCGTCGATGAGCGAGCCCTCGATGCGGTGGTAGCCGGCGGCCTGGACGCCTTCGACCGCCGCCTGGATCAGGCGGGAGTTCAGGCCGCTGTGCCGGTGCTCGGGCAGCACGCCGATCAGCTTGAAGCTGGCCGTCTGGATGCGGGGGAAGGCGGCCAGCACCCGCGTCCAGCCCAGGGGCAGCAGCCGGCCGCCCGCCGACTGCAGCGCCTCGTTCATCTCGGGCACGCAGATGCCGAAGCCGGCCGCCTTGCCGTCCACCGTGGCGAGCTGCAGGAGCTGGCGGCTGGTGAACAGCAGGAAGAGCCGGCCCAGGTGCACGAACTGCTCGCGCGGCATCGGCGTGTTCTCCGGCACGTCGCGGAAGGCCTCG
>JAKLKF010000154.1 GCA_023150805.1 Myxococcota bacterium | reverse complement strand
TCGCCTCCGCCGCCTCGGGCGCCTGGCTGGCGCTGCAGGCGCGCCGCGCGCCCTCCGGCGCCCCCCTCGCCCGGCGCCTGGCCCCTACCCTGGCCTTCTCCCTGGCCCTGGGGCTGGCGCTGACCCCGACCGCCGCGCGCAACCAGCTCGTGCACCGACAGCCGGCCCTGGTGTCGCACAACGGCGGCCTCAACTTCTACCTGGGCAACAACCTGGAGTGGCGCGAGACGATGTTCCTGCGCCCGGGCCTGCCCTTCCGCAGGCTGGTGCTGCAGGCCGAGCCCGACAAGCGGGACGTCGCCGAGCGCAACCAGTGGTGGTGGCAACGCGCGCGGGAGGAGATCCGCCAGCACCCGGTCGCCTGGCTGGCCATCCTGGGCACCAAGGCGCTGTGGTCCGTGCACGACACCGAGATCCCGCGCAACGAGGACTACCGCTGCCGGACGGACGAGGGGCCGCTCTCCTGGGTCGGCCGCCTGCCCGTGCGGTACGGGCTGGTCTTCCCCCTGGCCCTGGCGGGGGCGGTGCTGCTCGCCCGGCGCGGCGGTGGTGGCCTGCTGCTGGCCGGCACCTGGGTGGCCCTCCACCTGCCCCTCGTCGTCTTCCTGGTCGCGGACCGCTATCGCCTCGCCACCTGGCCGGTGGTCAGCCTCGCCGCGGCGGTCGGCTTGCACGCCCTCCTCCAGCTGGGGCTCGCCGTGCGCGAGGGCGCGCGCCCCGGGCGCGGCTGGCTGCTGCTCCTGCCCGTCCTGCCCGTGCCCTTCCTGCCCATCGACTCCCGCACGGCCTACGACCCGGCCTGGTGCCTGCACGTCGACGGCAACCTGGCCTTGATGGCCGGCGACCAGGACGAGGCGGTCGCGCTCTACCAGCGCGCGCTGGCGCTGGACCCCGACGACTGGGGCGCGCGCGACTTCCTGGCCCGCACCCTGGCCGATGGGGGCGACACCGCGCAGGCCATCGCCCTGATGGAGCCGCTGGTCGACTGGTTCCCCGACCACTACCCCTCCCTGTACTTCCTGGCGGGGCAGTACCAGCGCGCCGGCCGCCTGGACCTGGCCGCCGACACGATGGGCCGCGCCTGGCGCGTGCCTGGGGAGCGCACCAACACGGGGGTGCGCTACGTCAAGCTGCTGCTGCAGGCGGGGCGTCGGGACGAGGCCCGCCGGGTCGTGGACGGCGCCCCCGAGCTGCAGGGCCACCCCGGTCTGGCGGATGCTTTCATCCATTGACAGGAGTGGCCTCGCTCGCGGGTACATTCCCGATACATTGTTCCAGGGGTCGAACCTTCGGCAGGCTACGTCCCTCGCACCAATCCTTTCGCGTGAGGAGCGAATGCCGCGAGTCCTGGTCGTCGACGACGACGCCACCACGCGCCTCCTGGTGGGGAGGAGGCTGCAACGCGAGGGCTTCGAGGTCTCCTCCGCGTCCACCGCCCGCGAGGCGCTGGAGGTCGTGCGCGAGGGGTTCCACGGCGTCATCGTCCTGGACCTGATGCTGCCCGACCGGGACGGTCGGCAGTTGTTGCCCTCGCTGCGGGCGCGGGCGCCGGAGTGCCCGGTGGTGATCCTCACCAGCCACGGCACCGCGGACGCCGCCCTCGACTCCCTGCGCGAGGGGGCCTTCGACTTCCTGGACAAGGCCACGCTCTCCGAGCGGCTCCTGCCCACGGTGCGCCGGGCGGCCGAGACCATCCACAACGAGCACGGCATCGCCGAGGGGCTGGGGGAGGTCGGCTTCGAGGGGATGGTCGCGCGCTCCCCCGAGATGCGGGCGGTGTTCCGGGCGCTCAACAACGCGCTGGAGTCGCGGGTGCCGGTCATGATCCGCGGCGAGAGCGGCACCGGCAAGGAGCTGATCGCCAAGGCGATCCACGACCACGGCCCGCGGCGCGACGGTCCCTTCGTCGCCGTCAACTGCGCGGCCATCCCCGAGAACCTGCTGGAGGCCGAGCTGTTCGGCTACGAGCGGGGCGCGTTCACGGGCGCGGTCGGCCGCAAGCGCGGGCGCTTCGAGCTGGCGCGCGGCGGCACCCTGATGCTCGACGAGATCGGCGAGATGGACCCGCGCCTGCAGGCCAAGCTCCTGCGCGTGCTGCAGAACGGCGAGTTCCAGCGCCTGGGCGGGACCGAGACCCTGACCGCAGACGTGCGGATCATCAGCGCCACGCACCGGGACCTCGAAGCCGAGGTGGAGGCCGGCCGCTTCCGCGAGGACCTCTACTACCGGATGGCCGTCTTCACGGTGCACCTGCCGGCCCTGCGCGAGCGGTCCGGCGACCTCCCGCTGCTCATCCAGCACTTCCTGGCCGAGGCGGCGCGGCGCGAGGGCAAGAAGGTCGAGGGCGTGGATCCTCTGGCCCTCGAGCTGCTGCAGTCCTACAGCTACCCGGGCAACGTGCGGGAGCTGCAGAACGTGATCGCCTACGCCGTCGTCTCGGCCCGCGGGCCCGTCGTGGCCATGTCGGACCTGCCCGCCAGCTTCCTGAGGGCCGTCGCCATGGAGCGCCGCCGGGCCGAGCGGGACGCGGTCACCGGGGCCGGCGCGACTCCGGCCGTACCCGGCGCCTCCCCCGCCGCGTTCCGCCTGGAGGAGGGGACGGGCTTCCCGACGCTGGACGAGGTCGAGCGGCGACACATCCAGGCGGCCATGACGCGCGCGGAGGGCAACAAGGCCCTGGCGGCGCGCCTGCTGGGCATCAGCCGCATGACCCTGTACCGCAAGCTCGACGAGGTCCGGGCGGGTGTGTCTCTGAAGGAGACGTTGGACGACGACCTGTCAGACTGATGGGCACGAGGATCCGTTTTCGTCTCAGGATGATGCACGTGTGGGGACCCAGTCGTCGGCCCCGATCCCCAGCGGCGGACGGGGCGGGTCGGACCCTCGGGGGGGGCGGCGGGCGGTAGACCACCCGGTTCTGGCACGCTATATGCAAAGTGAGCGGTTTCGCGGCGATCCGCTGCGATCCCTCTGCTTGCGGAGCCCTTGGCTCCGTCAGGCACCACGCCCGGTCGACCCCTCCTGCCGTGCGCATCGCGACCCCTGGGACCCGAGTCGTCGCGTGCGTCGGGGAATGAGAGATGAAGCCCCGCGGGAAGGGGTCCCGGGCACATGGGCCTGTCCTTCGGGCCGCCTCGCCGGCCGCGCCGGTCTGAGGGCCAGCCGTTGGCACAAGAATTGCTAAGCTGGTTGGGGTCCGCCTGTGCGGACTGCTCTCGCGAGGGCTCCCCTCGCACAGGACCCGAAACCGGTCGAGACCGCTGGCAGCGCCATTCGCGACACCTGGGACCCGAGTCGTCGCGGATGGACGGGGAATGAGAGATGAAGCCCCGCTGGCCTGGGATCCTGGTTTCGGGCGTGACTCCCCGGCCCCGTCAGGCTCAACCCTGGCGGGGCCGCTCCATGTGGGGGGTCCGGCTCCGCGCGCCGTCGGCGCCGGTACGGTGCGGTTTCGCCCGGTCCTCTGCGCGGCATCGCGCGGTGCACCTGCGGTTCCGTTCGGCTAGGCAAGGGACAGCCCGGCTGTCCCAGGCCGGTTTCCCCCACCGCCGCACGGAGCCCCCATGCTCTCCTCGCTGCTCGCCGTGGCGCTCGCCACCCCTCTCGCGTCCGCCCAGGACGACCTCGCCAGCTTCTCCGCTGCCGACCAGGCCACCGAGAAGGTCGAGAAGCCGGACACCGACCTCTCCGCCGAGCTCGGCGGGGCGCTGGTCACCGGCAACGCCGTCTACTACTCCCTGAACGCCTCGCTGGCCTTCGCCCACAAGTGGTCGGACAACAAGCTCGCCATCGGGGCCGGCGCCAACTACAGCGCCGGCAAGGCTGACGCCGACGCCAGTGGCACCCTCTCGGACGCCGAGCGGGCCGCCGACAGCCAGGAGCTGGCCCGCAAGTTCTTCGGCGACGCGCGCTACGACCGCTACCTCACCCAGAAGGACGCGCTCTACCTGTGGGCCGGCGCCGTGCACGACCCCTTCGCCGGCTACGAGGTGCGCGTGCACGAGCAGCTCGGCTACGCCCGCACCCTGGTCGCCAGCGAGAGCACCAAGCTCGGCACCGAGGTCGGCTTCGACTGGGCGCACGAGTTCTTCACCGAGCCCCAGGCCGAGGGCAACGACTTCCTCGAGGAGAGCGACACCTACGAAAACGTGCTCGCCGGACGCGTCGGCGTGACCTTCTCGCACGCATTCAACGAGAACGTGTCGCTGAGCGACACGGCGGACGCCTACGTCAACGTCATGCAGCCCGAGGACGTCCGCCTGCTCAACACCGCCGCGCTGAACACCAAGCTCTCCAACGTCTTCACGCTCAAGCTGTCCAACCAGCTCACCTTCGACAACGTCCCGGTCGAGGGCTTCCAGAAGCTGGACCAGACCACGATGGTGACCTTCGTCGCATCGATCTTCTGAGGCGCCTCCAGGCGCACGAGGTGGGGATCAGCGCCGCCGCCGCGCCAGCCCCAGCGCCGCCAGGCCCAGTCCCCAGCCCGCCATGCCGCCGGCGGGCAGGCCGCTGCAACGCCCGCAGCCCCCGCGGACCGGGTCGTCGGCTGCCTCCGCACCGGTGTCGTCCGCCGTCGTCGACCCTCCGTCACCGGCGCCCGTGTCGTCGCCCCCCGGTGTCCCGCCGTCGCCGCCCGTGTCGGTCCCTCCGCCGTCGTCCGCCAGCACCTGCTCCACCCACGAGAGCGTGTTCGCCTCGACGTAGCGCTCGCCCACCGCGACGGCCCATGCGTTCGCCGGGTCGTCGCCCGCGCTCTCGATCAGCAGCTCGCCCGTGATGTCGCTGGCGTAGAGCAGGTCGATGTGGCTGAGGTTCACCACCTTGCTCTCGACCACCACCGCGCCGCGGCCGGTCAGCGCCGCCGCGTCGGTCGCGCTGTCCACGAAGACCAGCCCGTCGCTGGGCCCCGTGATCTCGCCCAGCACCAGGTCGCCGCCCGCCAGGCCCTGCACCTCGCCCTCCGTCACGCCCAGGTCGGAGAGGCTGCTCTCCACCAGGTCGGCGACGAAGATGCTCCAGACATCCGCCGCCTCGCCCGCCAGCTCCACCCAGTTGCTGTCGAAGCTCTCGGCCAGCCAGTCCTCGGTGCCGTTGGGCATCAGCGGGTTCTCGCCCGCCAGCAGGAACAGCTCCACGCCGGGGTCCACCCCGCGGTCGTGCAGGGCGGCGATCAGGTCGCCGCCGGCCTCGATGCAGGTGTCGATGCCCTCGGACCAGCTCTGGTAGCCCATGCCGCCCTGGTAGGTGGTGAGCCAGTCGGGCTGCAGGGCATAGGCCCCCAGCCAGGCCTGGGCGCCGGGCAGGGCGTAGGTGCCGTCCCACCGCGCCAGGAGCTGCCGGTGACCGGGGAAGTAGTCCGCGCCGCCCCCGCCGATGTGCTGGTCCAGGAGCGACTCGTTCACCGCCAGGTTGGCCGTCGTGTAGGGGTACCAGGTGGTCCACGAGGTGGGCGAAAGGGCCGTCTCGGGGTCGAGCGAGAAGAGGTTCATGCTCGGCCAGCGGAAGGCCGTGTCGATGCCGCCCAGCGGCGTCGCCACGAACACCGCCCGCCGCACGTCGCCGCGGTAGGGCGTGCCCACGCTGTCGTAGGCGCCCTGCCCCCAGGGGCTGCCGTCGTGACTCAGGTAGACCGCCGCCGCGATGCCGCCCTTGCTGTGCGCGACCAGGTCCACCTGGCTGGCCCCCGTGCGCGCCTTGATCCGCGCGATGGCGTTGGCGATCACCTCAGCTTGCTGGAACACGTCGCCGTGGGCGTGGGCGAAGGTCAGCGCGTAGACCGGCCGCAGCCCCCGGTCCAGCCGGGTGCCCATGGTCACGAAGGCCCGGACCCCGTTGTCTCCCGCGCCCGGGACCAACAGGATCGGCGTGCCGCTGGCCACCTCCTCGTTCAGGCCCATGTGCAGCAGCGCCGCGCTGCTGTGCGGCGTGGTGCTGCCGAAGCAGTCGGCGATCCACGGCGCCCACTCGGCCGACCCCGGCCAGGCCAGCTCCTCGTTGAACGCCTCCTGGGTGAACAGGGTGCGGTCAGGGTCCTCGATGCGCTCCACCCGGCTCCAGAGCTTGAGCTCGCCGGGCTGGTCGTAGGTCTGTTCCCCGGTGAACTCGGCCGCCGGCGACGACGGGTCGAAGGAGGCGGTCGCCCAGGCCGCGCCCGGGATCCACATGGCCAGCAGGATCACCGCACACCTCCGTCCGCCAGGCCGTCGCGGCCCGGCGCCACCTTGCCCCGCGCCGCGCGGACCTGCCCGGCCAGGAACCACTCCACCGCCTCGTTGAAGCCCGCCGGATCGTCGTGGTGCACCGTGTGCCCCGCGCCCTTGAGCATCACGAGCTGCGAGCCCGCGATCGCCTGGTGCCCCGCCTCGGCCACCGCGCGCGTGCGCCCCCCGGTGAACACCGGGTTGGGGATCATCTTGTCGTGCGTCCCGAACACGATGAGGGTCGGCGCCGTGATCTCGCCCAGCCGCGCGAGCACCGGGTGGTCCACCATGCCCGCGATCGAGCGGCTGACCGCCACGCTGGTGCCGCGGAAGCTCTCGTGCCGCCCCATCTGCACCCGCTCGCGCAGCATGCGCTCCACCCCCTCGTCGGGCTTGTTGAACACCACCTGGGTGAAGGTCGCGCGCAGCTCCTCCTCGCGCGCCTCGAGGGCCCGCCCCTCGTGCCACCAGGTCTTCATCCAGCGCGCCGCCCCTGGGCTGAACCGCTCGAAGCCCGCGGGCGCCGCCAGGACCAGCCCGTCGACCCGGTCGGGGTGGGCCAGCGCGAAGGTCAGGGCGATCTGGCCGCCCATGCTGTGGCCCACGACGACGACGCGCTCCAGGCCCACCTCGTCGAGCCAGGCGGCCAGCACCTCGCTGAACCACGGCGGCGTGTAGGGCGCGTCCGGCCGGCCGCTCATCCCGTAGCCGGGCAGGTCCAGCGCCAGCACCCGGCGCTGCTCCGCGAAGTGCGGGAGCTGGTGCTCCCAGAAGCCCATCGTGCTGGACAGCCCGTGCACGAAGACCAGCGGGGCGGCGTCGGGGTCCCGGGGCACCACGCCCGCCGCGACGCTGTCGCTCCACGCCACCTTCACGCCCGCGACGGCCGGGGTGTCGATGATCGAGGTCCGCACCGGCAACGGCGCGTAGAGGTCCTCGGGCGGCATGGCCGGCAGGTGCTGGTAGCGCGGCACGCAGGCGGCGAGGGCGAGCAGGGAGCCGATCATGCGAGGGGTCCGGGGGCGGGCGAGAGGGGGAGAGAGACGCAGTCCGAGGCGGAGGGCGAGGCGCTCAGAAGAGCACCCACTGCAGGTGGGTGAGCACGGCCCATGGCCAGGCCGGCAGCGCGGCCAGGTCGGCAGTCGTCGGGTCCTCGACCTGGGCGCCGGTCACGACGGCCCCGCGCAGCCCGACGTCCAGCAGTGGCCAAGGGTGCGCGACCACGGCAGCGCCGATCTCGGTCCCGCGCGCCTGTCCGTCTCCGGTGCGGGCGTGGGCCAGGGTCGCCGTCGTCGTCAGGCGGTCGGGCACCGGGTCGAAGCCCAGGTTGGCCGTGCCGGCCAGCAGCCCCCGCCCGCCCCCGCTCACGTCGCTGACCACCGCCACCTGCCGGTTGATGGCCATGGGGTCGCTGAACAGCAGGAGCGCGCCGTGCGTCGCCCACACCGCGCCGACGTAGCCGTAGCTGTTGCCCGTCACGACCCCCGTGTAGGCGCCCGTCCCGTCGCCGTCGCGGCTGCTGGCCAGCCCCTGCAGGGACAGCTCGCTGCCGCGCCCGCGGGCCCAGCGCCAGCGCAGCTCGCCGTTCGCCAGCCAGCCGCGCACCGCCACGTCCTCCAGCCCCTCGACGTACAGCCGGCCCAGGTTCAGCAGGAACAGCCCCCGCGCGCCGACCGGCCCCTGGCCCAGGTCGCGGTTCCAGCCCGCGTCCGCCGACAGCCACAGCAGGTCGGCGTCGACCTCGGCCGCCAGCCCGTCCTGCCCCAGGTAGACCAGCCGCGGCCCGCCCTGCAGCTGGCTCATCTGGCTGCTGGGCCCGACCCCGAAGGTGCCCCCCGTGCCGCCGGTGTTGTCCTTGAGCCACCAGGCGTGCAGACCCACGTCGACGGCGTAGGTCGGCCGCAGCTCGACGTCCGCGGCCCACAGCGTCGCGTCGTCGGGCAGGCCCACCCCGTTCTCCAGCAGGGTGTAGCCCCCCAGCCGGTAGCGCAGGCGATCCCCTGCTGCGGTGCGCAGCCGCCCGAAGGCCGCCACTCCCGCGGCCTCGCTGCCCCACAGCATCAGGCCGCCACCGTGGCGGAAGAGCTGGTCGGCCGAGCTCTTGTGGGGGTCGTAGGCCCCGTCCGACAGGAACTGGAGGCCCGCCACCACCGTCAGCTCGTGGCCGCCGCCCAGGCGCGGCGAGAAGCTGCCGTACAGCCGCCGGGTCTGCAGGTTGACCTGGTCGGCGCCGAAGCCGCCGCCCTTGTTGCCGCCCACCTGGTAGCTCTGGTCGCCGAAGCCGTAGTCGACCTCGAAGCCCGCCGTCAGCCCCGCCCGGCCGTCGAGCGCGCCCGGCAGCCAGCTCAGGAAGGCCGTCGCCCGCTGCTCGGCCATCATCGTCCGGTCGTCCAGGCTGGTCGTCGTGCCGTTGAGGCCGCCCAGGCTGCCGACCACCTGCCCGTCCAGGAAGGGGTTGGTGGACACCACGCTGCTGCGGGTGATGCGCGCCTGGAGCAGGCCGAGCGCGTGCAGCTCGCGGCCGGCGGGGACCACGGGCTCCACCTCCGGGGCGACCTCGGGCGGCACGTCGGCGAGGGCGGGCGCGACCAGCGCGCCCAGCAGCAGGGCGGCGAGGGGCACTACTGCCTCTGGTAGGTCTGGGTGTTGTCGCCCGGGCTCAGGCCCTGGCCGGCGGTGCTGCCGAAGCCCGTGCTGGGGGTCGGCGCCGTGAAGCCGTAGTCGGGCGTGGTCTGCACCACCTCGAAGGTCAGCGTGTCGCCCTGGACCTGGAAGATGCCCTCGGCCGTCGCCGCGTAGGGCGAGGACTGCTGCTGCACGATGCTGGCGGGCGTCGTGCCCTCGTCGGCGGTCCAGGTCCCCGACAGCGTGTACTGGTCGCCCGAGCCGGTCGTCGCCAGCACCGAGTAGGCGCAGTCGGCCGTGAAGCTGGCCTCGATACTTGTGTAGTCGAAGGTCGCCGACTGGAAGAGCGGGCTGACGTCGGCTCCGGCCGACAACCACTCGCCCAGGAGGGCGCTGCCGCCGCAGGCGTCGCCGCCCCCACCGTCGCCGCCGCCGCCGTCCGAGACGCCGCCGTCCGTTGTGCCGCCGTCGGTGGTGCCGCCGTCGGAGGGCGAGCCCGTGTCGTCCACGTCGTCGGGGCGGCAGGCGACCAGGAGGGTGAGCGTGAGCAGGGCCAGGGGAGCGCGCATGGGGAACCTCGCGGGAGCGGGGGTCAGGGGAGGGGGAGGGCCTGCAGGGCGGGCTTGTCGATCTTCCCGGAGCCCGTCCGCGGCAGGGCCGCGACGATGTCGTAGTGCTTGGGGATCTTGTAGCGTGCCAGGCGCTCGCGCAGCCAGGAGGTCAGCGCCTCGCCCGTCGGGGCGGTGCCGGGCACGGGCTCGACGAAGGCGCGCCCCACTTCGCCCCAGCGCGGGTCCGGCACGCCGACCACGGCCGCGACCGCCACCTCGGGGTGGGCCAGCAACGCCGCCTCGACCTCGGCCGGGTACACGTTCTCGCCGCCGGAGATGTACATCTCCTTCAGCCGCCCGCGCACCGTGAAGAAGCCGTCCCGGTCGACGCTGAGCACGTCGCCCGTGTGGAACCACCCGTCGACGATGGCCCGGGCCGTCGCGTCGGGGTCCTTCCAGTACCCGCCACACACCACGGGGCCGGCGAGCAGCAGCTCACCCGGCTCGTCGGGGGCGCAGTCCGTGCCGTCGGGGCGCACGACCCGCGCTGCGACGTGGTGGATCGGCATGCCCACCGTGCCGAGCTTCTCGCGCACCCGGTCCGGCGGCGTGCTGAAGCAGTTGGGCCCGACCTCGGTCAGGCCGAAGCCCTGGCGCAGCGGCACGCCGCGGTCCAGGTAGCGCTCCAGCAGGGCCGCCCCCAGCGGCGCCCCGCCGCAGATGGCGTCTCGCAGGCCCGAGAGGTCCGTCGCCTCGAAGGAGGGATGGTCGGCCAGCATCTGGAAGATCGTCGGCACCCCCATCAGGTGGCTGATGCGCTCCCGCTGCACCAGGTCCAGGGTCTCCCCCGGCTCCAGGCGAGGCACCACCACAACCCGGCCGCCGCGGTGGAGCAGCGGCGAGGAGAGGCTGTTCAGGCCGCCCGTGTGGAAGAGGGGCGCGAAGGTCAGCGTGCTGTCCGCGGGCGTCAGCTCGCAGGCCAGGATCGTGTTCAGCGCGTTCCAGTGGACCTGGCCGTGGCTGAGCAGCGCCCCCTTGGGCCGCCCCGAGGAGCCCGAGGTGTACATGAGCTGCCAGGGGTCCGACAGGCCGTTGCCCCGGCGGGCCCGCGGAGGCGTGGGCAGCCCTTCCAGCGGGCCCTGCTCCAGGCTGCGGGTGGGCAGGCCCAGCCCGGCCGCCACCGCGTCGTGGACCGCGTCGTGCAGCAGCACGGCCGGTGTCGCGTGGTCGCGCTGCCAGGCCAGCTCGGCCGGCGTCAGCCGCCAGTTCATCGGGAAGAAGATCGCGCCCAGGTGGGCACAGGCGAACATCAGCAGCAGCGTCTCGGCGCGGTTGTGCGCCAGCACCGCCACCCGGTCCCCGCTGGCCACGCCCATCGCCTGCAGGGTCGCCGCCCAGGCCAGGCTGTCCTGGTGCGCCTGGGTCCAGGTCCAGCGCCGCCCGGTCCCGGCGTCCACCAGGGCCTCGGCGGCGGGGCGGAAGGCCGCGTGCACCGCCAGCCAGTCAGAGGTCGCCGCGCGCATCCTGCCCTCCCGCGCCCGCGCCGGCCTTCGCAGAGGTCGCCACCCACGCGCCGTCGACGCGGCGGAACCACCGGTCCAGCATCGGGAAGAAGACCTTGGGCCCGAAGCCACCCACCACCACGCCGATGTGCCCCGTCTCCAGCACCTCGGTCGTGACGTCGGCGCTGCCCGTGGCCTGGGCCAGGGGCAGGCAGGCCTCCTTGGGCGAGATGAAGTCCCGCGCGCAGGCCGCCACCAGCAGGGGGCAGGTGATCCGCCGCAGGTCCACCGCCTGCCCCCGCACCGTCCAGGACCCCTCCAGCAGGCGGTCCTCCTGGTAGGCGGCGCGGATGAACTCGCGGGCGAAGGTGCCCGGCATCGGCACGTTCTCTTCCAGCCAGCGCTCGCGGGCCAGCGTCCGCGCCAGCGCCTTGGGGTCGTGGCTGGCCTGCTCGATCGCCAGGTGCTTGGTCCAGTTCCCCATCGGGTCGAGCAGCTTGAAGGCCACCTTCATCACCTCGACCGGCACCAGCGCGTCCGGCGAGATCGCCTGCTCCACGTCGAAGTGCCCGGGCGCGACGAAGCTGGCGAAGCGGCCCCCTTGCGAGAAGCGCACCGGGGCGTTGAGCGCGACCAGGCCCGCCACGTCCTGCGGCCGGAGCGCGGCGTACATCGCCGACAGCGTGCCGCCCTGGCAGTAGCCCAGCAGGTGCACCGGCGGCAGCGGCCCACCGCTGGCGCCACGCGCGTGGCGCCGGACCCGGTCGATGCTGCGCCGCAGCAGGGTCAACAGGACGTGCCCCACGTCGTCGTGCGCGTCCTCGGGCCCCGGCTCGCCCCAGTCCACCAGGTAGGTCGGGTGCCCCGCCGCCGCCAGCGCGCCCACCAGCGACCGGTCCGGCTCCAGGTCCACTATGTAGGCCCGGTTGATCATCGAGGGCACGACCACCACCGGCCGCCCCGTCGCCCGCGCCGGGTCCGGCGCGTAGAAGCGCACCACCAGCTTGTTCTGGCGGTGGATCACCTGGTGGGGGGTGAGCCCCACCGGCGGCCGCGGCAGCGTCTCCAGCAGGCTGGCGCCCCGCCGGACCCGGTCGGCCTGGTCCAGGCCGCCGATGCCCGCCACCAGGGGGCGCAGCAGGGCCAGCGGGTCGGGCGGCAGCGGGGTCACGCCTGGACCTCGTCCCGCAGCACCGCGCCCTCGGCCACCCACGACAGCAGGGCCTTGGGCAGCGCGCTGCCGATGCAGACGCCCACGTGGCCGCCCTTGAGCGTCCGGGTCTCCACCGGGCCGCCCCAGGCCGCCGCCAGCCCGTGCGCCGCCGCCGGCGGGCAGATGTGGTCCCCGTCCGCCGCCAGCGCCAGGGCCGGCATCCGCGCGGCGCCCAGGTCGACGGGCCGCCCCGCGGTGGTCCAGCCGCCTGCGATCAGCGCGTTGTCGAAGTAGCAGCGGCGCACGTACTCCCGGTAGGTCTCGCCGGGGAAGTCGACGTTGTCGCCGTTCCACTGCTCCATCGCCGCCCACAGCTCGCGGAAGCTCTCGCTGTCGAAGCGGTCCCACAGCCCCTTCCACTTCGCCGCCTCGCCCGAGGGCCGCAGGGCCTTGAAGCTCTGCCGCATCAGCTCGCGCGGGAAGTTGCCGAAGCCGTCGACGATGTCGTCGAGGGGGAAGGTGTCCGGGTCGGCCCAGGCCGACAGCCGCCCCGAGGCGTGGAAGTCGATGGGCGCCGCCAGCAGGGCCAGCCGCCGCACCGGCCCGGGCTGCCGGGCCAGCGAGATCGCCAGGAAGGTGCCGCCCACGCAGTAGCCCAGGGCGTCCAGGGCATCGGCCCCATGCTGCTGCCGCGCGTGCCGCATCGACCGGTCGATCGCCCGGGGCAACAGCCCGTCGACCAGGTCCGCCAGGGTCACGTCCCGGTCCTCGGGCCCGGGCCGGCCCCAGTCCAGCAGGTAGACCGGCACGCCCGCGTCCACCAGCGCGCCGACCACGCTCTTGCCCGGCAGCAGGTCGAAGACCGTCCAGGTGTTGATGAGCGGCATGCTGATGAAGACCGGCGCCTTGCCCGCAGAGGGCCCACGCGGCGGGAAGTAGCGCACCACCGCCTTGTTCTGCCGGTGGATGACCTGGTGGGGGGTCTGGCCGGTCTTGACCCTCTCGACCGGCCGCTCCCCCAGGAAGGCCACCAGGTCCCGCAGCTTCTGGGCCGCCTCGACCCCCTGCCCGACCACCTCGCGCGCGTGCGACAGCATGGCTCAGGCCTCCTTGCCGGGGGCGCCGCGCTTGCGGGCCGCGGGCTTGCCGCCGTCCTCGGCGGGGGCCGCCTCGACGCTGGCGCCGCGCCCCTCCAGCCGGTCGATGCGCGCCTGCAGCTCGGCCAGCCGCTCCCGCAGCTCCAGCCGGGTCTCGGCCGCCTCCACCCGCGCCTGCAGCGTCGCGCGCTCCATGCCGTCGAGCTGGTCCTTGACCTGCAGCAGCGTGTCCTCGACCTGCAGCAGCCGCTCCTCCAGCAGGGTGGCGATGCGCGCGACGCGGGTCAGGTCCTCACGCGTGGGCAGGTGGAGCTGGTGCAGCCCCTGGTCCATGCCCTCCTCGTACTTGCGGCGCGCCCGCGCCATCACCGACAGGTTCTGCCCCGAGGCCCTGAGCACCTCGGGGGACTCCAGCACCTGGTCCCACCAGGCGGTCATCGCCTGCTCCCACTGCTGGTACATGTCGTTGCTGAGCTTGCCGAAGTCGAAGGCGGCGGCGTCGTGCGGGGCCTGGGGCATGGGGTGCTCTCGAAGAGGAGGGGCGAGGGGAGGGGAGGCGAGGCGCGGACGGCGCGCCCTCCCCCCGTGCCGCGCCCGGAGGACGGCGGGCGAGGGGAGGGCCGGCGGCTCAGCTCGCCGGGGTCTCGGCCGGAGCCATGGCCTGCAGCGCCTTGCCCTGCAGCTCCACCGCGCGGTCGAAGGCCTTGCGGGTGTTGTCCAGCGAGAGCGTCCACAGCTCCATCGCCTGGGTCTCGGCCGCCTTGGCCTGGGCGAGCTGCCACGAGACCAGCTCCTTCTGCAGCTCCAGGTTGCGCTGGCCCAGCTCGACCGCCTGCTTCATGAAGGGGTTGTCGCGCAGGGTCGTGGCGCTCAGGTGGGCCGGGTTCATCATGCGGGCGAAGTCAGCGAACATCGGGGTCTCCAGGGGCGGCCTGTGCAGGGCCGCGAAGGGGGCTTCCAGGGTCTCGGTCCAGAGGGGCTCTCCGACCGACACCGCAAGGCTATCCACGGTGCTGCGATGCGGCAAGCGCATTTTTTGCGGTGCAGCATCGCACCGGGACCCCTCGGCGAGATATCCGCAGACCAACGCCCTCCTCGCAGGATGCAACCGTGCGGACCATCAAGAAGTACAGCAACCGGCGCCTCTACGACACGACGGACAGCCGCTACGTCAACCTCGACGACCTCGCCGTGCTCATCCGCGGCGGGGAGCAGGTGCGCGTGCTCGACGCGAAGAGCGACGCCGACCTCACCCGCGACGTGCTGCTCCAGGTCCTGCTCGAGGCCCAGGACGGCGCCCGCCTCTTCCCCCCGGGCCTGCTGCACCGCATCTTCCGCTTCGGCGGCGACCACCCCCTCCAGCGCGCCGCGCTGCAGCAGGTCGGTGCCGGGCTCGAGCT
>JAKLKF010000153.1:14154-14591 GCA_023150805.1 Myxococcota bacterium | reverse complement strand
CCCTCACCGCTTGTGCTTCCTGCGCTTGCCGCCCTCCTCCTGGGACGGCTCCCCCTCCTCGGTCGCGGGCGGGTCCTCCTCCCCTGCCCCGCCGCGGAGCTGCTCGCGCAGCTTGTCGAGCAAGCCCAGGCGGCCCAGGCCGCAGTCCTTGTCGGGGGCGTGGCCGGCCTGGAACCAGTCGGTGGTGGTCTGTTCACAGTCGCCGCAGGGGGGCAGCCCGGTGCTCGCGCAGACCTCGACCTGGGCGAGGCCGTCGGGCACCGTGACCCGGCCGTCCATGGTGCCCGAGGCGGCGACGAAGCGGGCCCAGGCCGGCAGCGCCGCCTGCGAGCCCGTGAGCCCCAGCGCCCGGTCGCGGTCGAAGCCCACCCAGACGACCACGGCCAGCTCGTCGGTGAAGCCGGCGAACCAGGCGTCGCGGCCGTCGTCGGTGGTCC
>JAKLKF010000153.1:0-14144 GCA_023150805.1 Myxococcota bacterium | reverse complement strand
CGCCGACGGGGCCCTGGACGCCGTAGCTGCCGGCCTTCTTGCCGGTGCCGCGGGTGATGACCTGCCGCATGACGTCGGCGGCCAGGAAGGTGGCGGCGGCGCCGGCGATGCGGCTGCTGCCGGCGGCCGGCGCCTCGTAGAGGACCGCGCCGCCGACGTCGGTGGCGCCGCGCACCAGGGCGGGCCGCACGACGCTGCCGCCGCGGGGGAAGGCGCTGTAGGCGCCGGCGACCTCGACCGGGGTGGCGCCGAAGCTGCCCAGCGCGGCGCTGGGCCAGTCGGTGGCCGTGGACAGGCCGGCGTCCTTCCAGCGCGCGGCCAGGCTGCGCATGCCGACCCGCTCGGCCAGCAGCACGGCGGGCACGTTGCGGCTCTGGACCAGGGCCTCCCGCAGGCTGATGGGGCCGACCCAGGCGCCGTCGTAGTTGCCCGGCGACCAGCGCTTGCCGTCGACCACCCGCTCGATGGGCTCGTCCTGGACCACGGTGGCCGGGGACAGGGCCGGGTCGCTGTCGAAGGCGAAGAGCCAGGTCAGGGGCTTGACGGTGGAGCCCACCTGGCGACGGCCGACCAGCGCCCGGTCGAACTGGCTCTGCGCGTAGTCGCGGCCGCCCACCAGGGCGACGATGGCCCCGTCCTTGACCCGCACGGCGACCAGGGCCAGCTCGGCGCCCGCGGCCTTGGGGAAGGCCTGGTCCAGCTCGGCGGCGGCCTCGGCCACGGCGCGCTCGGCCAGCCGCTGCAGGGCGGGGTTGATGGTCGTGTGCACGGTGAGGCCCCGCGCGGCGACGGCCCCCTCGCCCAGCGCCTCCTCGACCTCGCCCAGGGCGGCGTCCACGGCCCAGGGGGCGCGGCGGCCGGCCGCCAGGGCGTGCACCTGCAGGGGGCGGTCGCGCTCGGCCTGGACCTGGGCCGGGTCGAGCCAGCCGACCTCGGCCATGCGGGCCAGGACCAGGTCGCGGCGCTCCAGGGCGGCCTCGGGGTGCTTGAGCGGCGAGTAGCGGTTGGGCGCCGAGATGATGCCGGCCAGGGCGGCGGCCTCGCCCAGCTCCAGCCGCTGCACGGGCTTGCCGAAGTAGGCGCGGGCGGCCTGGTCCAGGCCACACACCGAGGCCCCGCCGACCTGGCCCAGGTAGATCTCGTTGAGGTACAGCTCGAGGATCTCGTCCTTGCTGCGGCGCCGCTCCAGGGCGACGGCGAGCAGCGCCTCGCGGGCCTTGCGCTCGTAGCTGCGCTCCTGCGTCAGGAAGAGGTTCTTGACGAGCTGCTGGGTCAGGGTGCTGCCGCCCTGGACGGTCTGGCCGGACCAGGCGTTGACCAGCAGCGCCCGGGCGATGCCCAGCGGGTCGAGGCCCTCGTGCTCGCGGAAGCGCGCGTCCTCCATCGCCAGCACGGCGTGCACCACGTGCGCGGGGATCTCCTCGAGCGGCACGGGCCGGCGCGCCTCGTTCTCGGGGCCCCGGACGCCGGCCAGCTCGGTGGGGGCCAGGCGCACCCGGGCCTTGCCGCCGGCCAGCGCGACCCGCCCGTCGGCGAAGGTGAGCACGACCTCGGCCTTGTCGACGGACCAGCCCGGGCCCTCGGCGGCCGGCGCCAGGATCTTCAGGCGGTCCTCGCCGACCTCGAAGTCGCCAGCCTGCTTCGCGGCGGGCACCCGGGCGTAGCCGGCGCGCTGCAGGTCGGCGGCGACCTCGTCCCGGTCGGCCACCAGGCCGGGCCACAGCTCGATGGGGCCGGAGAGCACGCGGCCGCTCTCGGACCAGACGGGCGCCTCCAGCAGCGCGTCCACGTCGGCCAGGGCCTGCCGGTAGAGCACGCCGACGACCGCGGCCAGGCCCAGCAGGGCGCCGACGGCCAGGGCGCCCAGGCGCAGGGCCAGCCAGCGGCCCAGGTCGCGCAGCAGGCGTCGCGTCCCGCCCCGCCTGCCGCCCTTGCGGCCGCCGCCCTTCTTCGGCCCGGCGGCCTTCTTCGGCCCGGCGGAGGCCTTCGGCGCCGCGCCGGACTTCGGGCCCGCCTTGGCCCCCCCGTCGCCGGAGGGGCGCGCGCGCTTCTTGCGAGGCGCGCCCGGTTCGACCGGCTTCCCGCCCGCCACCGGGCCTCAGCCCAGGATGCCGCGGACGGTGGCCACGACGTTGTCGACGGTGAGGCCGAGCTTCTCGGCGACGATCTCGGCGGGGGCCGAGGCGCCGAAGCGGTCGATGCCGACGCTGGCGTCGGCCCAGCGCGACCAGCCGAAGGAGACGCCGGCCTCGACGCTGACGGTGGGCACGCCCGGCGGCAGGACGGCGTCCTGGACCTCGGCGTCCTGGGCCTCGAAGGCCTCCCAGCAGGGCATCGAGACGACCCGGGTGGGCAGGCCCTGGGCCTGCAGTTCGGCGCGGGCGGCCAGGGCCAGGTGGACCTCGCTGCCGGTGGCGACCAGGACGACGGCGGGGGCGGCGTCGCGGGCCTCGGCCAGGACGTAGGCGCCCTGGTGCAGCCCGGTGACGTCGGCGTCCAGCGCCGGCAGGTTCTGGCGGGTCAGGCACAGGGCCGTCGGCCCGTCGCGGCGGGCCAGCGCCAGCTTCCAGGCCTGGACCGTCTCGCGGGGATCGGCGGGGCGCACCACCCACAGGCCCGGCAGCGAGCGCATGGCCATGAGCTGCTCGACCGGCTGGTGGGTCGGCCCGTCCTCGCCCAGGAAGATGCTGTCGTGGGTGTAGACGTAGACCACCGGCTGGTGCATCAGCGCGGCCAGGCGCACGCTGGGCCGCATGTAGTCGTGGAAGGCCAGGAAGGTGGCGCAGTAGGGCTGCACGCCGCCGTGCAGGCACAGGCCGTTGCTGATGGCGGCCATCGCGTGCTCGCGCACGCCGAAGTGCAGGTTGCGCCCCTCGAAGCCGCCCGGCTGCACGTCGCCCAGGCCCTTGAGGTAGCTGCCGTTGCTGCCGGCCAGGTCGGCCGAGCCGCCCAACAGCTGGGGCACGGCGGCGGCGACGGCCTGCAGCACCTTCTCGCTGGCCTTGCGGGTGGCGACCTTCTCGCCGGGCTTGAAGTCGGGCCAGGCGACGGCGGCCAGGGCCGGGTCGGCGTGGAAGCGGGCCCACTCCTCGGCCCGGCCGCTGTCCTGGAGCCGGGCCTGCCAGGCGGCCCGCTGCTGCGCCCGCTCGCCGTCGCGGCCCCGCACGAAGGACAGCACCTGCTCGGGCACGTCGAAGTGCCGCTCGGGGTCCAGGCCCAGGGCCAGCTTGGTGGCCCGCACCTCGTCCACGCCCAGGGGGGCGCCGTGCGAGGCGCTGGTCCCGGCCTTGCCCGGCGAGCCGAAGGCGATGGTGGTGCGGCAGCAGATGAGCGAGGGGTGCAGGTCGTCGGCCTGGGCGATCTCCATGGCCTCGGCCAGCAGCTCGCGGTCGTGGCCGTCGACGTGCAGCACCTGCCAGCCCAGCGCCTCGAAGCGGGCGCCGACGTCCTCGGTGAAGGTGATGTCGGTGGCGCCGTCGATGGTGATGCGGTTGTCGTCGTACAGGACGATCAGCTTGCCCAGGCCCAGGTGGCCGGCCAGGCTGGCCGCCTCGTGGGCCACGCCCTCCATCAGGCAGCCGTCGCCGGTCAGCACCCAGGTGTGGTGGTCGACCAGCTCGGGCCCGAAGCGGGCGCGCAGCCAGGCCTCGGCCAGGGCCATGCCGACAGCGTTGGCCAGGCCCTGGCCCAGGGGGCCCGTGGTCGTCTCGATGCCGGGGGCCTCGCCGTGCTCGGGGTGGCCGGCGGTCCGGCTGCCCCACTGGCGGAAGCTCTTCAGCTCGTCCATCGACAGGGCCGGCTCGTGGGCCGAGCGCGTGCCGCACAGGTGGAGCATGCTGTACAGGAGCATGCTGGCGTGGCCGTTGCTGAGCACGACGCGGTCGCGGTCGGGCCAGGAGGCGTCGGCCGGGTCGTGCTTGAGGAAGCGGGTCCACAGCACGGTGGCGATGTCGGCCATGCCCATGGGCGCGCCGGGGTGGCCCGAGTCGGCCTTCTGGATGGCGTCCATGGCCAGCCCGCGGATCGTGCGGGCGGTGAGCGCTTCGAGCCGGTCCCGCTCGGCCAGCGCGGCGCGCTGCTCGGCGGTGGGCTCGGTCGCCTCGGCGGGCTCGGTCGGGTCGGTCAGGTCGGTCGGCTCGGTCACGGGGTCCTCCGGGCGGGGCGCCCTGCATAGCCGGCCCGTGTTAGCCGCGCCTGCCCTCGAAGGGCCAAGCCGGAGCAGCCATGAGCGACCAGAAGATCACCCCCCGCGCCGAAGACTACAGCCGCTGGTACCAGGACGTCATCACCGAGGCCGACCTGGTCGACAGCTCGCCCGTGCGGGGCTGCATGGTCCTCAAGCCCCACGGCTACGCCATCTGGGAGGCCATCCGCGACGACCTGGACCAGCGCTTCAAGGCGACGGGCCACGTCAACGCCTACTTCCCGCTGTTCATCCCGCAGAGCTTCCTGACCAAGGAGGCCCAGCACGTCGAGGGCTTCGCCAAGGAGTGCGCGGTCGTCACCCACCACCGGCTGAAGGCCACGCCCGAGGGCGTCATCCCCGACCCGGACGCGGTGCTCGACGAGCCGCTGGTCGTGCGCCCCACCAGCGAGACCATCATCTGGCACATGTACGGCCGCTGGATCAGCTCCTGGCGCGACCTGCCCATCCTGATCAACCAGTGGGCCAACGTGGTGCGCTGGGAGATGCGGACCCGGCCCTTCCTGCGCACGGCCGAGTTCCTGTGGCAGGAGGGCCACACGGCCCACGCCACCGCGGCCGAGGCCCAGGAGGAGACCCGGCGGATGCTGGAGGTCTACCGCGACTTCTGCTGGCAGACGCTGGCGGTGCCCGTCGTGATGGGGGTCAAGACCGCCAGCGAGCGCTTCGCCGGCGCGGTGGACACCTACTGCATCGAGGGCATGATGCAGAACGGCTGGGCCCTGCAGGCCGGCACCAGCCACTTCCTGGGGCAGAACTTCGCCCGGGCCTTCGACGTGACCTTCCAGAACAAGGAGGGCACCCTTGAGCACGTGTGGGCCACCTCCTGGGGCGTCTCCACGCGGCTGGTGGGCGCGGTCATCATGGCCCACAGCGACGACGAGGGGCTGGTGCTGCCGCCCAAGGTGGCGCCCGTGCAGATCGTGCTGGTGCCGATCACCCGGGCCGACAACCAGGAGAAGGTCATGGCCTTCGTCGACGGCGTGGCCGCCCGCCTGCGCGGCCGCTTCCGGGTGAAGGTGGACGACCGGGACAACATGAAGCCGGGCGCCAAGTACTTTGAGTGGGAGCGCAAGGGCGTGCCCCTGCGCATCGAGGTCGGCCCCCGCGACGTCGACAACCACGCCGTCTTCTGCAAGCTGCGCACCGAGCCCGGCAAGTTCTCCCTGCCCGCCGACGAGGGGCTGGCCGACGCCATCGGCGCGGTGCTGGACAAGATGCAGGCCGCGATGCTGGACAAGGCGCTGGCCACCCGCAAGGCGCGCACGCACCGCGTCGACAGCTACGAGGAGCTGAAGGCCCGCCTGGAGTCCGACAGCGGCTGGTTCCTGGTGCCCTGGACCGACGACGCCGAGAACGAGGCGGCGATCAAGGCCGAGACCAAGGCCACGATCCGCTGCTACCCGCTGGAGGGCCAGGAGGAGGCGCAGGGCCGCACCTGCTTCTACTCGGGGCGAAGGGCGACCCACATGGCGATCTTCTCGCGGGCCTACTGAGCAGGGCGGCGCGCGAAGCTGGCAGGATGCGCCGGTGCGCGCTCCGCTGTGGCAGCCCCTGCTCCTCGTCCTGCTCGGCAGCGCCGCGCTCGCCGCGCTCAACGTGCACAACGCGGCCCACCTGGCCCCGCACTGGGGCCAGGACCTGGCCTTCTTCACGCAGATCTGCTGGTCGGCGGTCCACGGCGGGCCCTGGAGCAGCCCGCTCCTGCACGAGCCCCTGGGCTTCTTCGCCATGGTGCACACGCACCTGGTGCTGCCGCTGGTGGTCGCCAGCTACGCGCTGATCCCCCGCCAGGAGGTGCTGCTGTGCTGGCAGGGGCTGTTCGCCGGCCTGGCCCTGTGGCCGGCCTTCCGGCTGGGCGAGGCGGTGGCGCGCGAGCGGGGGGTCGGCCGCCCGGCCCTGGTGGGGGCGCTGGCGGCGGCCTCGCTGCTGCTGCTGGGGCCCGTGCAGGCGGCGGGGAGCGCGGACTTCCGGCCCAACGTGCTCTTCCTGCCGGGCCTGGTCGGCGTCTTCGCCGCGGCCCGCGAGGGGCGCACGGGCCAGGCCCTCCTGTGGTCGCTGCTGGCCCAGGCCGGGCGGCAGGAGGCCAGCTACTTCCTGCTGCCGGCGGGGCTTGCCCTGTGCCTGCTGCCCTGGGGCGGCGCGCGGCGCTGGCGCACGGGGCTCGGCGTGGTGGCCTTCGCGCTGCTGTGCTTCGGGGCCTGGGTGGCGCTCAAGCCGCAGATGTTCTTCCACTTCGACCCGCGCTCGCTGGTGCAGGAGGCGCCGCCGGTCGAGCCCGACTTCGTGCAGGCCCGGTGGGCCTTTTTGGGGCGGCTTGTCCGTTCCGGCGCGGCGCTGGGGCTGTTGCAGCCGGCGGCCCTGGTGGCGGGGCTGCCCCTGGCCGCCCAGCTCGCCAGGGACAGCCGCGAGTGGACCGCCGAGGTGGGCCCCTCGGTGCAGTGGCACGCCTTCTGGCTGGGCTACGCCGTGCCGGCCATGGTCGCCGGCGCCGTCGCCTGGCCGCGCCGGCTGGGCGGCGCCGCCGCGGGCCTGGCGCTCTTGTGGGCGCTCAACGCGACGGCCTTCCCCTGGCAGCGGCCACGCGAGGGCCCGGTGGCGGCGCTGCCGCTGGTCGCCCAGGTCCCGCCCGAGGCCCGGGTGGCCGCCGACCACGACACCATCGCGGCCCTCGCCGGCCGGGAGGTGCTGTGGAACGTGGCCAGCCTGCACCTGCGCGAGGACCAGCGTCCCTACGGGCTGGGGGGGCCCTGGCCGCTCACCGTGGACATGGTGGACATCCTGCTGGTCGACGAGGGGCACCCCGTGCTGGCCCACGCGACGAGCTGGCGGCTGGTGGACCGGGTCGAGCTGGGCGACGGACGGACGAAGGGGCTGTGGGCGCGGGAGTGACGTAGGGGCCGGTCAGGGGCACGCTGCCGGCTTGCTGGTCAGGATGTAGCCACATCCCCCAGAGGACAGGAAGCTGCCATGAGAGATGTGGCCGCACTTGTTCGTGCCTCCGGAGTCCGTCCCCGTGACACTGGTCGCGTATGTCGAGACCCACATCACGTCATCGTCGGGCCCCCCTTCGAACTCGATGTTCCCCAGCCCCCCGCACATCACGTTCTCGCCCGTGCCACCGACGAGGAGGTTGTCGCCGTTTCCTCCATCCAGCACATCGTCGCCACTGTCGCCATCGAGCAGATCGGTGCCGTCTCCGCCAACCAGCAGGTCGTGACCGCCTTCACCGTCGATGGTGTCCGCGCCGCCATGACCATGGATGGTGTCTGCTCCTCCTCCACCAATGGCGAGATCGTCGCCACCTTCGCATTCGATCCAGTCCGCCCCCGGACTGCCGCCGAAGGGGTCATCTCCGAACAACACATTCCCGTCACCATTGCCGTACAGGACGTCGCCATTGTCGCCGCCCATCATGGCCGTGTCGTCGTCGTAGGCGTAGAGCGTGTCGGCATGGTTGTTCCCGTTGATCCATCCCTGTGCACCGAGGTCACTTGGACCGTACAGAGTGTCGTTTCCGAACTTGCCGTAGACGTAGAGCACGAAGTCATCGTGGGCACCGCTGGTAGAGAAGTCGAAGAAGTCCGCCGAGTCATCTTCACTGCTGAGGTGGATGTCGAACCGCTCGATGTCGTTCGATCCGCCTCCGTCGTCGAAGGCGCAGCAGAAGTCCAAGCCGTTCGCGGCAGTGCCGTAGATGACGTAGTCCGCACCTCCAGAGCTGCTCGCACCCATCACGTCGGAGGCGCCGACGGTACCATTCAACTCCACATCGCAACTCACCCAGATGCCGTTCGGAGCTGCACCTCCTTCACACACGTCGTTCGCGCCCACTGCCAAAGTGGCACAGGTCCCCGTCACATAGCCCGCGGGAGCTTCACCCGTCACGCAGTCGCGCGCCCTCGCCGTGCCGACGACAAGCACCTGCAGGAGGACCATCAAGATCATGGCCATCCAGTGGAACTGGCGTCCCATCCTCACCTCCCCACCTGACGTGTGCGCCAGTGGCATCGGTTGGACCCCAGCGGGGGTGACTAGTCGTAATTGCTCGTATCCACTGGCACCAGGGTCACGTCGTAGGACCACTCAACAGGCTCGTCGCCATCGAAGGTAAGCTGTACGATCAGCTCACGGGGCTCCTCCACCCCATCCACCGGCGCGTCATCAAGCTTCGTCATCTGTGGCCAGTCGGACACCGGACATGACTCCTCCTTGTCCTGGATGAGCCTGCCAGACTTCCACAGGATCCAGCCATCCTCGGCTCCCCTGTCCGCGAGCCACACACGGGCATCGAAGCTCCGCCCGTCGTCGGCGCCGGCACCCTGCACGAGGAACTCGAACTGCACCAGCCCACCTACCAGCTCGCCGACTGCCACTGCGATCCGTGATCCGTCCGAGATGGGACCCGGCACGTAGGACGTGCCATCATCACCGGCCAGGTAGCCCGTGAGCTTCAACTCGCGCGCACACGCAACGTCGTCCCGGCCAGCGTCCGACAAACCACTCTCGTTCACGGCAGCCTGATCGATGCCACATGCCAAAGCCAGCAGAACCGACAGCATATTGATCTCCTTCGTTACGCGACACAACTTAGCGCGCGTCCAGAGAAGCGGTAGGGGGGGGGTGTCACGAAAAGTCACCATTTGTCAACGAGGG
Organism: Myxococcota bacterium; assembly: GCA_023150805.1. Taxonomy (GTDB): domain Bacteria; phylum Myxococcota_A; class UBA796; order UBA796; family UBA2385; genus UBA2385. The sequence goes on along the minus strand of JAKLKF010000153.1, from coordinate 5,284 downwards.
GGCCAATCGATTCACCGACTCGCCCCTGGTCATGCTCGGCAGGGTCACGCTGGCCGCGCTGTACTTGCACAACGCGGCCCACCTGCCCCGCAGTGGGGCCAGGACCTGGCCTTCTTCACCGAGGTCCGAGACTCCGCGGTCCAGGGCGGGCCCTGGAGCAGCCCGCAGTTGCGCGAGCCTGAGGGCATCTTCGCGATGGAGCTGCTGCTGGGGCCCGTGCAGGCGGCCGGCAGCGCCGAATTCCGGCCGAATGTGCTCTTGCTGCCCGGCCTGGTGGGCGTCTTCGCCGCGGCCCGCGAGGGGCGCAGGGGCCAGGCGCTGCTGTGGTCGCTGCTGGCCCAGGCCGGGCGCCAGGAGGCCAGCTCCTTCCTGCTGCCGGCGGGACTGGCCCTGTGCCTGCTGCCCTGGGGCCGCGAGAGGGCCCGGTGGCCGCGCTGGCGCTGGTCGCCCAGGTCCCGCCCCAGGCCCGGGTGGCCGCCGACCACGACACCATCGCGGCCCTCGCCGGCCGGGAGGTGCTGTGGAACGTGGCCAGCCTGCACCTGCGCGAGGACCAGCGGCCCTACGGGCTGGAGGGGCCCTGGCCGCTCACGGTGGAGATGGTTGACGTCCTGCTGGTCGACGAGGGGCACCCTGTGCTGGCCCACGCGACGGGCTGGCGGCTGGTGGACCAGGTCGAGCTGGGCGACGGGCGGAGGAAGGGGCTGTGGGCGCGGGAGTGAGCGGCGGGTGACGGCCTGCTCTCCCACGGTCCGGACCTCTGCGAGGTCTGCGAACTCTGTGGTTCCCTTCCCTCCTCGGCCCCGGGATCCGCGCGGACACCGCCGGCCAGGCCCTGCGAGGCCCGGAGAGGACCGGATCGGCAGCCAGGTGCCGGCGGAGCCACCGCAGGGGACCGTTGTCTCCCTCCATGTGACATGGAGGGGATCGGACACCAGGGCCCGGCAGCCTACTCCCCGCCAGATTCCTCGCACCAGCCCCTCCCCAGCCCCGCCTCCAGCACGGCGGCCATGCTCCCCTCCCCTCGCCCGACCGCGACCAGGCGCATCCAGTCTTCTTGCTGGCCCAGGAGCCCCGCCTCGCCCGACAGCCAGCCCGGATCGGGATCGGCGCAGATGACGGGCTGGTCGTCCCACACGAGATCGTTTCCACAGGCGCCGGGGCCGCCGGGGCGGCCGTGATCGTGCCAGGTGTGCGGCGTGAGCGGGGCCTGGCGGGTGAGCACGCGACGGGTGCCGCCGGCGACGATGGGCGCACCCGGCGAGAGGGTCCGTCCCCCGGCGGCCCGGCAGCCGCCGCCCGCCTCTGTACACGCAAAGGCCAGGAAGTCGGCGTCGGCCAGGACCCAGTGGGACAGGACAGCCCCGTAGTCGTGCACGCCGGTCTCGGGGTTGCTGCACCGCGGATCGGCGCCGATGGGGCCGACCTCCAGGCTGTCGCTGCCGCAGCGGTCCCCGGGCGCATCGTCACCGTAGACGAACCTCCGGTTGCCCTGGAGCCCGGCGACGGCGGCCTGCCACTCGGTCATCGTACACAGTCGCCGCCCGCCCAGCGGGCGACTGTCCAACAACCGCTGCAAAGCCACGACGCCGGCCGGTGTGAGGCCGTCCCGGGTGTACGATGCCCCTGGCCCCGGGAATGGCCAGGCGTCGATGCAGAAGGGCGCCGCGGTCAGCTCGCGCGGCGGCAAGACGGGATCGGACTCGTTGGTGCGCACCCAGCAGGTGACCGCACCCGGGTTGGCGGCGATGGCGGCGTCGCAGCCCTCCTCGGGGGCCTGCAGTCCCTGGCGGCCCGCTGTCTCGACCCGGCCGTACGGGTCTCCCTCCATGCCGACCGAGCCCGTGCCCTCCACCAGCACCATGCCGGGCGGGCAGGGCGCGGCGGGCAGGGTGGCCCACTCGGCCGGGGCCGGGGCCGGGGCCGGCCGGCAGCCCAGCCACAACAGCGGAAGGAGCAAGGCTACTTCTTGTTGTCCTTGACCTTGAAGTCGCCGAAGTAGACGGTGCCCTGCAGGCCGATGTGGAACCAGTTTCCGCCGCTCTCGGCGTCGACCTTGTCGCCGCCTTCGGGGGTGAAGACCGGGTTTCCGTTGAAGGGCACCTTCACGAAGATGCTCAGCTCCTCGGCGGTCTGCTTCTGCTTGTAGAGAGCGCCGGCCTGGGCGCGCAGCTCGTAGGTGGGGGTGCGCAGCTTGCCCAGGTTGTCGTCGGAGAGCGAGTAGCTGCCGAAGCCCAGGCCGCCGCCGCCGAAGACGTGGATGCCGTTGCCGCGCACGAAGATCCGCTCGTACTCCAGCGTCCAGGCCACCGAGTTGTAGCCCCCGGCGAAGCCCAGGTCGACGTGGCTGCCCAGGCGGTTGTCCCCGTCGATGTACATGACCCCGTGGGCGCCGATGATGACGTCGCCGCGGACCTTGCCGTCCAGCTCGGGGTACGCGTCGGGGATCGAGGCGGGGAAGCGACCGGGGTAGACGATGGTGCCGACGGTGGGGCCGACGCCCCACATCCAGGGGCCGCTGGCGGCCTGGCCGGGGGCGGAGAGCAGCAGGGCGAGGACGGGGATCACGGGACCTCCTCTCCCTCGGCGGGTGCCGGGTCGTCGACGAGGACGGGCGGCACCTCCGGGGGAGGCTGGGGAGCGGGGCTCACGGTGGTGGGGTTGCCGTACTCGTCCCGGTACACGATGACCGGGTCGATGAGGCCCTGACGACGCACGCGGGGGGAAACTTCGATGCGGACCGCCAGGCCGGGCTCGACCTGGAAGCCCTGGGTCGCGAAGGTGTAGGCGCCCTTGGGCAGCATGCCGACGAAGATGCCGTCCTGGCGCGTGCTGGCCATGGCGAAGTCGACGGCCTTGCGCTGGTTGGGGTCGAAGGGCAGCTCGGCCACCTCGAGCTCGGCCGCCCGGCTGGGCACGGTGAGCAGCTCGACGTGGCCGTAGTTGCTGTCGATCTCCCACAGCCAGTTGACCACGTCCTTGGTCGCGTCCAGCTTCGCGGCGCCCTTCAGCCGCTGGTAGCAGCGCTCGACGTCGCCCAGCTCGCGGGCCGCCGTGGCGCCGTGCACCAGGTCGTCGAAGGTGGGCTGCACGCCCAGGCGCTCCAGCTCGCGGTACTTGCGCTCGACCCCCGACCAGACCTGGCGGCTGGCCAGCTTGTCGATCTCGTCGGAGAGGCGGTCGTGCTCGGCCTGGGTCTCGTCCTTGGCCCAGGCCGAGGGGCCGAGCAGGGCGAAGGCGAGGGCAAGCGCCAGGGCGGGTCGAGGGCGGGCCGAGGTTCCGGGCATGGGGACTGATATCGAGGTGGGCGCCGTCTTCAACCGCACAGCCCGCTTGTTCCTTCCGCGGGCCCGCCCCCGCACCCCTCCGACCGGGCCCTTCGCGAGCCAGGGCGACGCGCGCTCGTTAGGCGCCCCGCCGTGCTTCCCCTCCCCGGCCCGCCCTTCGATGTCTGCCTGCGCGACGCGCAGCCGCACGGCGTGCTGGTCGGCGTGGCGCTGCCCGTCGATCCCGAGCCGGTGCCCGAGCTGGTGCTGGCCCGCCTGCTGCCGGCCGAGCAGGAGCACGCGCGCGCGCTGCGCGGCTTCAAGCAGGTCCAGTGGGTGGGCGGACGGCTGGCGGCCCAGCGCGCCGTGCGGATGCTGGGGCTGGAGCCGCAGGCCCTGATGAGCGACGGCCACGGGGCGCCGGCCGTCGCGCCGCACCAGGGGCTCTCGCTGTCGATCGCCCACAAGCGCGACATGGCGGTCGCCCTGGTGGCGCGTGCCCGCAACGGCGCGGTCGGGGTCGACCTGGAGGACCTCTCGCCGCCGCGCATGCGGGTGGCCGAGCGGGTGCTGACCCCCGACGAGCTGGCGGTGGTGCAAGCGCTGCCCGAGGAGCGGCAGTGGACCGCGGTGGTGGTGCGCTTCAGCCTGAAGGAGGCGGTCTACAAGGCGCTGGCCCCGACCCTACGCCGCTACATCGACTTCCAGGAGGCCGAGGTGCTGCCGATGCCCGACGGCTGCGCGCGGGTGCACCTGCGCCTGGCCCGAGGCGAGCCCGCGCCGCGCGTGGAGGCGCGCTACTCCTGGCTGCCGGGCAGGGTGCTGTCCACGGTGCGCGCGCGCTGGCCCTCGGCCACCTGATGACCGGCCAGGACAGGGCGGCCCCGGCTCGGCCGGTATAATCGCCGGCCGCACCCCGACCGGAGCCCCGCGATGGAATCTCCCGCCACCGTCCAGGACCTGTTCAAGCGCTGGCGCAACGACGGCGACGCGCAGGCCGGCATGGAGATGGCCCAGAAGTTCAGCGACTGGTACTACGCCATCACCGCCGCCCGCCTGGGGGATCGCGCCGGCCGCCAGCCGCTGGAGGCCGCCTGCCAGGCCTTCGAGCAGGGAATCGTCCAGGTCACCCGCACCAGCGACCTGGTCGACTGGGCGCACGGCCTGGTGGATCGCGCCGCGCAGGGCGCGGGCAGCCGGCTGTCGGGCGGGGACTTCCCCAACGGGCTGACCGGCAACCGCTCGCCGACCGCGCTGCTGCAGGCCGTCCGCGGGCGCCTGTCGCCCGAGCAGGCCGAGTTGCTCGCCCGCACCTTCGACGCCGGCACCTCGCTGGAGACCCTGGCCAGCCAGGCCGAGCAGGCCGGCGGCATGCCGCACGCCATCCTGGAGGCGCGCTACGCGCTGAAGCGCGCCCTGCGCGACCAGGCCCAGGTGCCGCTGCAGGTGGTGCCCGAGCGGCCCAACCTGGACCTGGCGCCGCTGCCCCTGTACGAGGCGGCGCGCATGGAGACCCAGGGCGAGGAGGCCAGCTTCGAGAAGTGGCTCATCTCCGACATCGAGCTGTGCAAGGACGTCGCCGAGTTCGCCACCTTCGCCCACGCCCTGCGCGCGGGGGCCTTCGCGGGTGCCCACCCGGCCGGCTCGTCGCAGCCCCGCCCGACCGCGCCGGCGGCCGCCCCGGCGTCCGCCCCCGCCGCGACGCCCGGGCCCGCGGCCGCGCGCCCCGCGACCCCCGCCACCCCGGCGGCGCCCCCTGCGCCCGCGCCCGACGCCGGGTCGCCGCCCGCGCCCCGCAGCATGGTGCCGCTGCTGATCGGGCTCGGACTGCTCTTCGTGATCGTCGTCCTGCTCGGCGTCGTGGCGATCCTGGCGTTGAGCTGATGTCGGGCGACCGCACCGGCGGGCCGGGCTGGGGCTTCGACGGCGGCACCCTGGCCGCGCTGCGCCTGGCCCGGGCCCGCGCGGCCGAGGAAGCCCAGGACCCGGCGCTGGCCCTGGTCGAGGCCGAGGAGCTG
>JAKLKF010000152.1 GCA_023150805.1 Myxococcota bacterium | reverse complement strand
GGGTGGCGCCGCGCGCCCGGGCCCGGTCGGCCCGCTCCAGCACCAGGAAGCCGGCCCCCTCGCCCAGCACGAAGCCGTCGCGATCCACGTCGAAGGGGCGGCTGGCGGCGGCGGGGTCCTCGTTGCGGGTCGACAAGGCGCCCAGCAGCGAGAAGCCGGTGACCATGATCGGGTCGACCAGGACGTCGACCCCGCCGACGAGGGCGGCGTCGACCTCGCCGCGCTCGATGGCCAGGGCCCCCTCGCCGACGGCCTGGGAGCTGCTGGTGCAGGCGGTGGAGATGGTGCGCAGCGGGCCAGCCGCGCCGGCGATGGCGGCGGCCAGCAGGGTGGGCGCCTGCGGTGCCAGCAGCAGCAGCTCGTCCGGTCGTGGAGGGCGCGGGTCGTGCAGGCGCTCGTGCAGCGCCGCCAGCGGCGGGCGGGCCGCCTCGCTGCCGACCCAGACGCCCACGGCGGGGTCGGGCCGCGCGGGCAGCAGGGGCAGGCCGGCCTGGGCCAGGGCCTCGACCAGGGCCGTCGCGGCCAGGCGGCCCTTCAGGTCCTGCGCCAGGGCGCCCAGGCCGTCGGGCAGCGCGGCCGGGTCGAGCCCGGCGGGCCAGCCGGGGTCGGGGGCCTCGGCGGCGAAGGTGACGTCGAAGCCGGTGGGGTCGAAGCGACGGATGCGGGCGACGGCGCGGCGCCCCTCCACCACGCCCCGCCAGGTGGCCGGGACGCCCACGCCGTGCGGCGTGACCAGGCCCATGCCCGTGACGACGACCGCCGGCCGGCCGTCGACCGGGCTCACCCCTCCTCCGGGTAGCCCGCCCACAGGCGGCGCAGCTCGGCGCGCTCCAGCCGCTCGACCCGCGCCTTGTCCTCGGCGTCGGCCAGCGGCACGGCGTTGAAGACGAAGAGCTGCTCGGCCTGGACGTGGACCCGCCCCTGGAGCAGGCCGCGCACCCGGCAGGCGGCCATGTCCTCCCGCATGGTCAACAGCTCGCTGTGCAGCTCCAGGGTCTCGCCCGGCCGGACGAAGCGCCGGAACTTGACGCCGTTCATCATGCTGATGACCGGGAAGGGCCAGTCGCCCCGGGCCAGCCGCACGCTGTAGCCGATGAGCTTGCCCGAGAGCTGGGCAAGGCTCTCCAGCAGCAGCACGCCGGGCACGACGGGGAAGCCCGGGAAGTGGTCCTCGAACAGGGGCAGGCCCGGGTCGAAGGTGACCACGCCGCGCGCGTCCCGGTCGGGCTGCAGGGCGTCGATGCGGTCGACCAGCCGCCAGCGCATCCTCAGTCTCCCCGGGCGGTCAGTTCAGGACCGCTTCCAGGCAGGAGACGCCGATCAGCTCGCGCGTCCCGCCGCAGGTCTTGTAGCGGTGCAGCTCGAAGTGGTGGTTGCCGGAGTACGGCGCCTTCCAGGCGGGGACCAGCCACTGGCGCATGCCGTCCTGGACGGCCCCGGCGGGCACGGCCTTGCCACCCTCCTGCACGGGCAGGTCGTCGAAGAACAGGTCCATGTCGAAGGTGCAGGAGTCGGCGCCGTCCGCGGCGGCGTCGGTCCAGGCCGCGACGGGGATCGCCTCGCCCAGGGCGTGGTCGACCTTGGGGTAGCCGCCGTCGTCGAGCTGGGCCTTGGCCTTGGGCCAGGACTGCGCGGCGTCGTAGAGGAAGACGTGGCCGTCGCAGGGCTGCCAGGCGACCTCCTGCGTCTTGGGGAAGCGCACGAACTCGACCATCAGGGGCGAGCCGGTCTCGACCTCCTTGCCGCCCTTGTTCTCGACGTTCAGCCGGTTGACGCGCAGCGCGCACTTCTCGATGCGCGGCTCGACGTACACGCGCTTGAGCGGCTCGGCGCCCTGCTCGTAGGCGGCCTTCTTGCGCGCGTCGGGCACCTCGGTGAACTGGATGTCCTGCTCGCGCTTGACGCCATCCATCACCCGCCGGGCGAAGCCCCCGTCGACGTACCACATCGTGTAGGTGCCATCGCCGTCCTCCATGATGCGGAAGCGGTTCTTGTGGTCCGGGGTGTTGCCCATCACCAGCAGGTAGTCACCGGCGACGGTCGACATGGTGGGGCATCCCTTGGCGATGGCCTGCTCCTCGATGCTGGGGGCGGCGGGCTCGGAGTCCTGCTGGGGGCAGGCCAGCAGCAGCGGCAGGGGGGCGAGGAGGAGCGGGAGCAGCGAGGGGGAGGACGACATCACCAGGCCTCCGGGCGAGGGTGAACGGCCCTTGTAGCACGCTGCGCGCGCGGCCTGCGGCGCGAGGGGCCGCACCGGTTGCCGCGCCCGGACAGGCGGCTACCCTGCTCTCGCGCGCCGCCTCCACCGCCGCGCCGGGAGCGCCTCTTGGCCGCCATCCACGCCAACGGCGCCGGGGTCCGCCACGCCATCGCGCGGGCCCTGGCCACCGCCAACCTCGCCCCATCCGACGCGGTCTTCCGCGTCAAGCGGGCGCGCGTCGAGCTCGACCGCGACGGCGACGTCGCGCGGGCCGAGGTGAGCATCGAGCTGGAGGACGCGCGCCCCCTGGCCGCGCGCAGCCCGCAGGAGCTGCGGGGCCTGGTGAACCCCGACGGCGCGCACAAGCTGATGGCCTGGCTGCCCGGCGACCCCGCGCGCGGCGTCGCGCCCTACTTCATGGACATCCTGGCCGTGAGCTGGAGCCGCTGGCTGGAGCAGCAGCCCGCCGCCAGCCTGCCGACCGGCGTGGACCGCTACTGCCCGGTGGTCGGCGTGGACCTGCCGGCGGCACGCGACTTCGCCGCGGCCGTGGGCAAGCGCCTGCCGACGGCCGAGGAGTGGAGCCTGGCCTGGGGGGGACGAGAGCTGCCCTGGGGGGACGCCCCGGATCCGATCTGCGGGCGGGTGGGCCGGCCGCGCTACGACGTGCTGCCCGAGGGGGGGCTGCACCCACCCACGCCCGAGGGGATCTTCGACCTGGGCGCCTGGCTGTGGCAGTGGCTGGACGACGGCCGGGTCGCCGGCTGTGGCCCCGCGAGCGAGGGGCCCGCCCGGCCCGCGCCGGGGCTGTGGCCGGTGGGGGTCCGCCTGGTCCAGGACGCCTGAGGCGTCCCTCTCGCGCTATGCTCCGGGCCCCGGCCGGGGACGTGCACGCTCCCGCCGGCGCCCCTCGCCCCTCAACGACGGAAGACGCGTGACGCTGCTGCTGGTCGCCGGCCTGCTGGGCTGCTTCAAGCCGTGGGAGGAGCTGGTCCAGCTCGACTTCACGGACGTGCCCTTCGACAGCTCCCTCGTGGCCTCGACCGACGCGCGGATCCGCACGCTGGAGACGGGCCTGCCCTGCCCGGACGGCACGACGGCGCGCTTCTACGCCGTCTACCGCGGCGAGGCCGAGGGGCCGGTCCCCCTGGCCCTGGCCTTCCACTCCGGCGCCTTCGACTACGAGCTGGACCCGACCGCCACGCCGGACAGCCCGCTGTACGACGCCACCTGGCGGGCCCAGTCGCGCATGTCGCGAGACTGGGCCGACCAGATGGTGTGGGAGAGCCTGGGCATGAACCCGGCCACGGTGCTGGCCAGCGAGGACAACCAGGGCGCGCTGGCGGCGGCGCTGGTGGACCGCGGCGTCGCGCAGCTCTGGCCGGGCAACTGCTGGGCCGACCTGTGGCACAACGAGGAGGGCTTCCAGGACAACGACAGCGCGCTCGAGGGCTTCTCGCGCAACGGCCGCACCTTCGCCTGGTGGATGGTGCGCATGGCCTACGAGGAGGGCTTCGCCGACACCCAGGGCGTGAGCCTGCCCTTCCAGGCCAGCGACGAGCTGTTCCTGGTGGGCCTGGGCGACGGGGGGCGGGCGGTGATCGAGCTGCTGACCCACGAGGGGCTGCCCTCCGTGAAGGGCGCCCTGGTGGACAGCGTGCCCGACCGCCTCTCGCCCTACCTGGATCCCCAGAACGACCTGGACCAGGAGGCGCAGGGCCTGGCGCGGCTGTGGCCGACCGACGAGAGCCTGGCGGCCATCGACGAGTGGTCCCTGCACGCCATCGCCCTGGCAGGGTCGGGACCCGCGCCGGTGCCCACGGGCGGTGGCACCGGCACCGGCACCGGCCCCACGGACACCGGCAGCGGGCCCGTCGACACCGGCGGCGAGGGGCCCGTCGACACCGGCGGGGGCGGTCCGAGCGACACTGGCGGGGGGAGCGCCGGCGGAGCCGACGGCGGTGGCGGGCTGGATGGGCTGGGCAGCTTCCGGCTGCCCGAGCGCCTGGCGCTGGTCTGGTCGGCGGCCGACCCCCGCCAGCCCCAGGCGACGACCGCCGACACGGCCGCCGTGCTGGCCGAGCAGCCGGGGACCTGGGTGATGGACACCCGCCTGCGCGGCCACGTCTTCTCCAACGCCGACAGCGCCGCGGCCGGCGCGCTGGTCGACTACCTGCTGACCGGCACGCCGGGCACCATCGACTGGCAGGCGGGCGCGTCGACCTCGGCGGACGAGGAGAGCGACACTGGCGCCCGGTGAGGAGCACCCCGGCCAGGACGCCGCGGGGCATCCCCTGCTGCGCATGGTGGCGGCCCTGCTGCCCCCCGCCACCTTCACCCTGGCCGGCTGGCTGCTGTGGGGCGGCCTGCTGGACGGAGGCGCCCTGGGCCTGCTGGGCTGGCTCTTCCTGCGCCTGGGCCCCATCCGCATGGGCCTGCTCTCCGATCACCGGCTGGGCATGGCCTGCAGCCGCGAGCAGCAGTGGGAGCAGGCGCTGCGCGCCTTCCAGGCCAGCGAGGCCCGCTGGCGGACCCGGCCGCTGCTCGACCGCTGGCGGGCGCCGCTGCTGGGCGCCTCCGGGCCCTGGCCCTTCGTCGCGCAGGCCGGCTACAACCAGGTGCTGACGCTGCTGGAGCTGGGGCGGACCGAGGAGGCGCGGGCGCGGCTGGCGCGGCTCCTGGAGGAGCACCCGGGCATGGGGCCGGCTCGCGCGCTGCGGCAGGCGCTCGCTGCCGGCCAGGATCGCAGCTGAGCGCCGCCATCCGGCCGGCCCCGTTGCGCCCGGGCGCGACCCGGCTACGAGGCTGCCCGGAGGCACCATGACCGACCTGCGAATCCGCTACTGCGTGGTTTGAAACTACGCTCCTCGCGCCGCCCGGGTGGCGGCCGTCATCACCGACCGCACGGGGTGGCCCGTCGCGCTGGTCCCCGGCGACCGCGGCGAGTTCACCGTCTGGGTGGGCGACCGGATCGTGGCGCGCAAGACCCTCGACGGCTTCCCCGAAGCGGAGGCGGCCGCGGAGGCCGTCGTCGCCGCGCTCGGCGAAAGTGCGCCCGCGAGCGGCCCCGACGATGTAGGCTGAGCGCAGCCCGGAGCCGCCCCATGTCCAAGGACCAGCGCAGCACCTCCACCACGGCCCCCGCGGCCAGCACGTCGACCACGACGGCGCCCGCGACCCAGCCGGCCACCAGCAACACGGCGATGCTGGCCCAGGTCGGGGCGGCGCAAGCGGGCGGCGCGGTGGACGGGCCGATGGGCAAGGTCTTCGTGCGCATCGCCGGCAGCGCGTCGGCGCCCGGCTTCGACCGCAGCCAGCTCCACAACTACCTGGACAAGACGCTGAAGCTGGCCGACGGCGAGTGGTTCCGCAGCGCCAAGCTCGACGGCGTGGCCGACAAGCTGATGGCCCAGCTCGACGTCGACAAGGACGGCCTGGTCTCCTGGGCCGAGTTCAAGGCCTTCGAGGCCCAGACGCTCGCGACCGTCGCGCCGGGCGCCAGGGACGAGGCATCGGCCCGCACGGCCGCGGGGGGGCGCTTCGACAAGCTCGACAGCAGCCGCGACGGGTCGCTCAACTACGACGAGCTGTCGGCGGGCACCCTGGCCGAGCTGCCCAAGGGCACGGACCACGCCGACCTCATCGCCCAGCTCGCCGCGCGCATCGCGCTGGACGCGGTCGACACCGACCAGGGCAAGTCGCCGGTGAAGAACCGCACGCTGTCCAAGGGCGAGTGGACGAACGCCGCCGGCGAGATGGCGCGGTAGGGGAGCCTGGGGGCCCGCCCCCGGTCCAGGAGCCCCCATGCGCACCGCGCTGAGCATCGCCGTCCTGGGCGCGCTGGGCGCGCTCGCACGGCACTACACGGGCGCCTTCCTCAAGGCCCACGTCGACACCCCGCTGCCGGCGGGCACCATCGGCGTGAACGTGCTGGGCAGCTTCCTGCTGGGCGTGCTGACCGCCCTGGCCCTCTCCCAGCGGGTCTCCGAGGAGCTGCGCGCGCCGCTCGCCATCGGCTTCCTGGGCAGCTTCACGACCTTCTCGACCTTCAGCCTGGAGGTCGTGCAGCTGGCCCAGGCCGGTCGCCTGGACCTGGCGGCGCTGAACCTGGGGCTCCAGCTCGGCGCCGGCTTCCTGGCGCTGGCGGGCGGCCTGGCCCTGGGTCGAGCGCTGGGGGCCTGAGGTGATCCTGCTCCTCGCGCTGCTGGCCTGTGGCGCCGCCGGACCGCCCCCGGCAGGCGGCGTGGGTGACAGCGACGCGGCCACCTGGGAGCTTCGCCTCCGCGGCGTCGCGCTGGCCGGGTCCCCCCTGCCCCACGGCACGGTGGCGGACGTGGCCGTGCGCGAGGGCCGGATCCACCTCGCGGGCGCGGGCGAGGGCAGGGCGACCGAGGAGGTGGACGGGGCTGGCCTGTGGCTGGCGCCCGCCTTCATCGACAGCCACGTGCACCTCTCCTACGCGCCGCGCGCCGCCGAGCTGGCGGCCGGAGGCGTGGCCGCCGCCGTCGACCTCGCCGCCCCCGAGGCCGCCCTGGCCGCCCTGCCCGGCAGCCCCGAGCGCGGCCCCCTGCGGGTGCTGGCCAGCGGCCCGATGGTCACGGCGGTCGGCGGCTACCCGACCCAGGGCTGGGGCGCGGCGGGCTACGGCCTGGAGTGCGCCGACGCCGACGCGGCCAGCGCCGCGGTGGAGCACCTCGTCGCGCTGGGCGCCGAGGTCATCAAGCTATCGGTCACCGAGGCGCCGGTCCTCGACGACGCCGCGCTCGCCGCTGCCGCCGCCGCCGCGCACGGCCACGGCATGCGCGTGGCCAGCCACGCCCTGTCCGACGCCCAGGCCCTGGCCGCCGCCCGGGCCGGCGCCGACGTGCTCGCCCACACGCCGACCGCGGCGCTCGCCGAGGCGACCGTGGCGGCCTGGTCCGGCCGGGCCGTGATCTCCACCCTGCACGCCTTCGGGGGAGCGGCGGCCCGGGACAACCTGGCGGCGCTGCGCGCGGCCGGCGCGGTGGTGCTGTACGGCACGGACTTCGGCAACACGCAGACCGCGGGCATCGACGGCCAGGAGCTGGCGGCCTTGGCGGCGGCCGGACTGTCGGGCGAGGAGATCCTCGTGGCCGGCACCTCGGCTCCCGCCGACTGGTGGGGCCTGTCCGACCTCGGCCGGATCGACGAGGGCCACGCCGCCAGCCTGCTGCTGCTCGACGCCGACCCGCACCAGGACCCCCAGACCCTGACCCGCCCCCTCGCCGTGTGGATCGCCGGCCAGCGCCAGTAGCTCGCCCCGGCGGTCCGGATAGGGACCGCCGCCATGCCGGTCCACGTGCAGCGCCAGGGCCCCGTCACCGTCGTCGTGCTCGACCGGCCCGAGGTTCGCAACGCCGTGGACCGCGACACCGCCCAGGACCTGGCCGACGCATTCCGCGCCTTCGACGCCGACCCGGACGCGGCGGTCGCCGTCTTGTGGGGGGCCGGCGGTCACTTCTGCGCCGGCGCCGACCTCAAGGCCATCGCCGCGGGCGCGCCCAACCGCGTCGCGCCCGACGGCGACGGGCCGATGGGGCCGACCCGCATGGTGCTCGGCAAGCCCGTCATCGCCGCCATCAGCGGCCACGCGGTCGCCGGCGGCCTGGAGCTGGCCTGCTGGTGCGACCTGCGCATCGTCGAGGAGGACGCGACCCTGGGCGTCTTCTGCCGCCGCTTCGGCGTGCCGCTCATCGACGGGGGCACCGTGCGGCTGCCGCGCATCGTCGGCCTGGGCCGGGCGCTCGACCTGGTCCTGACCGGGCGGCCCGTCGACGCCGCCGAGGCGCTGGCCATCGGCCTCGCCACCCGGGTCGTGCCGACGGGCCGGGCGAAGGACGAGGCGGTGGCCCTGGCCCACCAGCTCGCCGCCCTGCCCCAGGCCTGCCTGCGAGGGGACCGCCGCTCGGTCTACGAGGGGCTGGACCTGCCCCTGCTGCAGGCGCTGCAGGTCGAGCTGGCCCACGGCCGGCGGGCCCTGGACGCCGAGGCCGTCGCGGGCGCCACCCGCTTCGTCGGCGGTGCAGGCCGCGGCGGAGCGCGCGGATGATCCTCGGCGCCCCGCGCGGCGCGAAGACCGACCCGCTGAAGGCAGGCCCGCCTGGCGAGGACCCGGTGCGATGCCGGACCTGCAGCCGCGCCCTGGCCGCGCGGGGAGCGCGGCCCCCCCTGCCCGACGGCCGCGAGCGCGGCACCTTCACCAACCCGGCCGGCCACCGCTTCGAGCTGCTCGCCTTCCACGAGGCCCCCGGCACCATCGCCATCACCCCGCCCTCGACCGCCTACGCCTGGTTTCACGGCTACGCCTGGCAGGTCGCCCTCTGCCGCGGCTGCGAGACCCACGTCGGCTGGCGCTTCGCCGCGCTCGCCGAGGACCGCCCCCACTTCGTCGCGCTCATCACCGACGCCGTCGAGGGGAGCTGAGGCGCTTGCCCGAGCTGGCCTCCCCTCCCCTGTCCGCGTCGCGCCCCGCCCTGGCCCGCGGACCGCTCCTGATGGCCCTGGCCGCGCTCGTGTTCACCGCCATGGCCAGCCTGGTCAAGACCTCGCGCGCCGAGCTGGGCGCCGCCGAGATCATCGTCTGGCGCAGCCTGGTGAGCGTGCCCCTGGCCGGCCTGCCGCTGGTCGCCCTCGCCGCCCGCGGGGCCTTCCCCCGGCCGCGGAACCACCGGGCCCTGCTGGCCCGCCTGCTGCTCGGCTTCGCCTCGATGGTCGGCGTCTTCACCGCCGCGCGCGGCCTGGCCCTGGCCGAGCAGAACCTGATCGACAAGGTCCAGCCCCTGGTCGTGGCCGTCGCCGCGCCCGCCCTGCTCGGCGCCGACGAGCGGCCCGAGCCCCGCACCTGGATCGCCCTGCTGCTCGGCCTGCTGGGCTGCGCCCTGCTGGTGCTGCCCGACCTGCGGGGCGGCGACCTGTGGGCCCTGTGGGCCCTGGCCGGCGCGGTCTTCTCGGCCGGCGCCCACGTCGCCCTGCGTGTGCTCGGCCGCACCGACCACCCCGCCCTGGTCGTCTTCAGCTTCCAGGCCGGCCTGGTGCCGCTGTCGCTGCTGCTGCACCTGGCGGTCAGCGGCGGCGCGCCGGCCCTGCCCTCGCCCGCGCTGTGGGGCCCGCTGGCCGGCATCGGGCTGTGCGCCTTCCTGGGCCAGACCTTGATGACCCGCGCCTACCAGCTGGACCGGGCCGCCCCGGTGGCCGCCGCCGCCTACACCTCGCCCCTGTGGGCGCTGCTGGCGGACCTGGCCGTGTGGCACGCGACGCCGGGGTGGACGACGCTGGTGGGCGGGGGGGTGATCGTGGCGGCGGGGATGCTGGTGGTGTGGCGGCGGTGAGGGGGGTCAGAGGCCCAGGAGCTGGGCCGCCGCGCCCAGGTTCGGCATGCGGGCGTGGGACAGCTCGGTGCCGCCCGTGGGAGGGGTACCGCTGATGTACAGCAGGTAGCGCAGGATCAACGGGTGCAGCTTGTGCCCCCGTTGGGTCTGCATCATCCCCTGGATCACGGTCGCACAGGCGCTGAAGATGGCCGAGGCGGACGAGGTGCCGTCGTACCCGCTGGTGTACCCGTCGTAGGGAACGGACGGTCTCTTGTCCAAGGTGGCCACGTCCGTGCCCCAGGCGAAGTGGCGCACCGGATGACCGTAGCCGCTGGGGTACTTCCACCGCCCATCGAAGGCATTGCACGCGCCGACGATGGGAGCGCCGATGTTGACCGAGAAGGCTCCGGCGAAGGCCGGATCCGCCGGAGCGAAGGCACCCAGGTCCTCCGAGTGATTCCCCGACGCCTGCACGATGGTCACCCCCATCATGGTCCCCAGCGCGATCAGGTGGCGGACGGCCGGATCGACCTGCGGTGGCACGGCCACCGGGCTGCTCGCCGTGCCCGAGGTCACATCCACCTCCGTCGTCCAGGCCAGGTGCACCACGTCACCCCACGCGGAGTTCACGAGCGCCTTCTTGAGCGCGTCGTACACATCGACCGTGCCGGTTCCCGGCGGAGCCAGGCTGAGGGGTGCGACCTGGGCCTGGTTGGCGATCCCGCGCAGCCCGACCTGGTTGTCCGGCTGGGCGCAGATGATGCCCAGGTCCTTCAGCCCGTGGCTCTTCCAGCTCGGCAGGTTGTCGCCCCACAGCAGGTGGAGCGGAGGCAGGTCGGCGTGGCGCCAGGTGTCCACGCCGTCGGGCAACCAGAAACCACCCTCCAGCACCGTCAGGCGTGCGCCCTCGCCCATCCCGCCCGGTCGGTTGAGCACGGCAATGGCGTTGACGCCCCACTCGCTCTTGGCGGCATGGAGCGGGTAGAAGGTCCCGGTCGGCGCCTCCAGGTAGCCCTGGTTGAGCACCAACGGATCGCCCGCTGCGAGGGTGGCGAGCTGCGCGGAGGAGGGGACCACCTGGGGCGGACGCCACGCGCGGACGACCTCGGGACCGACCAGGGAGCGCACCTTGGAGGCCGGCAGGTCGGTCCACACCCGCACGAAGCGCTCGGTGGGGCCCGGATCGGCGATGGTGGGCGTGGGCACGGCCCGCTCGAGGATGGACGCCAGCTCCGCGTCCGGGGTCCACAGCGGCCGCGCCTCGGCGTCTGCCAGCTCGCTCGGCAGGCTGGCGGACACCAGGCTGCCGAAGGGCACGGGCCCGGTCAGCCCGGAAGGCGGCGAGGCCAGCTCGACGACCAGCTCACCGAGCGCCTGCGGCGTGGGAGGAGGGGTGTTCATGGCGCGTACTTCATCCAGTCCAGGTGGAGGAGGGCGTAGTCACAGGGGCCGTTGGCGCTGTCACACACGCCGCAGCCGGTCTGGGAGCCGGTGCACGCGGCGGTGAGCGAGGACACGGCCGCCTTCAGGGAGCGCGGCGCGCCGAGGGGGTTGCCGGCGCTGTCCTTCACGACCGTTCGCTTGACGACCAGGTCCGTCCGCATGTGGGTCATGGAGTCGCACTTCGTCGGGTAGACGTAGGGCGTGGGCGCGGAGCTGTTCATCAGGAACCAGTGCTGGTTCCACCGCTCCTGATCGTTGACGATGCCGCGCTCCCGGTACAGCCAGCCGCGGAGCTGGGGCGTCGCGTAGGTCGGCGTCCCGTCGCAGCTCGACACGTCGCGGTTGAAGACCTCGTACTCGATCACCTGGGCCCCCGCCGGCACGGTCGCCGGCAGGCCGGCGGGAGGGGGCACCGCCCCGTACTGGAAGGAGTGCTTCGCCACGCAGGTGGCCGTGGTGGGCTTGCACACGGTGGAACCGACGTGCGGGTCGTAGACCGTGGCCAGGTTGGGCGTCGCGTCGCTGAGCACGATGTACTCGGAGTCCGCCGCGTCGCGAAAGCCCTTGAAGTCGACGTCGAGCACGAAGGCCTCGGTCGAGGTCGACGACGGGAAGACCACGAAGACGTCGCCGTCCGCGGCGCCGTCCTGGCTGTCCTTGATGCTGATGGTGCCGTCGGAGAGCTCGGGCGCGGTGCCGTTGCTCGGGTAGGCCTGGAAGGCGGCGTCCACGGCGTTGGCGTGCGCGGTCCAGACATCCGACTTCACCACGGGGTGGCACGCCAGGGAGAGCGACAGGGGCAGCAGCAGCGCGGGGATCAGGGTCATCTCAGGCTCCCTTGGCCCTTGCGGGCGGGTGGAGGATCTCGTCCAGGGTGAGCAGCTCGAGCTGGGTCCGGTGGGGTGGCAGCTCGGATCGGGCAAGCTCTCTCGCCCGCGCCAGCAGGTCGGCGCGGCCGGCGCCGCGGCCCAGCAGGTGCAGCGCCTGGACCCGGACCGCCGGCAGCGGGTGGGCGTCGGCGGCGCGCACGAGCGCGTCCAGCTCGCCCACCTCGCCGCCCAGGAGCAGCTCCAGCGCACCGGCCAGCAAGGCCAGGCCCGCCGAGCCACAGCGCGCCGCCCAGGTCCGTGCGGTGCGGCACCGCTCGACGCCGGCTCGGGGTTGCCCTCTGCGCCATGCATCCGCAGCCTGGTACAGCGCGATGAGCGCCGCCTCCTGCAGTCGCACCATGGCTGCGTCGGCGGCCCGCTCTGCCACCTCCGGCAGGGCAGCACCCGCACGAAAGGCCGCGACCACCTGCAGGCTGGCCACGTAGACTTCCGACCGCGGGAGCCGCAGCGACGTCGCCTGCCGGGCCGCGACCTCGGCAAGGTCCGCGGCCCGGGCGGCGTCGGGCACCTCCAGCAGCGCTGCGACCACGTTCACAATGGAGCTGAGCCGCCCGACCTGCCCCCGCTTGCCCGCCGCCGCCGCCTCGTGCCGGGCGGCCGCCTCGGCGAAGCGGCCCCGCCGGTACAGGTGGTTGCCCCACCAGCCCGCCAGCCGGGCCCGCCGCTCGCCGTCGTCCCCGGCCCAGGCCTCCAGCGCCTGCAGCGCCCGCTCCTCCTCCTCCAGGCCGCCCACCCGGGCGCAGTAGGCGACCGTGCCCGCGCGGTAGAGCTCCAGCTCCTCGTGGGCCTGGGGGGGCACCTGCTCCAGCAGGGCGCGGCCGCGGGCCAGGTCGCCCGAGACGGCGTGCAGCACGGCGCGCAGCAGGGTCTCCACCTCGTCCAGCGGCAGGCCGGCCCCGATGCCCCGGCCCACCTCGTACAGCGCCTGGCGCAGCGGGCCGGCGGCCTCCATGTGCAGGGCGCTGGCGGACAGCTCGCACAGCAGCTCGGACTCCAGCGTGGCCTGGCCCTCCAGCCGGGCGACCTGGAGCGCGCGCTCGATGACGGCGCCGGCCTCGCCGGGGGACAGGTCGGGGTCGGAGAGCACGGCGCGGGCGACCAGGACCAGCTCGTGGGCGCTGGCGCCGGCTTCGGCCAGCAGGCGCAGGCGGCCGGGGTGGCGCGCGGGCAGGGCGGCGGCCAGGGTGCGGCGCAGGGCGCAGGTGGCGGGGTCGGGGCCGCCGAGCAGGGGGCGGCAGCCGAGCCGTCCGTCGGGCAGGGGCCAGGCGTCGCCCGCGTCGACCAGGGCCTGGACGCGGGCCTGCACGGTCGGCTCGGGCAGGGCCAGGGCCTGGGCGACGACGGGCACGCTGCCGTCGGGGAAGGCCAGGGACAGGGCGGTGGCGACCGGGTCGGCGGAGCCGCGCAGCTCGGCGCCGACACGCTCACCGCGCAGCAGGCGCTCGATGGCGGGGCGGTCCAGGCGGGCGGCGCCCTGGTCCCAGACGGCCAGGCCGGCGCGCAGCCAGTGGCCCAGCTCCTCGCGCACGCGGTCGGGCTGGCCGCCGGTGCGGGCCCACAGGGCGGCGGCGGCGTCCTCGCGCAGGTGCAGGAAGTGGTCGGGGCCGTGGAAGAGGGCCCACAGCTCGTCGGGGGTGGCGGCGCGGCCCTCGGGCAGGGGCAGCTCGCCGGACAGCGGCGGGGGCAGGCGCCCACCCAGGGCAGTGAGCACCTCCCAGGCGCTGTCGGGGCGGGCCGCGGGGTCGCGGGCCAGCAGGCGGTCGACGGTCTCGCACACGACGGCCGGCGCGTCGGGGCAGAGCGTCGCCAGGGGCGGGGCCGGCTCGCGCAGGCGGCGGCCGAGCTGGCGGAGGTGGCCGTCGCCGCGCTCGTGCGGGACCAGGCCGGAGAGCGCCTGGAAGAGCATGATGCCGACGGCGTAGAGGTCGGAGCGGCCGTCCAGCGGCTGGCCGAGGATCTGCTCGGGCGAGGCGTAGCGCGGCGTGCCGGCGAAGTGCCCGGGGGTGGGGGCGTGGTCGACCGGGCGGCCGACCGCCAGGCCCAGGTCCACCAGCACGACGTGGTCGGTGCCGGGCTCGACCAGGACGTTGGCCGGCTTGATGTCGCGGTGCACGACGCCGGCGGCGTGCAGGCCGGCCAGGACCTCGACCAGGCGGCGCGCCAGCGGGCCCAGGGTGGCCCAGGGCATGGGGGCGGGCCCGCCGGGGAAGGGCTGGCCCTGGACCAGGTCCATGACCAGGAACCAGTCCTCGCCCAGGTGGCCGTCGTCGCGCAGGCCGACCACGCCGGGCAGCCGCGCCCAGCGCAGGGCCACCGCCTCGCGGCGGGCGCGGTCCAGCTCGACGCCGCTGCCGGCGCTGACCAGCTTGATGGCGACGTCTTCGTCCAGCAGCTCGTCCCGGGCGCGCCACACCTCGCCGTGCCCGCCCCGCCCCAGCAGGTCGAGCAGGCGGTAGCGACCCGCGATGCGCTCGGGCTGGTCGGGGGCCTGCACCCCCTCGTCCCTGCGCATCCCGGACCACGACCACGTGTCCGCGGTGAGATCCCGAGCGTTCGCCACGCGCACAGCCTACTCCACGGCCTCCAGGGAAAGACAAGGGGTGTCCCCAGATGTCACGGAGTGAGCGGGGGGTGAAGGCATGCCGGGAGCATGCAGGCTTGAAGGGCTTGCAGGTGCCGGCTGTTATCCTTTGATCTTCCCGGTTGGCGTCCCACCCTGCTTTCCCCGCGTTGGGGGGTCGGCGTGGCCGTCGCTCGCGGCTGCGGTGCGTGCGCGAGGTGCGCCAAGGGGGCGGAGGGGCGAGAAGGGATCAAAAGATAACAGCCGGCACCTGATACCGCGCGATCTGGGTCCAATTTCCAGCCTTGACACCATCACTATCACCGCACCCTCCCTCCCATTGTGCTTTCCCC
>JAKLKF010000151.1 GCA_023150805.1 Myxococcota bacterium | reverse complement strand
GGGTGTCGGCCCGCAGGCGCACCACCCGGCCCTGGGCCCAGTGCGCGGCCGGCCGCAGCAGCCGCCCGGCCAGCGCCACCACGGGGGCGAGCTCGGGCGCGACGGCCCCCTCCCAGCCGCCTGCCTGCAACAGCGCGGCGCGCGCCTCCTCCGACAGGCCCCGGACCTCCGAGAGGTGGGTCCGGCGCAGCCGCGCACCCTCCAACCGGGCGCCGGCCAGGCGCGCCCGGCCCAGGTCCGCCAGCGCCAGGTCGGCGCCGGCCAGGTCGGCCTCCTCCAGCCAGGCGCCCCGCAGGTCCGCCCGCACCAGCCGGGCCCCGTCCAGGGCGGCGCGCCGCAGGTCGCTCTCCAGCAGGATGGCACCGTCCAGGTCGGCCCCCGCCATGCTGGCGCCCACCAGCGACGCCCCCTCCAGGTCGACGTCGTGGGCCCCCACCGCGTCGAGCCGGGCGCCGTCGAGCCGGGCCCCGCGCAGCCGCGCGCCGTGCAGCTTGCCGCCGCGCAGGTCGACCCCACGGAGATCGGCGTCGACCAGGTCGGCGGCCGAGAGGTCCACCCCGCGCAGGTCCAGGTGGGCCAGCACGGCGCCGGGCGCGACCAGCCCCCGATCGAGGGGCTGGCCGTGGACCAGGGGCAGGGGGGCGGCGCGAGGGTCTGGCACGGAAGGTGCTTGCGAGGGGGCTGCTGGTTGCTCGTGGCGGTGTGCCACCATACCCGGTGGGAAGGTCCTGCTCCGCAGGGCCGCTCCCCGCCGCGTGGCCCTCCGACCCGCGCCTCCCGCCCCTCCCTCCTCCGCGCGCCCCGCTCCTCCCTCCCGCTCCGCGCGCGGCGCAGCTCCCCCCCTCGCCGGACCCCGACTCCGCGCCCGAGGATCCCATGGACAAGCTCGTCATCCACGGTGGCCTGCCCCTGCACGGCACCGTGCGCGCCAGCGGCGCCAAGAACGCCGCCCTGCCGATCCTGATCGCCACCCTGCTGGCCCCGGGCGAGCACGTCCTGGACAACGTCCCCGAGCTGGCCGACGTGAGCCTGACGCTCTCGCTGCTCGGGCGCATCGGCTGCCCCTCGCTGGTGCCCGACGACGGCGGCTCCCGCGTCCGGCTGGACACCTGGCGGATCGCCTTCTCCGAGGCGCCCTACGACGTCGTGCGGAAGATGCGCGCCAGCGTGCTGGCCCTGGGGCCGCTGCTCGCTCGCCAGGGCCAGGCCCGGGTCAGCCTGCCGGGCGGTTGCGCCATCGGCGTGCGCCCGGTCGACCAGCACCTCAAGGGGCTGGAGGCGCTGGGCTGCCGCTTCGAGCTGTCCGGCGGCTACGTCAACGGCCGCGTCGACCACCTGCGCGGCGGCGAGGTGCGCTTCGACATGCCCACGGTGACCGGCACCGAGAACGTGATGATGGCGGCGGTGCTCGCCGACGGCGTCAGCGTGCTGCACAACGCCGCGCGCGAGCCCGAGGTGGTCGACCTGGCCCGCTTCCTGCGCGCCATGGGCGCCCGCATCGAGGGCGAGGGGACCGACACCATCACCGTCGACGGCGTGCCGGCGCTGCGGCCGACCCGCACCCCCTACAGCATCATGCCCGACCGGATCGAGGCGGGGACCTACCTGGTCGCCGGTGCCATCACGGGCGGCGCCGTCACGGTGGAGCGGGCCCCCGTGCACGCCCTGGCGCCCGTGCTCGACGCCCTGCGGGCCGCCGGCTGCGAGGTCAGCGCCGACGGTGTCGGACCCGATGGCGCCGGCCGGATCCACCTGCGCCGCGAGGGGCCCCTGGCCCCGGTCTCCATCGAGACCCAGCCCCACCCGGGCTTCCCCACCGACATGCAGGCCCAGTGGATGGCCCTGATGTCGCTGGCCGAGGGTGACAGCGTCATCCGCGAGACGATCTTCGAGAACCGCTTCATGCACGCGGCCGAGCTGATGCGCATGGGCGCGCGCATCGAGCCCGACCGGGACCGCGCCGTCGTCCGGGGCGTGCGGCGGCTGGAGGGCGCCACCGTGATGGCGACCGACCTGCGGGCCAGCGCCTCGCTGGTGCTGGCCGGCCTGGCCGCCCACGGCAGCACCGAGATGCTGCGGCTGTACCACCTCGACCGCGGCTACGAGCGGCTGGAGGCGAAGCTCGCCGCCCTGGGCGCCCGCGTGCGGCGCGTGCCCGACGACGTGCGGGTCGTTCGCGTGGTGGAGCCGGACGAGGACCGGGCGGCCGGGTAGTCCTGGGTCGTGATCCCGCGCGAGCTCATCGACACCATCCGCGACCGCGTCGACATCGCCGAGGTGGTGGGGCAGACCGTGTCCCTGCAGCGCAAGGGCTCGACGCTGCTGGGGCTCTGCCCCTTCCACAACGAGAAGACGCCCAGCTTCAACGTCGTGCCGGCCAAGGGCATCTACCACTGCTTCGGCTGCGGGGCGGGCGGCGACGTCTTCCAGTTCCTGATGCAGACCCAGGGCATGAGCTTCCACGAGGCCGTGCGCGACCTGGGGGCGCGGGTCGGCGTCGCCGTCGAGGAGCGGCAGCTCAGCCCCGACGAGCGCGCGCGGATGAAGGCGCGCACCGACCTGTACGAGATCTGCGACCTGGCGGCCCAGCACTTCGAGGCGGTCCTGCGCACCCGGCCCGAGGGCGAGCCCGCCCGCGCCTACCTGCGCAAGCGCGGCATGAAGGAGGAGACCTGGCAGCGCTACCGGCTGGGCTACGCGCCGCCCACCTGGTCGGACCTGGTCGATCACCTCGCGCGGCAGGGCGTCAGCCCCGAGCTGGCGGTGGCCGCCGGGGTCGCCAAGGCGCGGGACGGGCGCGAGGGGGCCTACGACCTGTTCCGCGGCCGCGTGATCATCCCGATCCAGGACGAGCGGGGCCGCATCGTGGCCTTCGGCGGCCGGCACCTGGAGGAGATGCCCGGCGGCCCGCGGGGGGACGCGCCGCCCAAGTACGTGAACTCGCCCGAGACCCAGATCTACTCGAAGTCGAAGACGCTCTACGCGTTGTCGCACGCCCGCCCGGCGATCCAGCGCCGGGGCCGCGCCATCGTGGTCGAGGGCTACTTCGACGTGCTCTCCCTGCACCAGGCCGGCTTCACCGAGGCCATCGCCACCTGCGGCACCGCGCTGACCGAGGAGCACCTGCGGGTGCTGCGGCCCCTGACCACCAGCGTGGTCGCCCTCTTCGACAGCGACGAGGCCGGCGTGCGCGCCGCGCTCAAGAGCCTGGAGCTGTTCTACGCCGCGGGCATCGAGCCCCGCCGGCTCGACCTGGGCGGCGCCAAGGACCCCGACGACTTCGTGCAGGCCCGCGGCGCCGAGGCCTTCGAGGCCCGCCTGCGCCAGAGCGAGCCGCTCTTCGACATCGCCCTGCGGATCTGGCGCGGCCGCCACGGCTCCAGCCCCGACGGCAAGCGGCAGGTCCTGGCCGAGCTGGCGCCGGTGGTCCGGCGGGTCGACCCGGCCACGCGCGCGGCGCTGGTCGAGCGGCTGGGGCGGGCGCTGGACATGCGCGACGACGTGGTCAACGAGGTCATCGGCCTCACCCGGGCCGCCGCCGCGCCCGCCGAGCTGGCCGAGCCGGTGGCCTTTCGGGGCAGCAAGGAGCTCAACCACCTGCTGTGGTTGTTGATCCACCACCACGCGCGGGTCGCGCCGCTGGTGGCGGGCGTGGATCCCGGCCTGCTCACGTCCCGGCTGGACGTGGCGCGGGTGATCGCCCGCCTGCTGTCGGGCGAGGGCCTGCCGGCCGTGCTGGACCAGGTCGAGGACCCCGACCTGGCGCGGGTCCTGCGGGCCTGCGCGGTCCGCCATCGCCAGGTCCGGGACGGCAAGGCCGAGGAGCTGTACACCGAGGACCAGGCGGCCCAGGCCACCCAGCAGATGCTCGCCCGGCTCCAGCTCCGCCTGCTCGACGACCGGATCGCCCAGGTCCAGGGCGACCTGGAAACTTGCAGCTTCGCCGATGACGGGTCAAGGTACCGTGAAGTCCTGGTGAACAAGCAGGACCTGGTCCGCCAGCGCCAGGAACTGTTGCGCGTCGTCACCCGCAAGCCACCCCCTTGAGGCACGTCTCCTCCGAGGACCCAGAATGAAGGACAAGGAGCGTCAGGAGATCCAGGCCCTGATCAACATGGGCAAGGAGCGCGGCTACGTCACCTTCGAGGAGATGAACACGCTGCTGCCGACCCACCTGGTCAGCTCCGACGACATCGACGACCTGATGATCATGTTCAGCGAGCTGGACATCGAGGTCCTCAAGGCCGTCAAGCGGGAGCGGGAGGAAGAACGCCGGGGACCGCCGGGGCCCGAGGACCTCAAGAAGGCCGCCGAGGCGACCAGCCAGCTCCGCAGCAGCGACCCGGTGCGCATGTACCTGCGCAAGATGGGCACGGTGCCGCTGCTCTCCCGCGAAGGCGAGATCGAGATCGCCAAGCGCATCGAGGAGGGCGAGCAGACCGTCATCAAGAACGTCTATACCTCGCCGCTCATCTCCTGGATCCTGGCCGAGCTGGTCGAGCAGGAGGAGCAGCGCTGCGCCAAGGCCATCCGCGGCGGCAAGCGGCCCCGGCGGGTCAAGACCAAGGGCGGCCTGTCGCTGGCCAACGCGCTGGCCAAGGCCCAGGCGCTGGTCAAGGAGCGCCAGGACCTGCGCGCCGAGGTCGAGAAGGCCAAGAGCAAGAAGAAGCAGGACGAGGCGATCAGCGCCCTGGCCGAACACGACGAGAAGATGCTGCAGTTCATGGCCACCGTCGAGGTGGACAAGAAGCTCCTGGCCTCGGCCTGCCAGGAGATCCGCGTCGCCTGGGACGAGGTCAACGTCTGCGAGAAGGCCATCGACAAGGTGGCGGTGGACGCGGGCGTGGAGACCCGGGACCTGCGGCGCATGATCCGCAAGGTGCGGCGCACGCCCGCCCGCGGGGGCGCCGAGGTGGTGGAGGAGACGGGCATCGAGGAGAACACCTGGGCCGACTTCGACAGCCGGGTCCGCCGCGAGCTGCGCAAGATCCGCAAGGTCGAGGAGCAGATCGGCATCGGGCGCGACGACCTGCGGGTGCTGGCCAAGGAGGTCCGTCGCGGCCAGGCCCAGGCCGAGGCCGCCAAGTGCGAGCTGGTCGAGGCGAACCTGCGCCTGGTGGTCAGCATCGCCAAGAAGTACACCAACCGCGGCCTGCAGTTCCTCGACCTCATCCAGGAAGGAAACATCGGCCTGATGAAGGCGGTGGAGAAGTTCGAGTACCGCCGCGGCTACAAGTTCTCGACCTACGCCACCTGGTGGATCCGGCAGGCCATCACCCGGGCCATCGCCGACCAGGCGCGGACCATCCGCATCCCGGTCCACATGATCGAGACGATCAACAAGCTGGTGCGCACCCAGCGGCACCTCGTGCAGGAGATGGGCCGGGAGCCCACGCCCGAGGAGATCGCCGAGAAGATGGAGATCCCCGTCGACAAGGTGCGCAAGATCCAGAAGATCGCCAAGGAGCCCATCTCGCTGGAGACCCCCATCGGCGAGGAGGAGGACAGCCACCTCGGCGACTTCATCGAGGACAAGAACGTCGCGTCTCCCTCGGAGAACGTGATGACGAACAGCCTCGAGGACACCTGCCGCAAGGTGCTGGCCACCCTGACCCCGCGCGAGGAGCGCGTGCTGCGCATGCGCTTCGGCATCGGCGAGGACCAGGACCACACCCTGGAGGAGGTCGGCCAGGACTTCGAGGTCACGCGCGAGCGGATCCGCCAGATCGAGGCCAAGGCGCTGCGCAAGCTGCGGCACCCCTCCCGCAGCAAGCGCCTGCGGTCCTTCATCGAGGGCTGACCCGCCGGGCGGCGCGCCGGCCGTCCATTCCGGGCCCATAGCTCAGTCGGTCAGAGCACCCGGCTCATAACCGGAGTGTCCCAGGTTCAAGTCCTGGTGGGCCTACCCTCGTCCGCCGACGGAGGTTCCGTGCAAGAGACCCTGTTGTTGCTGGAGCGGCTCTACGACCTCGACCAGCGCCGAGACCAGACCTGGGACGCGATGAAGGGGCTGGAGAAGGACCTGGCCGAGACCGCCACCCAGCTCGAGCAGCTCCGGGCAGAGATCGGGGGGCTGGAGGGGCAGCGCAAGGAGCTGGTGGACGCCGAGCGGGCGAACGCGCGGGAGCTGGACAAGCACGTCCAGCGGCGCACCCGCACCCAGGAGCAGCTCGACGCCGGCCTGCTGCCGGACTTCCTGACGGCGCAGCGGCAGATCGAGGGCCTGGGCCAGATCGTCGACCGGCTGGAGACCGAGGCGCTGGAGCTGATGGAGCGGCGCGAGATCCTGGAGCGCAAGCTCGTCGCCCTGGGCGAGCGGGCCCGGCGCCTGGAGGCCCGCCAGGCCCAGCAGCAGCTCCGCCTGGAGCAGGAGGGGCCCCTCCGCAAGGCGGAGCTGGACGCCCTCAACCTGGAGCGCAAGGACCGCAAGGAGAGCGTGCCGTCCCACGTGCTGCGGGAGTACGAGGGCCTGCGCAAGCTGCATCGCGACGCGCTGGTGTGGCTGGAGGGGGGGGCCTGCCAGGCCTGCCGCATGCACCACCCTCCCCAGGTGGTGCTGGAGGTCCGGCGCGGCAGCAAGGTGCATCGTTGTCGCGGCTGTACGCGCTTCCTGGCCGGCGTGGTCGAGGCCGATCCGGAGGATGCGGTTAAGGACGACGAGTCGAGGGTGGACGGGTGATCGCCGGTGGTGGCGGCGCCGGTTCGCCGGCTCCACCACCACGGGAGGAAAGTCCGGGCTCCACAGGGCAGGGTGCCGGGTAACGCCCGGTCGGGGCAACCCGAAGGAAAGCGCAACAGAAAGCACACCGCCACGCACGCGTCCGGTCACCGCGGCGACGCCATCCACCGCCCCTTCGGGGGCATCGGTCGCGCGACGTCGAGGCCCGGGGCGCTCTCCCGCCAGTCGGCGGAGGGGCGTCGGCAAGGTCGAACCGGTGCGGCAAGAGCGCACCGGCGGTCCTGGCAACAGGGCCGGCCAGGCAAGCCCCACCCGGAGCAAGGTCCAATAGGGGAGCGACTGAGGGTAGCCCGCCCGATGCTCCCGGGTCGACCGCTCGAGCCCGTCGGTGACGGCGGGCCTAGATGAATGCTCACCCGCCGAGGAGGGGCGACTCGCCTCGGCCGACAGAACCCGGCTTATGGACACCCTCGACCCGCCCCCGGCTTCGGCCGGGGGCGGCGCTCTCCCTCACGCACAGGCTGGGACCGACATGGGCGACAAGGACGCCAAGCTGAACGCCGACGCGCTGCGCTACCACCGCGAGGGCCGGGTCGGAAAGATCGAGGTGATCCCCACCAAGCCGCTGCTGACGCAGCGGGACCTCTCCCTGGCCTACAGCCCTGGCGGGTGATCCACCGCGACCCGGACGCCGTCTACGACTACACCGCCCGGGGAAACCTGGTCGCGGTCATCAGCAACGGCACGGCGGTGCTCGGCCTGGGCGACATCGGGCCGCTGGCCGGCAAGCCGGTGATGGAGGGCAAGGCCAACCTCTTCAAGAAGTTCGCCGACATCGACGTCTTCGACATCGAGCTGGACGCGAAGGGCCCCGACGCGGTCGTGGCCGCCGTGCGCGCCCTGGCGCCCACCTTCGGGGGCATCAACCTCGAAGACATCAAGGCGCCCGACTGCTTCGAGATCGAGCGGCGCCTGCAGGACGAGCTCGACATCCCCGTCTTCCACGACGACCAGCACGGCACCGCCATCATCTCGGCCGCTGCCCTGCTCAACGCCTGCCTGCTGACGGACCGACGCCTGGAGGACCTGACCGTGGTCTTCAGTGGCGCCGGCGCCGCCGCCATCGCCTGCGCGGAGCTCTACGTCGCCCTGGGCGTGCGGCGGGAGCACATCTGGCTGGTCGACAGCAAGGGCCTGGTCACGACGGCCCGGGCCGCCTCGCTGACCGCCGAGAAGCTGGCCTTCGCCAAGGACGAGCCCGCCGCCGATCTCGCCACCGTGGTCGTCGGCAAGGACGCCTTCGTCGGCCTGTCCGTCGCCAACGTCCTGCCGGTCGAGGCGGTGCGGCGGATGAACCCGCGCCCGATCATCTTCGCCCTGGCCAACCCCGACCCCGAGATCCCCTACGACGTGGCCAAGGCCGCCGTGCCCGACGCCATCGTCGCGACCGGCCGCAGCGACTTCCCCAACCAGGTCAACAACGTCCTGGGCTTCCCCTACATCTTCCGCGGTGCCCTGGACTGCCGCGCGCGGCGCATCGACCAGGGCATGAAGCTGGCCGCCGTGCGCGCCCTGGCCGAGCTGGCTCGCCAGGAGGTCCACGACCGGGTGCTGGCCGCGTACCACGTCGACAGCCTGGAGTTCGGGCCCGACTACGTGATCCCCAAGCCCTTCGACCCGCGGGTGCTGCTGTGGGTCGCGCCGGCCGTGGCCCAGGCCGCCGCCGCCTCGGGGGTCGCCCGGCGTCCGCTGGGCGACATCGACGCCTACCGCGCCCGGCTGGAGCGCTTCCTGGAGCGCAGCCGCGAGGTGGTCCGGCCGATGATCGCCCGGGCTCGGCGCGCCCGTCGCCGCATCGTCTTCCCCGACGGCCATCGTCCGAAGGTGGTGCGCGCCGCCCAGGTGCTGGTCGAAGAGGGGATCTGCCGGCCCGTCCTGCTGGGCAACGTCGACAAGATCCGCGCCTGCGCAGCCGAGCACCATGTCGACCTGGCCGGGATCGAGCTGGTCGAGCCGAGCGACGACGCGCGCATGGAGGCCTACGCCCAGGACCTGTGGGAGCGCAGGCAGCGCAAGGGCATGACCCTGCAGGCGGTCCACCAGTGGCTGCGCAGCCCCACCGTCTACGGCCTGGCCATGCTGCTGCACGGCGACGCCGACGGCCTGGTCGGGGGACACACCGTGCCCTACGCCGACACGGTGCGGCCGGCGCTGCAGATCCTGGGGCCCGACCCCGCTGCCCCCGCGGTCAGCGGCGTCTACGTGATGCTCTTCAAGGATCGCCGCCTGTACTTCGGCGACTGCACGGTCAACGTCAAGCCCGACGCCCGGACGCTGGCGGGCATCGCGATGAACACCGCCGCGGTCGCCCGCAGCTTCGGCGACGAGCCGCGCGTGGCGATGCTCAGCTACAGCGACTTCGGCGAGCACCGCGAGGACGCGGACGTGCGCCGCATCGAGCAGGCCATCGCCATGGTCCGGCAGGAGGCCCCCGGGCTGGCCATCGACGGCGAGATGCAGGCGGACACCGCCGTGAACGAAGGGCTGGCCCAGACCGACTTCCCCTTCAGCGAGATCGCCGGCCGCGCCAACGTGCTGGTCTTCCCCGACCTGACCAGCGGCAACATCGCCTACAAGCTGTTGGCGCACCTGGGCGGCGCCACGGCGCTGGGCCCCCTGATCGTCGGCGTCAGCAAGCCGGTCTGCGCCCTGGCCCTGGGTTGTCCGGTCGACGAGATCGTCAACATGGCGACGATCACGGTGAACCAGGTGCTCGACCGCGAGGCGGCGGCGGCCGCGCTGAGGTAGCAGGGCTGTCCTCTCCCTGCCCCGAGGCTGCCATGTCCAAGAAGTCCGCCGCCGAGTCCTCCCGCAGCGCCGCGCTGGTCGCCGCCTTCCGCGACGGCGCCCCCACCGCCGACGCCGACGCGCTCGCCTGGCTCCAGGGCCAGGGCGACGTGGACGCCCTCTCCGCGGACAGCGGCCTGGCCGCGGTCGAGGCGGCCCTGATCCTGGGCCTGGCCGAGCGGATCGCGGCTGCTGGCGCCGCCCGCGCCAAGGACGTGCGCAAGGCGGCCCGCGCCGCCGCCCACAAGCTGCGCAGCGCGGGCGTCCAGGTGCCCGAGGCGGCCTCCGCCACCGTCTGGACCCTGGGCCGCGAGGAGCGGGCCGTGCCCGAGCCGCGGGCGCTGATCGGCCTGCCCGAGGAGGACGGCTACGTCCCCTTCCTGCTGGCCAGCTACGGCGAGGAGGAGGCCTGCCTGTCCGGTGGCGCCGCCGGCCCCGTCCAGGGCTTCCGCGACGACGACCACGGCCACACCAGCCGCTCCCAGGCGCGCAAGGTCCTGGACAACGCCCAGGGCCACCACACCATGCACGAGGTCGGCTTCCACGAGGCCGTCGCGTTGCTGGAGCGCGCCTTTGAGGCTGGCGCGGGGGCCCGTCGCCCCGGCGGCTGGGGGCACCTGCTCTCCCACGTCGACGCCGACACCCTGGCCGCGGCCCGCCAGCTCGATCCCTTCCGCAGCCTGGCCACCGAGCTGGACGTCGACGCGCTGCACCGCCCCGAGCCGCTGCTGGACGGGCGCTTCGCCGTCGCCTACACCGGCCCCTCGGACCTGATGGCCGGCTTCCTGGAGCAGGCCATGAAGGTCGTCACCGAGGGCGGCGACCCGGACGAGCGCCGGGCCCGCATCGAGCAGGTCGTCGACGAGGCCGTCGACACCAGCCTGGACGGCCCGCAGCGCACCTCGTGGGCCTGGGGCCTGAACGTGCTCGCCGTGCTCGCCGCCCGCGCGGGGGATCTGGAGGCCTCTCGCGTCGCCCGCGCCACCGCCCTGGCCCTGGAGCAGGGCCGCCCGGGTCGGGACATCCCCTGGGCCCGCGAGCTGGTCAACCGCCAGCTCTCGTGGGTGGTGGAGATGGTGCTGCGGGGAGAGGGCGCCGGGACGGGCCAGGGGCCGGAGGAGTAGGGGTCACCAGGTGACGCTGGCCCGCCCCAGGGCCAGCTCCAGCCCCCGGACCGCGTGCGCGCTGTCGCCCACGATGTCCAGGTAGAGCTGCTCGTCCCGCGCCCGCACCGCCGGCAGGTCGGTCAACAACCCGCGCTGCTGGAGCACGGCAGTGGCCATCACCACCTCCTGCGCGGCCTCGGCCAGCACGGCCTGCTGGTGCGCGTCGGGCACGTAGGCGCCCATGATCGCCAGGGTGCTCATGCTCTCCAGGAAGTGGCCCGAGAACTTGAGCCGCTGCACGGTGAGCTTGTCCTGGTGCTCGGGGAACTGGTCGAGGGCCTTGCGGATGATCGTGGACTCGACCGGGAAGCGGTAGAACCACAGGCCGACCTGCTCGTCGACCACCCGCCGGGCGTCCGCGCTGCCGAAGCCGCGGAGCACGGCATAGCTGAC
Source organism: Myxococcota bacterium (assembly GCA_023150805.1). Classification (GTDB taxonomy): domain Bacteria; phylum Myxococcota_A; class UBA796; order UBA796; family UBA2385; genus UBA2385. The sequence goes on along the minus strand of JAKLKF010000151.1, from coordinate 3,818 downwards.
CCCCTGGAGCAGGTGGGCGCCGCCGCAGGTGTAGCGGAAGATGCCCTGGCCCTGCTTCTGGAAGGGCCGACCCTGGGCCTGGGCTTCGGCCAGGAAGCGCGTCTCGCTGTACAGGACGGCGGCCGTGTAGTCGGTCAGGTCGTCGAGCCCCATCGGGGTCTCGTCCAGGGCGACCCAGCGCAGCCCGGGGGGCGCCCAGGAGGCCAGGCCCTGCAGGCTCCACGCGATGTCGTCGGGGCTGCCATAGCGGCTGTGGTTGCGGGCGGGCACCAGGAAGCTGCGCAGCAGGCTGCCGCGCCAGAGGTCGGCGACGGGCAGCTCCCGATCCTGCACCTTGACCGTCCGCGCGGGGTCGACGCCGGCCCCGACCAGGGCCTTGAGCATCAGGTCGGTGTGGGGCTCGATGCGCACGGTGCCCGCGCCGGCGACCACCTGCTCGGCGGGGAACTGGATCCGCGGCCCGCCCGGCGTGTCGAGCACCTGGCCGTAGGTCGAGAAGACGAAGTCCACCGCGGGTTGTCCGTTGGACAGCACCAGCTCGGGCCCCCGGGCCAGGAGGACGTGGGCCACGGCCCAGGGGTTGGCGGGGTCTGCGCCGTGGCGGTCGACCACGCTGCCTAGCGTCGCTAGGGTGCCCTCGATCGGTGGGCTGGCCGGCAGGGGCGTGGCGAGGGTGGCGCGGTGGCTGCCCGGCACGGGCTGCAGGCCCTGGATCGTGGCGGCCGTCCAGGCCTCCACGGGCGCCTCGACCACCAGCGGGGGCTCGAGCGGGGGCTCCGGAGGGGGCTCCGGCTCGCAGGCTAGCATTGTAAGGCCTGCTAGCGCCGCTAGCCCGGCCGGCGCTCGGGTCACCGCCCGACCTCGTCCAGGTCCAGTGCGCCTTCACCCTCCGCCGGGGCGCTCTGGGCGTCCAGCCACTTCTGGTAGGCGTCGACCTGGACGATCTGGTCGTCGAAGGTGAACCAGGCCACCCCGTCGTGCACGGCCAGGCGCTTGGCGCCCAGCGAGTAGGTGGCGATGTCCACCTGGAAGTCCAGCTTGCCGGGCTTCTTGAACTTGTGGATGACCCCGTCGTCGGTCAGCGCCCACAGCCGGCCCTCGCTGTCGTAGCTCAGGTCGATGTCCTCGTAGCCGCGGCCCAGGATGTCCGAGTCGATGCGCACGCTGTGGGGGAAGCCGTCGGCGCTGTACTGCCAGACCTCGTCGCGGAAGGCCAGCAGCAGGGTGCCGTTCTTGTTGACCTCGACCGCCGTCGGCGTGCCGTGCTCGATGTCCCAGCGGTCCAGCTCGTTGCCCGACAGGTCGGTCACGACGGCCTCGTCGCCCAGGAAGGCGATGAGGGCGTTCTTCTTGGGCAGCCACGCCAGGTAGCCCTCGCCCCCCACCTTGGGCCGCGGCACCTCGTCGGAGCCGATGGTGAAGGACGCGGTGACGGCCCCGCTGGCGTCGAAGACCTGGACCCGGCGGGCGGCGTCGAGCACGGCCAGGCCGGTGCCGTCCTTGCCCGGCAGCAGCACCAGGTCCAGCGGGTTGAGGAAGGCGCCGGGTCCCTGGCCGGGCTGGCTGCCCGAGACGTAGTAGGGGCGGCCGTCCTCGAACCAGACCTGGCTGATCTCGGGCTGCCCGCCCCAGGTCTTGTTGACCAGGCCGTTCTCCCCGTAGCGCTGCACCCGGTTGTTGCCGGTGTCCGCCACGTACAGGTTGCCGTCGGCGTCCCGCTCGATGGCCAGGGGCTCGCCGAAGCCGCGCAGGGCGCCCTTCCAGAAGCCCGACTCGCCCCACGGGGGGGCCGTGCGCCCCTGGTTGCCGACCAGCTCCTGGTAGGCGTAGAAGACCTCGACCGTGTCGGCCAGCACGGCGCGCTCCTCTCCGGTGGCGCGCAGCATCGCCATCTCCAGCGCCGGGATGGCGTTTGCGTCGCGCAGCTTGCGCACCGCCTCCTGCGCCCGCGCCGAGCTGAGGATGGCCTGGGCCCGGTAGCCGACGTCGATGCGCCGCTGCGCCTCCTGCCGCAGCCAGGGCTCCCCCTCGGCCACTGCGTCGGCGATCCAGGCCAGCGCGTCGCGGTCGCCGAACTCGGCGCCCTTGTAGGCGGCGTACTTCTCCTGCAACTCGGCGTCGAACTTCTCGTGGGCCCGCTTCGCCGCGTCGCTCTCCAGCCAGCTCGCCCACGAGGCCGCGGCGGGGCCCACGTCGGGGAAGTTGACGGCCACCTCGGCGATGAAGGTGTCGCTGAACACGGCGCCGCCGAAGGCCTCGTCGAGCACGATCCGCACCTTGCGGCCGGTCACGGAGAGGGGCACGTCCAGGCGCTGCATCTGGTCCAGCAGGCGGATGGGATCGCCCTGGGGCTTGCCGTCGACCAGCACGGAGATCAGCTTGGGCCGCCCGCTCTCGCGGAAGCTGCGCTTGCCCTGCTTCAGGTCGCCGGGCCAGATGCTCAGGCTGGTCAGCGCCGTCGGCTTGCCCAGGTCCAGCTCCAGCCACTCGCCGGCGCCGTCGCCCGAGGCGCCCTCGGCCCAGCCGGTGGAGAGCAGGCCGTCGGCGGCCAGCGCGGCCGGCTGTCGCCCGGCGTCGGTCTCGGCGGTCGAGGAGGCGGTGATCGTGCCGGCCTGGGCGGCGAGCGGCAGTGCGGCGAGGAGGAGCAGCGAGGTCATGGGCGGCCCGGGTGCGCAGGGGAGGGGAGGGCCGCGGTCCGTCCGGGACCCCGCGGCCTGCGCGGCGGGTCTTAGCCCACCCAGGCCAGGGTCGCCGCGTCGCCCTCGCGCCCGTGCACGCCGAAGACCCGCCCGGGCAGGGCGTCCACGGCGAGCTGGTGATCGGCCCACGGGTTGACGAAGCTGCGGGTCGCCGCCGGCTGGGGCTGCCCGGGCTCGCGCTCGATCAGCACCACCGCGGACAGCGCCCGGTACAGCGGGTCGCGGAACAGGCAGGGGGTCATCTCGACGCCGAAGGTCGCGGTGTAGCGCGGCTCGTCGGCGTGGGTCTGCTGGCGCACGGGCTTGCCGTAGAGCAGCTCGCGCAGGTACCCCGGCGGCAGATCCCAGCGCTGGTCGCAGACCAGCCCCAGCACGACGGGCTGGTCGGACCAGGCCGACAGGCGCCAGGCGTCCAGCTCGCCGACGATGCGCTGCTCCAGGGCCTCCATCGTGCGGTGGGCGTCGTAGGGCCCCAGCGCCAGCGCCACGACGCCCTGGCCCTCCCGCGCCTGCTCGCCGGTCAGGGCGAACTCCAGGTCGACGTGCTCGTCCCGGTACTCGGCGTAGCGGCCGTCCCAGCCCGAGCGGTCGACCTCCCGCAGCCACATCTCGATGGCCCGGCGCACGGGCTCCGGGTCGAAGTCGTGCGGCAGCCAGCGCCGCACCAGCACGACGATGCGGGCGCGGGAGCCCACGCGATCCAGCGCCCGCGACAGCCGCTGGATCGCGACCCGGTCGGCGGGGCGGATCTGCTTGATGAAGCCCAGCGCCAGCAGGTGGTAGGGCTCCCCCACCGGGTCGCGCGCCGAGAGCGACGGCCCGGGCCACGACAGGTCGGAGATGCGCCAGCCGCGCGGGGAGAGGACCTCGCAGGTCGCGACCTCGGCGTAGCCCTGGAAGAAGCGGCGGTTGTCCAGGCTGCCCAGCACGTCGGCCCACCGGTCCGCGATGGCCCCGCCCACCCGGTCGACCGCGGCCTGCAGCCAGGCACGGGTGGGCGCGCCGTCGTCCTGGGCGAGCTGCTTGAGGAAGCTGTGCTCGGCGCCGGGCAGGGCGCGCAGGTCGGCGAGGAGCGCGTCGGTGAACAGTGCCACGGCTGGATCCTCGGGGGAGGGTGTC
>JAKLKF010000150.1:283-15008 GCA_023150805.1 Myxococcota bacterium | reverse complement strand
GTACCTGCTCCTGCTGTGCCTGCTGGGCCTGGCCCTCCCCCCCGGCTGCGGCGACAAGGACGCCGACGACTCGGGCGGGGCGGACGGAGGCGGGGACGGGGGCGGCGACGGCGGCACCGGCGACGGCGGGAGCGACGGCGGCGCGGGGGACGGCGGCGGCACCGGCGACGGCGGGAGCGACGGCGGCGGCACCGGCGACGGCGGGAGCGACGGCGGCGCGGGGGACGGCGGGGCCGACGGTGGCGAGGCGGCGTGCTCCGACGAGGACGCAGACGGCGACGGCTTCAGCGAGTGCGAGGGGGACTGCCTGGACGAAGACGACCTGCAACTCCCCGGCGCCAGCAGCTACCGGCAGCGCGCCAACGACTACTTCGAGGTGGCGCTCTCGTCCGAGGCCAGCGACCTCCACCTGGCGGACCTGGACGCAGATGGCGTGCCGGACGCGCTGGTCGCCGTGCCGGGCCTCTCCGCCGTGCTGGCGCTGCGCGGCCAGGGAGACGGCAGCTTCGCGACGCTCACCTCGTGGTCGGCACCCGTCGCCCCCTCGGTGCTCACCGCCGCCGACTTCGACGGTGACGACATCGTCGACGTGGCCTGGGCCAACATGGAGGGGGACGTCGTGGTCCACCTGGGCACCGGCGCGGGCAGCTTCGACCCCACGGGCCTGGCGACGCCGACCGCCTGCGGGCAGGACGGCGGCATCGACACCGGGGACCTGGACGGGGACGGCCTGGCGGACCTGCTGCTGGCCTGCGGCGAGGGCGGGGCGGCGGTGCTGCGATCCGCCGGCGACGGCACCTTCGAGGCGGCGCTGCTGCCCGAGGCGCCCGGCGACGCGGCCTTCGTGCGCGACTTCGACGGGGACGGCCACCTGGACCTGCTGGTCGGCGGCGACCGCGCCCCCGCGCGCCTGCTGTGGGGCGACGGCACCGGCAGCTTCGGCGGCAGCGAGTCCCTGCCCGGCGAGGAGATGGCCACCGGCGCGCTGGGCGTGCTCGACGCCAACGGGGACGGCGCCCCCGACATCGCCCTGCTGGGGCTGGAGTACGGCCTGAACGCCGTGGCGCTCAACGCCGGCGACCGCGCCTTCGACCCCGGCGGCGTCGAGCTGATCGGCATCGGCGACGGCTGGGACGCCGCGGGGGGGCTGGATGTGGACGGAGACGGAGACGAGGACCTGTGGATGCACGATCGCGGGTGGGGGATGACCGTCTTCCTGTCCGACGAGGGGCGCTTCGACGCCGGCTGGAGCGAGGAGTACACCATCGTCACCAACGGCCTGGTGTCGGCCTTCGCACCCGGGGACCTGGACCTGGACGGACACCTCGACCTGGCATGGACCGAGTACTCCCCCGGCAAGCTGGTCAGCGCGCTGTGGCAGGGGGACGGGGACTACGGCTCGGCCCTGGAGGTGGACGATGACACCACCGTCGACGCGGCCGCCGGCGACCTGGACGGGGACGGCGACGACGACGTCGTCGTGGCGACCACCGGCAGCCTGAAGGTGCACCGCGCCGACGCCGGCGCGCTGACGGCGGTCGCCAGCTGGCGAGCCGTCGGGACGGCCCACGGGGTCGCCGTGACCGACCTGGACGGAGACGGCTTCCAGGACGTGGTCAGCTGGGGGCGCTCGAGCGCGACCACCCCGCCGGTGTGGATCTCCTGGGGCGATGGCAGCATGGCCCTGGGCGAGACGACCTCCATCTCGCCCGAGGGCGCGACCTACGTCAGCCAGTTCCACGCCGGGGACATCGACGGGGACGGGCTGCTCGACCTGGTGATGACCGACACGCTGGACGCCGTCATCTCGCTGTACCGGGCCGACGGGCCGCGCAGCTACGTCGCCGCCGGCACGCTCTCGCTGCACGACGGGTCCAGCTTCGACGCCAGCAAGCAGACGGTCCTCGCGGACCTGGACGGAGACGGGGACCTGGACCTGGTGGGCGACGACTACGGCACCGCGAACCTGCAGGTGTTCACCAACGACGGCACGGGGAGCTTCGCCCCGGCCTGGCGGGAGGAGGTCGGCAACATCGCGACCCTGCGCGCGGCCGACCTGGACGGCGACGGCGCGACGGACCTGCTGGTGGCCTTCGAGGTGGGCGGGCAGCTCGCCATCCTGTGGGGAGACAACAGCGCGGTCGCCTGGGAGCGAGAGGACATCGGCACGTCCTGGGCCACGACCGACGCCCTGGACCTGGTGGACTTCACGGGCGAAGGGCACCTCGACCTGGTCACCTGCACGAACGACCAGCTGGACTTCCACCTGGGCGACGGGACGGGCTCCTTCTCGTCGAGTGGCCCCCTCGTCCTGCAGACCAGCAGCGCCACCTGTCGCCCGCTGCTGGCCGACCTGGACGCTGACGGCGTGGACGAGCTGCTGGTCGCCGCCGGCGAGGACGGGCTGGCCGTCCTGGAGCGCGCCTGCCCCTGACGGCCGCGGCCCGACCCGGCCGCCGACCACGGAGAGACCGATGCACACCCCGATCGACGACTACATCGCCGCGCTGCCCGAGCCGGATCGGGCGGTCGCGGCGCGCCTGGCCGCCGCGATCCAGGCCGGCCTGCCCGGCGCCGCGGGCAAGCTCTGGCACGGCCACCCCGTCTGGTTCCTCGACGACAACCCCGTCGTCGGCGTCAGCAAGCGCAAGGTGGGGGTGACCCTGCTGTTCTGGTCGGGGCGCTCCTTCGACGAGCCGACGCTGCAGCCCGAGGGCCGCTTCCAGGCCGCGGAGGCGCGCTTCACGGCGCCCGACCAGGTCGACCCGGTGACCCTGGCCCGCTGGCTGGAGAAGGCCGCGGCCATCCAGTGGGACTACAAGAACCTGGTCAAGCGGAAGGGGCAGCTGCTGCGCCTGGCCTAGTCGGCCCGCAGGCCCAGCTCCTCAGCGCGCGCAGCGGAAGCCGGTGTTCGGCCGGGCCTCGCGCGCCGCCGTGTGCCGCCGGAAGGTGGGCCGCAGGCTCTCGGCCTGGCTGTCCCAGGCGCCCCCGCGCAGGACGTAGTGGGTGACCTGGCGCCGGAAGAGGGTGCGGCGCAGCGGGTAGGTCGAGCTGGTCCACTCCCAGGCGTTGCCGGCCAGGTGCAGCGGCCCGAAGGCGCTGGCGCCCGCGGGCAGGCTGTCCACGGGCAGGGTCCCCTCGCCGCAGCCGGAGAAGCGGGCCCGGGCGCAGGTGGGCGCCTCGTCGCCCCAGGGCCAGGCGCGCTTGTCCTCGGGCCCCGCGGCCCCGGTGGACCAGGTGGCCGCCGCCTCCCACTCGACCTCGGTCGGCAGGCGGCCGCCGCGCCAGGCGCAGAAGGCCCCCGCCTGGCTCCAGGTCACGCCCACGATGGGCTGCTGCGGATCGGTCAGGCCGGCATAGCCGGTGGCGTCCTCGGTCCAGGCGGGCGGCGTGCAGGCCCCTTCGGCGACGCAGGCCAGGTACTGGCCGGTCGACACCTCGGTGCGGTCGAGGTGGAAGGCGGGCACCTGCACCTGCACGACGGGGCGCTCGTCGGCGGCGCCCTGGCCGGTCGTGTCGCCGCGCCAGAAGGTCATCGCCGGGATGGCCACCTCGGCCGGCGGAGCGTCCGACGCGACCGAGGCGGCACCGGGGCGCGAGGCCCACCAGCCCACGCTGCCCACGGCGGCGAGGACCAGGGAGAGGGCGGCGGCGAGGAAGGCCCGGGGCACGAGGGGCCGGGCGGGCGCGGCGGGCGCGGCGGGCGCGGTCGGCGCGGCCGGCGCGGGCGGGGCTACCTGGCCCGGGGCCTCGGGGAGCAAGGTCGGCGAGGAGAGGGAGGTCGCGGCGGCGGCGGGGGGAGGCGGCGGCGCCGGGGCGGCGAGCAGGGCGTCGAGCGCCTGGCCCAGCGCCGCCACCGAAGGCCAGCGCGCCGCCGGCTCGGGCTGCAGGCCCCGGCCGACCACCGCCGCCAGCGCTGGGGGGCAGTCCGCGACCGTGTCCAGCGGAGCGAAGCGCCCGCCGACCGTCGCCGGCAGCGAGGCGACCGGGTCGAGCGGGAAGGGGGCCTGCCCGGCGATGGCCGCGTACAGCAGGGCGCACAGCCCGAACACGTCGGCCACGGGCCCGGCCCCGGCCGCGTCGGCCCACTGCTCCGGCGCCATGTAGCCGGGGGTGCCCATCGCGACCTGGCGCCGGGTCCGGCCCTCGCGCGCGCCCGGCCCCCCCTCGGCGAAGACCTTGGCCAGGCCGAAGTCGCCGATCTTGGCCACCGGAGGAGGGCCCGGCGCGATCAGGACGTTGGCCGGCTTGATGTCCCGGTGCAGCACCCCCGCGGCGTGGGCGGCGGCCACCGCGTCCACGATGGGACGCAGCAGGGCCAGCGCCTGGTCCCAGGGCAGGGGGCCCGGGTCGGCCAGCCGCGCCTCCAGCGAGGGCCCGTCGACCAGCTCCATCACCAGGCAGGGCCGGTCCCGCCAGCGCAGCACGTCGCTGACGGCGACCACGTGCGGGTGGCGCAGGAGAGCCTGGACCCGCGCCTCCTGCAGCGCGCGGTCCACCTGCGACGCGCCCTCGACCTGCAGCACCTTGAGCGCGTGCGCGGTGCCCAGCACCTCGTGGCGCACCCGGTAGACCTGGGCCGTGGCACCCACGCCCAGGGGGCCGAGCACGCGGTAGCGCTCGACCACCTCGCCCGGCGCCAGCAGGGGTGTCTCGTCCGTCACCGTCCGCCCCTACCTCCCGCCTGCGGGAGCCGCAGCCATGGGCGGCGCCCGCTCAGCCGCAGGCGCTGTACCCGCAGGAGTGGCACTTCATGCAGCCCTCCTCAAAGGCCAGGTGGCTGCTGCCACACTCGGGGCAGGTGGCGAGCACGTCGGGCTCCACCGTGGCCGCCCGGTGCTCCGCGCCCTCCTTCAGCGCCATGTACTTGTCGATGGCCTGGGCGATGGCGTCGGGGGCCGAGAGCACCTTGTTCGGGCCGAAGCCGACGGGCCGGTCGCAGGCGATGCCGCGGAGCTGGTCGCGCACCTCCGACAGCGGCAGGCCGTGGCGCAGCACCAGGCTGATCAGCCGGCCGATGGCCTCGCTGTCGGCGTTGGCCGAGCCTCCGGCCTTGCCCACGGTGCAGAAGACCTCGAAGGGCTCGCCCGCCTCGTCCTCGTTGATGGTGACGAAGAGATCACCCAGCGGCGAGGCCATCTTCACCGTGCGCCCGGTGAGCACCTGGGGGCGCTTGCGCTTGACGCGGGTCGGCGGCGCCAGGGGCGCGGCGGCCACCGGGGCCGGGGCCGGCGCCTCGGCCTTCTTCTCGGTCTTGCCGGTCGACAGCACCTGCATCGGCCGCGAACCGTCGCGGTAGACCGTCACCCCCTTGGTGTTCAGGCTCCAGGCCAGCTCGAAGATGGTCCGGACGTCGTCCTCGGTGGCCTCGTGGGGGAAGTTGGTCGTCTTGGAGATCGCGGCGTCGGTGTGGTCCTGGAAGGCCGCCTGCATCCGCACGTGCCACTCCGGCGCGATGTCGTGGCTGGTCACGTAGACCTTCTGCACGGCCTCGGGCACCTCGGGGTGGTGGATGTGCCCGCTGTCGGCGATGCGGGCCATCAGCTCCTCGGTGAACCAGCCCTCGCCGTGGGCGCGCGCCAGGAAGTCGGTGTTGACGTCCGGCATCTGCACGCCGGCCTGGTTGCGCATGAAGGCGACGGCGAACAGGGGCTCGATGCCGCCGCTGCAGCCGGCGATCATGCTGATCGTCCCGGTCGGCGCCACCGTGGTCAGGTTGCAGTGGCGCAGGCGCCGCTGCGGGCGGATCCGCTCGCCCTGGGAGCCGCGGGCGGCGGTGGCGTCGGGGCCCCAGATGCTCTGCTCCCACTCGGGGAAGACGCCGCGCTGGCCGGCCAGCCCCTCGCTGGCGTTTCGCGCCTCCTCGTCGATGAAGCCCATCAGCTCGCGGGCGAGCTGCACGGCCTCCTCGCTGTCGTAGGGGATGCCCAGCCGGACCAGCATGTCGGCCCAGCCCATGATGCCCAGGCCGATGCGGCGGATCGCCTTGGCCCGCGCCTCGATGGCCGGCAGGGGGAAGGCGTTGGCGTCGATCACGTTGTCCAGGAAGTGCACGGCGGTGTGCACCGTCTCCTGCAGGGCGTGCCAGTCGATGCGGTCGTGCACGGCCTGGCCCGCGGCGGCGGGCCGCACGAAGGCGCCGACGTTGACGCTGCCCAGGTTGCAGACGTCGTAGGGCAGCAGCGGCTGCTCCCCGCAGGGGTTGGTCGCCTCGTACATGCCCAGGTGGGGCACCGGGTTGTGGTAGTTGGCGCGGTCGACGAAGAAGATGCCCGGCTCCCCCGTGGCCCAGGCGCCGTGCACGATGAGATCCCAGATCTCCTTGGCGTCCTCGGTGCCGACCACCTCGCCGCTGCCGGGGTGGCGCAGCTCGTAGCGGCGGCCGGCCTCGAGCGCCTCCATGAAGGCGTCGGTCACGGCGACGGAGATGTTGAAGTTGGTGACCTGGGACGTGTCGGCCTTGCAGGCGATGAAGCCGCGGATGTCGGGGTGGTCGACCCGCAGGATGCCCATGTTGGCCCCGCGCCGGGTGCCGCCCTGCTTCACGACGTCCGTGCTGCTGTCGTAGAGCTTCATGAAGCTGACCGGCCCGCTGGCCACGCCCGTGCTGCTGCGCACCACGTCGCCCTGCGGCCGCAGGCGGCTGAAGCTGAAGCCCGTGCCACCGCCGGACTGGTGGATGAGCGCCATGGCCGTCAGCGTGTCGTAGATGCCGCTCTGGCCGTTGGAGATCGCGTCGTCCACCGGCAGGACGAAGCAGGCCGAGAGCTGGCCCAGCGGGCGGCCGGCGTTCATCAGGGTGGGCGAGTTGGGCTCGAAGCGGCCGCGGGTCATCAGGCCGTAGAACTGGCGGGCGGTGCGGTCCACGGCGTCGTCGGGCGCGCCGTAGCGGTGGTCGACGTCGGCGACGAAGCGGGCGACGCGCCAGAACATCTGCTCGGCGTCCTCACAGGGGACCCCCTGGGCGTCGCGCTTGAGGTAGCGCTTGACCAGCACGGTGCGGGCGTTGTCGGACAGGCGGGCCGCCGGCAGGTCCACGGGCATGCGGTCCCAGGGGGCGACCTGGGCGGCGCGGGCGCGGGCGGGGGCCTTGTCCCCGGGGGTCGAGGCGGGGGACGCGGCGGCGACGGGAGCGGCGGAGGCGGCATGGGCGGACAGGGCCGCCGGGCGATCGGCAGAGGAGGACATGGCAGCAGACTCGGACGAGGAGAGGGAGGCGCGCCAGCGAGGAGAGCGGCGCAGCGAGGGAGAGCCGCGAGGGCACTCGGACACTATAGGTCGGGCATGGACAGCGCAAGAGGGCTAGATGTAGTGGTTGGGAGCTTCCCCCCACGATCCCCACCACCGCGAGCAGATCGCCCTGCGCGCACCCCAACCGTCCGCTACCCGCGGCCCGGGACCACCCACAGGCCCACCGGGATGCCCCCGTTCTCGAAGGTCGTCAGCCGCTCCGCCCGGCGGTCCACCTTGCGCGCCAGCTCGGCCGTGGGCGCCAGGAAGATGGCCCGCCAGCCCGCCCATGGCCCCCGCAGCGCGCGGCCGAGCAGGGCATAGGCGCCGCCGGCGTCCTCGCCCCCGACGCGGTGGCCGTAGGGCGGGTTGGTGGCCACCAGGCCCACGGGCGCGGGCGCCTCCAGCGCGCTGAGCTCGACGTGGCGCCAGTCGACGGCCACGCGCGCGCGGGCGGCGTTCTCGGTGGAGGCCCGGACGGCGCCGGGGTCGCGGTCGGCGCCGACGACGGGCACGGCCAGCGCGCGGGGCGGCGCCGGTCGGGCCGGCCCGGCGCCCGAAGCCAGCCCGGGCCAGGTCCGGAAGCCGTAGTCCCGCCCCTCGCCCGGGGGCAGGCCCATGGCGAGCCGGGCGCCCTCGATGGGGATCGTGCCGGCGCCGCAGAAGGGGTCGAGCAGGGCCTCGTCGCCCTCCCAGCCCGCCGCCAGCAGCATCGCCGCCGCCAGGTTCTCGCGCAGGGGCGCCTTGGCCGTCGCCAGCCGCCAGCCGCGCCGGTGCAGCAGCTCGCCGCCGGCGTCCACGCTGACGGTGGCCACGTCGTCGACCAGGCGCACCTGGACGCGCTGGGTGGCGCCGCCGCGATCGCGCGGCCGCCCGGCCACGTCCTGCACCGCGTGCTTGACCTTGCGCTCCACCGCGTCGCGCAGGTGCAAGCGGCTGTGGCGGGCGGTGGCCGAGACCTCCACCCCGTCCCCGGGTCGCAGCAGGGATCGCCAGTCGCCCCCGCGGACCAGGGCGGCGAGCTGCTCGAGCGTGCAGGTGCGCCCGCGGGCCACCTCCAGCAGCAGGCGGCCCGGCGAGCGCAGCCGGGCGGCCAGGCCGGCCAGGGCCAGCGCCCCCTCGAAGCGCACGCCCCCCGGCTCGATCCGGCCCTCCACCCCCAGGGCGGCCAGCTCGCGCAGGGTGACGGGCTCGAGCCCCGGCGGGGTGATGGCGGTGAAGGCGGGCACCGCCCGGCGGTATCCGGTGGGCCCCGCCCTCGCCCGCCACGGTGCGCAGGATAGGCGCCGCCGGTCCCCATCCTGCGCACGAGGAGCCCCATGACCCCCTTCGGCATCCGCAAGAAGCTCAAGTCCCTGCTCGGCGGCGGCAAGTCCGCGGACACCGGCGCGAGCGAGCGCCCGGCCTGGGAGGTGCGCGTCACCGCCCCCGACGGCAGCGACTACACGGTCCAGGGCAAGCAGGGCGAGACCCTGGTCACCGTCTCCGGCCGCGGCGCCTACCCGATCATGACGGGCTGCGCCGAGGGCGACTGCGGCACCTGCCGGGTCGAGGTGCTGGCCGGCGCCGGCAGCGTCTCGTCCGAGGGCAGCCGCGAGCAGAACACGCGCCAGACCTACAAGGTCCAGGACGGCTGGCGGCTGGGCTGCCAGGCCCGGCTGGAGGGACCGGGCCTGCACCTGCGGATCGTCGACCCCTTCGCCGACCAGCCGGCGGCCTGACCCATCGAGGGCACCCCGGCCTCAGCGCAGGCGCCAGGCCAGCCCGCCGTCCACCTCGACGTCGGGTGGGCCCAGCACCGCCCGGAGCTGGTCGGCGCGCACGCTGTTGCCCGGCTCGTCGTGGTGGACGATCCAGGCGTAGCCCAGGGCCGCCAGCTCCCCCCGCGCCCGGGCCGCCCGGGCCGGGTCGCCGCGCAGGGCCGCCACCCGGATCGCGTCGCGCAGCGCGTGCAGCGTGGGCTCGGTCTTCTGGTACATCGGCTTCTCGGCGAAGGGCCGACCGTGCTGGACCTGCCACAGCAGCGCCCGCGAGGGGGACCGCGCCAGCCCCTCGACGCGCTGGGCCTGCTTGGGGATGGCGATGATCGCCCCGGGGCGGTCGAGCGCCGCGTACAGGGGCGGCAGGAGCGCGTCCTGGGTCGGCCGCGGCCACGGCAGGGTGGAGCCGACCAGCCCCTCGACGGCCAGCAGCACCACCAGGGCCGGCAGCACCCGCTCCGGGCGGGGCGCCCGGGCGGCCAGGGCGCGCAAGGCGGCGGCGGTGGCCGGCGCCAGCAGGATGGCGGCGACGACCAGCACCCGGTGCCAGCGCGCCGCGCGGCCCAGGGGCTCGAAGACCAGGCTGAGCAGCCCGGCCGGCAGCAGCAGCAGCCGGTCGGCCACCCGCGGCAGGTGCGTGCCGAGCTGCAGGTAGACGCCCAGGCCCAGCACGGCCGCCCACAGGAACAGCGACAGGTGCAGCGGCGCCCGGCGGGCACGCCCGACCATCGTCGCCAGGCCCAGCAGCAGCCCGGCGGAGGTGAGCCACGTCGCCGAGAGCAACGAGGGAGGGGCCGACGACAGGGGGAGGACCACGGCCAGCGGGTCGGCGCCCAGCGCCCGGGACTGCGGCAGCTCGGGCGCGGCCAGCACCTGGGGCAGCATCGAGGCGGCGCCCGGCAGCCCCTCGCCCCGCTGCGTCGCGACCGCCCAGCCCACCGGGGCCACCAGGGCCAGCGCCGGCAGCAGCACCAGCCCCAGGCGCAGCAGGGTCCGTCCCGGCGCCGCCCGCAGGGTCGGCAGCAGGGACAGCAGGACCAGGGGCGCCAGCAGCGCGGCGTAGAGCGCGGCGTAGGGCCCGGCCCAGCCGGCGGCGACCGCGGCCCCCAGGGCGGCCGGCACCCAGGCGCCACCACGCTCGGCGGCCGGCCTGAGCAGCAGGGCCGCCAGCGGGGCGGTCCACAGGGCCGAGGCCTCGGTCATGCCCGTCACCAGCGGCCCGGCCAGCGTGGGCGCGGCCAGGGCCAGCGTCGCCGTCGCCCAGGCCGGCGCGGCCCGCTCCCCGAGCAGCAGGCGCCCGGCCAGGACCGCCGTGGCGGCCGCCAGCAGCAGGTTGGCGACCTGCACGGCGTGGAAGGCGACCACCGGGGCCGCCTGCGTCAGGGGCGCGAGCAGCCACGCCACCGGCGCGAAGAAGACCAGGTTGAGCGGGTCGGCCAGCACCCAGCGGTAGCCCAGGGGGAAGCTGGCCAGCTCGGTGTCGATGACCAGCGGGCCGTCCCGGCTGCCCAGACACAGGGTCCACAGGTGCTCGACCGCCTCGATCTCCGGCGCGCCCAGCAGGCGGCCCGCCGGGTGCAGCGGCAGGGGCCAGGTCGTGGCGACGAGCGCCAGCAGCGGCAGGAGCCAGGGCAGGGCCCGCCCCAGGGGCGAGGAGGACGTCACGGCCCCAGCATGCCAGAGGGCTGGTAGCCTGGGCCCTCCCGCCGCGCGGAGGCCTCGTGCTCCCCTTCCCCGACAGCCGCTGGCTCGTGCCCTTCGACGACTCCTTCCGCCATGACCGGGCGCCCACCGAGCCGCCCCCCGGCAGCCCCGACGAGCAGGCCCTGGAGGAGGAGCTGGAGCGGCTGACCGAGCGCCTGGAGAAGCTGCAACGCCGCTTCCGGGCCGACGGCCGCCGCGCCCTGCTGGTGATCGTGCAGGCGCTGGACGCCGCCGGCAAGGACGGCACCATCCGCGCCGTGCTGCGCGGGCTGGACCCGGCCGGCTGCCAGGTCACCTCCTTCGGCGTGCCCTCCAAGGAGGAGCTGGACCACGACTTCCTGTGGCGCTGCGTGCACCACCTGCCCCCTCGCGGCGTCATCGGCGTCTTCAACCGCTCCTGGTACGAGGAGGTGCTGGCGGTCCGCGTGCACCCGCAGTTCCTGGGCCCGCAGCGCATCGAGGTGCCCGAGGATCCCGAGGAGCTGTGGGCCTGGCGCCTGCAGGCCATCCGCGAGCAGGAGCTGCACCTGTCCCGGTCGGGCACGCTGGTGCTCAAGCTCTGGCTGAAGGTCGGCAAGGAAGAGCAGCGCAAGCGCCTGCTGGCCCGGCTGGAGGACCCCGATCGCAACTGGAAGTTCAACGCCCGCGACGTCGAGGAGCGCAAGCACTGGGACGACTACCACGAGGCCTTCGAGCAGGCCCTGCGCGCCACCAGCCGGCCCTGGGCCCCCTGGTACTGCGTGCCCGCCGACGACAAGGACTACATGCGGGTCCAGGTCGCGCGGCTGCTGGTCGACGCCCTGGAGCTGCTCGACCCGCGCTACCCCGACCTGGACGACGCCGAGCGCGCCGAGCGGAGCGCCCTGCGCAAGGCGCTGCGGGCCTGAGCGCCCCGCCCCTCAGCCCCGCCAGGGCGCGGGCGGGTCGACCTCGACCGGCACGGGGACGCCGGCGGCCCGCAGCGCCTGGACCCGGGCCAGCACCGCGGCGCCGTGCAGCAGGGCGCGCGCGATCTCGACCACCCCGCGCGCGGGCAGGGGCTCCAGCCAGGTGCCGGCCACCCAGTCGTTGAACAGGCCGATCGCCGGCCCGCTCCACACCTGGTAGTCGCGCTTGCGCTCCGGGTCGCCGGTGCGCGCCCAGCGGCTGGACATGCCCAGGTACCAGCGGAAGGTCAGCGCCATCTTGTGGTGCGGATCGGCCTCGGCCCTGGCGACCTCGCGCGGGTCGCGCTGGCGCCAGAAGGCCTCGGTCTCGGCCCACACCGACTCCAGCGTGCGCCGGAAGACCTGGCGCTCGAGCTTCTCCCGCTCGGCCGCCGGGATCGCCTCCAGCGAGGGCCAGGCCCGGTACAGCTCGTACAGCCGCTGCGCCCGCTGGGCCCACATGCTGCCGCGGCCCAGGACCTGGACCTGGGCGCCCAGCTCGAACATGTCGGGCGCCGGCCCGGTCGTGCAGTCGGCGACGCCGGCCTCGGCCAGCATCTGCCGCGCCAGGTCGCTGGTGCCCGACTCGCGCGCCGCCTGGTTGACCGAGCCCGTGAGCACGTAGTCGGCGCCCAGCGCGAAGGCGGCGTGCACGCTGGCGGGGTCGCCCAGGCCGCCCGCCGCGCCGACCCGCGGCAGGATCCCGCGCGCGGCGTAGCCCTGCTCGCGGGCGATCCGGTCGCGCAGCCGCCGGATCACCGGGAACATCGCCACCAGCGGGCGCCGGTCGGTGTGGCCGCCGCTGTCGGCCTCGACCGTGACGTCCTCGGCCACCGGCACGGTCGCGGCCAGCGCGGCCTGGGCCGCCGTGATGGCGCCCCGCTGCACCAGCTCGCGCAGCAGGGCCTCGGGCGCCGGCCGCAGGAACTGCTCGGCCACCTCGGGGCGGCTGAGCTTTGCCAGCACGCGCTGGTCGCTGACCACCCGGTCGCCCTCCCGCCGGATGCCCGCCACGCGGTAGCGCACCACCGCCGGGGTCAGGCGCATGAAGGCGCTGGCCGAGATCGCCCGCACCCCGCCGCGCAGGTACAGGTCGACCGTGCGCTCCTCGACCTGGGGCTCGACCGGGTTGTGCAGCAGGTTGAAGCCGAAGGGGCCTCCCCGGGCCTGCCCGGCCACGCGCTCCACCGCCTGGGCCACCCGCGCCTCGTCCAGGCCGCCGGCGCCGAAGAAGCCCAGCATGCCGGCCCCACTCATCGCCAGCACCAGCTCCTCGCTGGCGATCCCGCCGGCCATGGCCCCGGCGATGTAGGCGGCGCGCACGCCGTGGGCCTGCCGGAAGGCCTCGGAGCCCAGGCGCGCGGGCGAGGTGGCCGGCACCAGGGCCCGCAGGGTGCCGGGGCCCGGGCCGCCCTGGTAGACCCGGTCGTCGCAGACCCACAGGGGCTGCTCCACGTCGAGCAGGGCGGCGGCGAGGTCGGTCACCGGACGGCCCACAGCTGCGGCTGGGGGAGGCGGCGCGGCAGGGGAAGGCTGCGCGGCGGGCGCCGCGGGCAGGGGCGAGGGGCCCGCGGGCGCAGGGCCGGCCGGCTCGGCCTCGGGCAGGGCCAGGCGCTCCTCGAAGGCCGGCCCGTCCTGCCACTCCACGCGCAGCACCGCCTGGCCCGGCCCCTCGCGCCGCACCACCAGGGCCACGCCCTCGTCCTCCAGGCGGACCTGCTCGCCCTCGGCCAGGACCAGCGCCAGCGCGGGGGCGCCGAGGCGATCGACGGCGGCGGCCAGCCCCCCGCCGGGGCCGGTGGCGGCGTCGCCGTCGGAGAAGGCCACCCGGCGAGCGGGGAAGCGGGAGATCAGGGAGGAGGCGCGCGTGGACATCGGGGCTCCGACAGGGCCGCGCCCCTATCCGGCCGTCGCGCCCCTGGCCGGGATAGGCCCGCCCGCCCGCCCCGGAGGGCAGATGTCCCCCTCCCCCCTGACCTCGGCGCCACCCGCCCCTGCCGCGCCGCGAGCCCTCCCCTCACCCGCCGGCGGCTCGGTCCCCGTCGTGATCCTCGGCGCGACCGGCATGGTCGGCCAGCGGCTGGTGCAGCTCCTGGAGCACCACCCCTGGTTCCACGTCGCCGCGCTCTGCGCCAGCGAGCGCTCGGCCGGCCTGCCCTACGCCCAGGCCGCCCCCTGGCGCCTGCCCGGCCGCTGTCCACCCGCGATCGCCGCGATGACGGTCCAGCCCTGCGACCCGCAGGTCCTGCCGCCCGGGGCCGTCCTGGCCCTCTCCGCCCTGGACAGCGGCGTGGCCGGCGCGGTCGAGGGCGCCTTCCGCGACGCCGGCTGCGCGGTGGTCACCAACGCCAGCACCCATCGCATGGCGCCCGACGTGCCGCTGGTCATCCCCGAGGTCAACCCCGACCACCTGGCCCTGGTCGACCGCCAGACCGGCGGCGACCCGCGCCGCGGCTACATCGTCGCCAACCCCAACTGCTGCGCCGTGCCGCTGGCCATGGCCCTGGCCCCGCTGCACGCCCGCTGGCCCGTGCAGGCCGCCATCGTCTCGACCTGGCAGGCCGTCAGCGGCGCCGGCTACCCCGGCGAGAGCGCCTGGGACATGGTCGGCAGCGTGCACCCCCACCCCGGCAACGAGGAGGACAAGCTCGACGAGGAGCCCCAGAAGATCCTGGGCAGCGTCGAGGGCCCCGCGCCCTTCCGGGTGAGCGCCCGCTGCGTGCGGGTGCCGACCGCGGACGGGCACCTGGTCGGCGTGCACGCCCGCCTGCAGGGCGACCCCGACCTGGACGCGGTGCGGCAGGCCCTGGCCGACTGGCAGGGCCACGGCCCGGCGCTGCCCAGCTCCCCCCGCCCGCTGTTGGAGCTGCACGAGCGCCGCGACCGCCCCGCCACGCGCTTCGACGTCGACGCCGGCGGCGGCATGGCCGTCAGCGTCGGCCGGGTCGAGGTCTGCCCGGTGATGGGGGTCAAGCTCTACGCCCTGGCCCACAACACCGTGCGCGGCGCCGCCGGGGCGGCGGACGCCAGCCGCAACGGCGTCGTCAGCTTGGCGGAAATCGACAGCTTCGTCCGCGCCGAGGCGAAAGCCTATTGCAGCAGCAA
>JAKLKF010000150.1:0-273 GCA_023150805.1 Myxococcota bacterium | reverse complement strand
GCTGAGCGCACGCGCCGACCCGCGGCGACGCCCCTTGCCCCCGCGCGCCGGACGGGCCAAGTACACTCTCCCGCCGACGGCGGCCGCGCCCCGGCCGGCTGACCTCCTCCCCGCTGCCCTCCTCCCCGCGGCGCTCCTCCCCGGATCGCCCCCCGCACCGCCCTCCCCTCCCCCCGGGGTCGCGGCGCCCCTCCCCTCCTCCTCCCCCTGTCCCGCCCATGGCCAGCACCGATCCCCCCTCGATCGAGACCGTCGCCCTGCACGAGGCGACGC